>NZ_JAYKLX010000005.1:0-486428 GCF_035285365.1 Aquimarina gracilis | reverse complement strand
AACAAAAAACAATAACAAATATTTACAAACCTAATTTTTTAAAACTATGAAAAAAGCAATTTTAGTAACCACCGTATTTTTAAGTGCATTATCAATTTCTTGTGGTAGTGATGATGACAATGACGAAGTTAATAATAAACCTTCAGCAGTAATCCTTGAAATAGCAAATCGAAATGCTAGTTCCTCCATAGATTTTATCTGGAATGCTGCTACAGATCCAGATGGAGATGTTGTAACTTATGATATTAAAGCAAACGCTATAACCTTAAAAGAAAACATAGAGCGTTTGAAATATACGTTTATTACCCGAGATCATTTGGATTTAGTATTTCCGATTACTTTTAAGGTGATTGCACAAGATCAAAACGGAGGTTTTTCAGAGAGTAATGAAATTGTAATAGAAGAAGATCCAATTGTAGGGACCTGGAACTATACACAATCTCTAGAAGACGGCCAGGAGGTTGCACTAAGCGATTGTGAAAAAAGAGGAAATTATGTTTTCAATTTAGACAATACTTCAGAAGATAATTTTTATAAGGATGGTGCTAATTCGCAATGTGACCTCGTAAAAGGAGTGGGAACCTGGACTAAAAACGATGATGGTACGTATTCAGGGACTTTTGCTGATGATATAGAAACCTATACGACCACCTTTATGTTGTCTGAAGGAAAACTGATTATAGAAGATACAGAAGCAGGAAAAGTTTTTACAGACGTATATACAAAATCTTAAATCTTTTTTGGTGAGCTACAGCTCATTTTGATATGTATGAATAGCAATTTTATTTCTCTTTTTAAAAAAATAACGGAAAAATTACAAGGTATTGAAAAACTATACCCTACTGTTTTTTATGTTTGTTTCTACATTAGCTACCGCTCAAAACATTGATTTTGAGAGTGTAGGTAAAGCTAAGCCCATTAAGGTGAGTGGTGAAGTATCGGCTAGTGGGGTATATTATAACTCAAATCAAAACAGTAACCGAGAACCTTTTACTTATTTTTTAAGAGGAAATCTAAATGTGAGCATTTATGGTTTTGCAATCCCAGCATCGTATAGTTTTACCAATCAAGGAGAAAATCTGGATTATGCGTTACCTTTTAATTTCAATCGTATTAGTTTACACCCAAAATATAAATGGATAACAGGACATATTGGTAATGTTGCAATGACATTCTCTACATACACGTTGAATGGGCACCAGTTTACTGGAGGGGGAGTAGATATAACTCCACCGGGAGCATTTAAAATAAGTGCAATGGCAGGAGAATTATTAAGAGCAACTCCCGATGATGGAGATGAGCGTACGGTACCTGGCTTTAGTAGAATGGGATACGGTCTTAAAACAGCCTTTGAAAAAGAAAAGTTTAAAATAGGATTGATTGGTTTTTATGCCAAAGACAATCAAAACTCTATTGATGCTATTCCAGAAGCAAAAGGAGTACTCCCTCAAGAGAATTTGGCAGTAAGTATATTAGGAGAAGCTAAATTAGCAAAAAACTATACCCTACAGGCAGAATATGCCGTTACGGCAATTACCAAAGACTTACGCGCAGAAGAAGTAAACAATCCCGGTACTTCGCCTTTAGGTTCATTATTTAACAATCGCGCCTCTACAGAATACTATAATGCCATAAAAACAAGATTTGGCTATACAGCAGGAAGAACTAGTGTTGGTCTTTCTTACGAACGCGTAGATCCTGGATACGAAACGCTGGGAGCCTATTTTTTTAACAACGATTTTGAAAACATTACCGTAGATGCTTCCAATACATTTTTTAAAGATAAACTCACGCTGGTAGTAAATTTTGGGTACCAACGCGATGATTTGGATAACCTAAAAGCCAATAGCACCAATAGAACAGTAGGTGCAGTGAATGCTACTTTAAATCTTACAGAGCGATTGACTATTGCAGGCTCATATTCCAACTTTTCTACCTTTACCAATATAAAACCCAACCAGTTTGATGAGATTAATGATGCAGATCTACTAGATGAAGAATTAGAAAACCTGGATTTTAGACAGTTATCCCAAAGCGCGAATGCAAACATCAACTACATCTTATCAAATAAGAAGTCATCCAGACAAAACCTAAGTTTTAATTATGCATTAAATGATGCTGCCAATGAGCAAGGGGGCATTGTGCGAGTTGGGGATGCCTCTAGTTTCCATAATATCAATGTAACACATAGCATTAATTTTACAGAGCATAACCTTAGTATTAATACAGCAATCAATGGGACCTATAATATTATAGGTAGAGAAAATGCAACTACCTGGGGACCGAATCTTGGTGTTGGTAAACGATTCTTTGAAAAGAAACTAAGTACGCGCCTTGGATTATCGTATAACAAATCTCAAAGCACTACCGGAAAAACACAGGTGGCAAATGCCCGGATCAATTTGAGTTATGTTTTAAAAGAACGTCATAATTTTAGTGTAAGCGCAATCCAACTGTTTAGAAGCGGAACAACCACTGATCATTTAAGTGAGCTAACAACCACATTTGGATACAATTATCGATTTGGGATTAAAAAACTGAATTTTAATAGAAAAGATAATGCCTGGTTACGTTTTTCATACCGGAAACGCACTTTTGAAGGAACTCCGTGGGAGATTACTCCACAATTAAAAGCCATAGCCAAAGAAAAAGAAGCCGATGCAATGGTACAGCAAAAAAAGGACGAATTGCGACTGCTAGCCAGAGCCGTTAAAAAATCTGAAAAAAGCCATAAAAAGTTCTATAAAAGCGCAGCATTGGAGTATTTAAAGACATTATTTTTCTATGAAGATTTTCTTGACAAATATGACGCCTGGATTTATGAGGCCTATTTAAAATTAATTAAGGAAGGAGAAGCAGTGAATTCTGAAATACAACAAGAATATACCATATTAAAGGCAAAGGTTAATACGTATAAAAAACCTGAAGATATTGAAGCCCTTATTGTTATTGAGAAAAAATTTGATGCCCATACCACTATGTTATTTTCTATCAAAAAATGGAAATTAACTCCAGAAGATATCCGTAAACCGCAGGGGGAATTAAAGAAAATGAAGGGGCATTATATCAAGAAAATCTACACAATGTACCTTAAAGAAAAACCAGAAGATAAAATCATTACCTATATAGAAATACGGTTGGCCGATTTATTTCATAAAGTACTAAAGGAAAACTAGAAAGAATATAAACTTATGTTGGTTCAAATAGATAAAAATAAGCCTGCCAAAGTTAGATATAACTATTGTCTGAGTTATGATTTCCCATGGAAACTCCAAAAAAATAAAGAGATTATCATTTTCCAGTTATACGCTTTGATCCTTGCCAATAAGTCCTCAAAATCAGGTTGGCTATTGTAAAGCCATGTCTATATATCTTTCCTGAGATCGTAAATAAAAAGACATCATTTTCTGAAATCGAACTCTTTTATGCTTATTATATCATTCGGTATTGATAAAATCTTGAACCTCTTAATTTCTTTTGTTATTACCACCGACCATTAAAGAAGCAAAAAGAGTAATCAATAATAATATATATCATTTTTGTCTCGTGACCCAGCCCCGGTTCGTTATAGTCTATGACACATACATAGGAATCCACGGGAACCAGAGTGCCTTTATGAGTGCCATCCCAAGCATCGGCCGATATGGGCACTTTTTATCTTGGGTCTTGTACTAAAACTCCGCCTTTGTTTCTAACAAGGGGCTATACAATAGAAAGTATGTGCAATGGAGTGATGGTCTGAAGCCGGATAGACCATTGGTTTTATAAGAGTAAAGTTTTTTCATTTACGGTTAAGTTTTATACCAGCGGCGAGGATCGGAAACAACGGTCCCCTTCATTTTTTGTGGGACAAGGCCAGATATCAAGGATGCCTGTAATGCGTTGGGCCAGAAAGATCTTCTGTTGGGCCAAAAAGGACTTCTATTAGACTCAATACGATTAAATTTGGACCCGGGGCGTTAAAAATTGAGTCGTAATGGCTCAAAATTAGACCTAAGCAATTAAAATTTAGGCAAGATGTTCTCTGTTTAAGGCTATTAAAGTCTAACACTTCGTAAAAATGGCCCTCAAGAAGGTTAAAACGGCCCATAGCATCCTCGGGAAGTGCTAAGTTTTAACTCGGTAGCGTCAATTTTTGATAAAGCCTTTCAAAATTTTAAAAAAGCAATATACTCGTTCTGCAAAGTCAGATGACTTTGCAGAACAATCAAAGACAAACGTAAACCACCTAAAAATAAACAGAAAAATAGGTGTAGAATAAATAAAAAGAGAACATAATGATTGCTCAAAGTCAGGTGACTTTGCGGAGTGGTATTTCGTTTTAAAGCTGCATCAAATAAAAAATCCAACCACTTTCGTGATTGGATTTTGTTGGTCGGGGTGGCAGGATTAATTAAAATTCTGTAACCCCTTGTTTTTTAATATATTAAATACTTTTAACTATATGTGTTCACCTAATTGCACACTAAAATCAAAAAGAACGATTTAAAAACAAATTTAATTTGCCTTTACGGTGGGCAAATATACAATTTCATATAAAAAAATATGAAATAAATTATACTTTTTTATATAGCCGTTATAAGTTTGAAAATATTTGATAATTTTAAAAAATAGCTTCGGAAATTATATCATAACAGGGTAATTGTAGCAATGAAAGTTTTATATTTTCTGGTTTCTTGAATATCATACACTCATTATTTATACCCTACTATACATTTATCTATTTAAATATGCTGCTAATTTTTCTTTGGCATTACCTATTATAGCTTGATAGTGAAAAGGATATACATTTTCAAAATCATATTTTAATAGCTTTTTACAACTTTCAATTCTATCTATAGGGTTTTCATAATCTTCTGAACGTTCTTGGGTAAAATCTTTAATCTCTCCGTTCTTGTCACCATAGAAGGTGTCTCCCGTAAATAAAGATTTCGACGATTTCTCTAATACACAAATTGCTCCCGCACTGTGTCCAGGCGTATGAATGACTTCTATGTCTTTTCCAAATTCAGGCATTTCGGTAAAAAACACATCGGGTTTCATTCTAAGCCAAGGGTGATTTATATCTGCTTTATGAGCATAGACTTTTAGTCCTATTTCCTTTTGCCATTTCGTTCCGTCTGATATTCCGCATGAGCCATGTGATAGTATTGCAAAGGCAGGTTTTTTGAAAGATTTAATAAACTCTTCGACTTCTTTTGTATGTGTTGGAATATCAAAAAGTAAAATTTTATCATCTAATTCAATGAGGTATGTGCCTACTTTTTCTGAATAGAAATATTGATTATTAATAAGGTAAATCTTAGGATGGAGTTCTGTAGCTACAGGAATTTGGGACTGACAAGAATTGAAACCCAAAAAGATGCTCAAAATAAGATAGATAAATTTCATAGTTATTACATTTTATTAAATTATAAGTCTAACCAATAGTTTAGTTTGATAACGAGTGATTTGTTTTTCTTTTCCCAAGTATTTACAGAATAATTATCAGTATACACTATAAATAGATTCGATAGGGCATTAATTTGCCATTGAAATCGTGAGTTAATGTTAAAATTGTCTCGTTGGGTGTTATACTGTATAAAGGTTGTCCAAAATAATTTTTTGGAAAAGCTTATTTCTGTTTTGTTACCAATAAGCCAGTACTTTGCACTTCCATAGGGTTCAGGAAATTTAAGATCATCCAAGGAAGTATTCATAGCATATACACCCCATGGTTTAATACGATAGGTTAAGTCTAAACGATATTGCGTTCGTGTTCCATTATAAAATCCACCATTCTGTAATCCAAGTGTATAAATTAAATTCTTTCGCCTGTCCGATGAATACGAGACACTACCAAAATTGTAATGATAAAAACCTGATGGTAACGGTTCACCATCGGTAAAAGCAAATGGAAACAATAATTGTGGACGCATAACATTATAGGAAATATCCAGTTTGTTGGTATTCTTCCATTGTATGGTATAATTGGGAATCCACTCATATCTAAAAGGCCTACCGTCTTTTGTAACAGTATAAATTTGTCTTACACCAAGGTTATGAAAGTTGATTTTTCTATTCTTAGGGTATATGATGTAATTGAGTCGCGTATAGAAGTGATCAAAACCTAAGCGAATGGTTGTATCCCTAACAGCATCTACATGGAAATTTCTAGGAAAGAAACCTATTCTATTAATATAATTGTTTCCCACTCCAGCTATATCTGTGAAAAAATTTAGATTTCTACCATTATAAGCTAATTCCATTTTATGAAAACCGTTTTTGGTATTTACCTCAGGTGTATCAGATAAACCATAACCCCAAGATCCTCTATACTTACCGTCTTTAGAACGGTAGTCTAGTTCAAGCCCGCCAACGCGATTGAACTCGTCTTCGTCGGCTACATTTTCTGTATCTGTTGCCTGAATATTATGAAGATATCCTTTCAGCAGAAATTGTTTTAAAACCCTCTGATTAGCAGCAAGGGACGTATAATTTGTAGAAGCTTGATTTTCAGATCTATCGGTTTGTACATTCATCACCCCAATCCGTAAATTTTTATTTACAGAACCACTCAATCGCGCACCGAATTGAATTGGTATCGGGTTATTATCACTGTCTAATCCTACACGGCGGGAAAAAAAAGGACGCATGGGTGGAATACCGAAATTGGAAAAGATGTCACTGTTTTCAAGGAAAAATAATCGTTGTTCGGGAAATCGTATGTTAACGGTTGTTAGGTTAGTTACTTGTCTATCGACATCTACCTGCGAAAAATCTGGATTAATGGTAATATCAAGGTTGAGTCCTTTACTAATGCCCATGCGTATATTACCTCCAAAATCAAATGTTGTTTCACTACTATTATCAGATTGGTAATTCTTAGAGTTTCTAACCAAAGTATATGGGCTTATAGCAAAATTGAATTTTGATTTCTTAATTGGTATAGGCCATCTTAACCTTCCAGTATAATCTAGATGCATTTCCTGAAATTGCACTGGCACAGGTGCCCAAGTATGGTTTGTGTTAGTACGAACGTCCCTTCTAAAAAAATTAAGCCCCCATTCACCAGTATTGGTATACCGTAGCACTTTAAAAGGAATAGCTATTTCCATTGTCCAGTTTGTATCATTAATTTGGGTTGCAGACTGCCAAATGGTATTCCAAGAGGTATTGAGTACTCTTGTCAGCGTGGAATTACGGCCAATATTCTGATTATCCATAATAGCATCGGCTTGAACGCCCTTTGGGTTAGTGGCAAATAGGTAAGCGCTATTCTTGGTGTTAATAGGATCTAACACTACACCAAAGATATCGCCTTCCCAAAAGACGGGATCGTCTCTTTTAAGCGAGAATACTCCGTTTTGAAGTTTACCATAGCAAATGGCACTTATATATAAAGTAGAGGTTGTGTAAGCAACTTGCACTTGGGTTTGAATGGAATCTGGAGTTGCAATTCCGCTTTTTGGAAAATTCATATAAAAAGTGGTTGTTTTTTCTGCTTTTTTCCAAATGGGTTCATCGAGTAAGCCATCGACTGATATGGGTTCATTTAAAAATTCCGCTTCCAATTTCATTTTTAGATCAACCTGAGCGGATAGTTTCATGCAGCAGCACATTAACAGCACACCTGATCCAAAAATCTTTAAGAATTTGTGAAACCGCTTTTCTTTCATGAAGCAAAGATCTTAACTGATAACCGAATAGAAAAGCAGATTTCATGAACTCTATTATTTTTTCAGGAGCATTTCAGGTATAAAAATCTGATAATTAGACTATTGAAAAATTAAAGTTGTGAGAGCTTAAGATAGTATTCTCAATATTTCGGTAAGTTCTTTAACTTCTAATAAGCTAGAAATATCTATTTCAATATTCTTTTCAAGACAATCCAATTCATATAATCCAGAGCCCTTTATTCGTTGAACGATAAGTTCATTTGCCTTCAAAGTTTTATATCCAGCATTATCGAGATGTTTATTTATGAAACGTTTTCGAATATCTAATATAGATTTATATATATCACCAAATCCTGGATGTGTACCACTGTAAGCTTTTATAGTTTCTCCTTTTTTCTTATAAACTGCAAAACGAAGTAAATCTTTGTATTCTCTATTTACCACGGAACAATAAATAGGAAACTTTACAATTCCTTTGTCCAACATGGTTAGCTCGATCACCAAACTTTTATCTTTTTTATAAAATTCTAAATACCTACTATAACCTAACGATTCATTTACATCAGGCATCCTATCACGTTTATCAAGAGCCAATATTTTAGATTGTAGTGCCTCGTTTGTACTTCTTACTGCATCATTTTCATGCTTTAATGCTTGTTGCATTTTGAAGTGATGCATAGCCATAACAGCAAGCAACATGAAGATAATAATCATTATATGTGAAGTATAAAGCGAAATAAATCGATAGTTCTGACTAATTGAATAGGCAGGGAATACGATGTACTGAACTATGATAAGAATGAAGGCAACCATTATAAATATCGCTACACCAGTTGTACCAAAGTTTTTGCTTCGTTTTAAAGCATGAATGGCTCCATATAAGAAAAAAGAGATTGCGATGAGTGAATATATGTGATCTAGAAAAGGTACTAAAGTACTACCTAATTGAATTTGAAACATCCAGAAAACAATATATAGAAGTACGATAAGGGTATTCACTATGAAAATCAATAGTGTCCAATGTTCCCATTTTAAAAACTTGAAAAATTTAAACTTTGAATTGTCTAATACATCCTTAAAAAAAGGAACGGCTGCAAGTATAAATGTATTATTGAAGGTAGAGAAAATACTAATAAAAAGCCATTTTTGGTGCTCTTTGTCAATACCTGAGTTTACCAAAGTATTTTCAAATAAAAAACGTGCTAGTTCAATGGCGATCCACATTAATATAGCGAGTGACATAAATAGTATGGGTAACGAGGACTTTGTATTACTTTTTGAATTATTATTTTGTTTTATCCATAAAGAAAGTAATAGCAGAAACCCAAAAACAATAAGAATTAGGTGAGTTATCTTAAGTAAATTAATAGTGCTATTACTATCCATATTGTAATGTTGGTAAATCTTAGTGTTCTAGTATTGCTGCTTATCTTTCCCTTTATCCGAAAAATCAATCATTCACTTTATTTTTGAGGTAAATATTTTTCAATCTTTTTTTCATTACATAAATTTACACTTAAATATAGAGAATCTAAAGTATATATTCTCACAGCCTTCTATAACGTTTATAGTTTTACTATAGAATTTGTGAAACAAATGTAATAGGAAAAGCAAGAGGGTAACACGCTACGCGATGTTACTGTTTCATAACCCTTTGGATTAGTGGTGATTATATGTTATAAAACTAATCATAAAGAAACATTTTTCACGGAAAAATGCGCTGAACTCAATAAAATTGGGGAATTTTTCCGTGAAAAAGTTACCAGTCTATTATAATTGCTTCATTTTGGTTTATTTTAAACTTTACAACCAATTTAAAAATTACAAGAATTTCATTTTTTACTAAAAAATGCTCTCAGCCCAGTAAAATCAGGGAATTTTTTATGAAAAAATGAAAATTTGAATTGTTTTGATACGTTTTGAAAAAAGCTAACGCACTCGCTTTAAGGCTCGTTTGTTTCATTTTTAAAGTGATGGATTCTCCTCGCGCTAACTTAGAACTAATAGAAAGGTATCAATGATACCCAGCCTCTGAATCCATCACTTTAAAAACGTTTTCTTTGTTTTCTCTTGAGCCTTAAATCGTTCCAATAAATTGCTGATATCTTCACTAATTTTTGATTCTACAACCCTTGCATAGATTTGAGTAGTGGATAATTTAGTATGCCCTAAAAGTTTTGATACGGTTTCAATAGGAACACCATTAGAAAGCATTACTGTAGTTGCAAATGTGTGTCTGGCTACATGAAATGTAATATTCTTATAAATACCACAATCTTTCATGATTTCCTTTAGGTAAGAGTTTATTTTCTGATTCGAAGGTATTGGAAGTAAAAAATCGCTTACATTATATTTATACTTATCTAGAATTATTAGAGCTTTAGGCAATAAAGGAACTTTAATTGTTTCATTGGTTTTTTCTCGTTTAGTAAATATCCAATAATTACTGTCAATGCCTTTTGTTATTTGGTTAAGAGTAAGTTCTTTTGCATCGATATAGGATAACCCAGTATAACAAGAAAAAAGGAAGCAATCCTTGATTTTTTCTAATCTTTTATTCTTAAAACTGGTGTTCTCTAACATAGAAAGTTCTCTTTCCGTCAAGTATTCCCTATCATATTTATCAAACTTCAATTGAAATTGTTGAAAAGGATTCTTGGTTATCCATTCAAGTTTAATTGCTAGATTAACCATCTTTTTAAAACGTTCCAGATGTTTCATAACACCATTATTAGATAACATCAGTTGCTTTTTCTTGCTTCTTGCACCTCTAAGAAATCGCTCAAAATCAATAATAAATTGATAATTCAATTGCTTTAGGAAAATATCGTCTATCTTTTTCTTTTTCGCTAAAAACGTAAACAAATACTTTTCTGTAGTAAAGTAGTTCTTTATAGTGCCTGGTTTTAATACAGTAATCATAGTTGTATTATGATACTCAATCAGTTCTTTTAAAGTTTTGGAGACAGAATCTTTTCCAAGAAAACGTGATTTAATTGCATGTGAAGAAATCACTTTATTTTCTTCCAAAAGCTGTTTGTGACAGTTGAGCAATTTGGTATAGACACTATCAAGATAATTGTTTAAAACTCTAATATTAGTTGAAGTGCCACGAGCTTTACCCTTAGAAACGTCCCAATTGTACACCGATATGCTCCTTTTTAGACTGATTTCTGAACGTTTTCCATTTACTGTTATGCGACAGTAAATATTTAAAATTTTCAGATTGCTTCGTGATTTTCTGGTAAAGAAAATAATTGTGAAAGTGTTGTTTGACTGCATGTTAAACGTCTTTAATTAAACAATAATTCTTGCAAAGACGAAAGTCAAATCGTTTCTAAAAAGTCCTATAAAACTACAACAATTTCAATGAAAAAGTGCACACCGAATTGCACACCTTTTTTGTGATATTAAATGATTTCAATTGATGTCATAAAAAACAAAAAACACTGAAAACCATACAGTTAACAGTGTTTTAATATTCCCTATTTCTAGGTTCGTCGGGGTGGCAGGATTCGAACCTGCGACCTCCGCGTCCCAAACGCGGCGCGATAACCGGGCTACGCTACACCCCGTAGCTATAATCTCTTTTTAAGAGGGTGCAAATATAGGTAAATCATTTAAATAAAAATATAAAGTAATAAAATACTTTAACAGGATATAATCTCTAACGTTTACTTGAATTTTTTTGAATTTAATAAACGATACTTCCAGGGGCTTCAAAATGAACTAAATTAAATCATATAGTTTGCTAAAAAACCTTCCGTTTTTTGCTAACTCATTACGGTTTTAACATAAAAGAATATAAAATATCAACACTCAAACGTTTTCGCGAAAAATTGATGTGCTTGGCGTTGTTTGAAACCCAATTTTTTTTAGAAATATTTAATACATCGTTTGAGAATTATCAAAAACACAATTTTTCAAACGATGTATTACAAACACACAAACTAAAAACATTAATTATGAAAAAACGCTTACTCTATTTTGGGATGCTGTTATGCTTATTACTCCCAAATGTAATGAACGCGCAATCCCTTAGGAATTTACCTTTTTCTTGGGATAATGTGACAATTTATTTCCTTATTACCGATCGATTTAATAATGGAGATCCAACAAACGATACCAGTTTTGATCGCCAACAAAATAGTAGAAATAACGAATTAGATTTTCATGGAGGCGATATACCCGGTGTTACACAAAAGATCAGGGAGGGATACTTTGATGAACTTGGTGTAAGTGCAATCTGGGTGACTCCGGTAGTAGAAAACAGACATGGTTTTAACAATCCCCCTGCCAATGATCCTACATTTAGAGATTACCCATATCACGGTTATCATACCAATGATTGGACGGCATTTGATCCTAACTTTACGACGGCAGAGCAGTTTGAAGAGTTTATCGATGAAGCACACAATCATGGGATAAGAATACTTGTAGATATCGTGATGAATCATACAGGTTATCGTACCTACAAAGAAGTAAATGGTAATCTTGAGTTTGTCGATGAAGATTATCCAAATGATTGGGTTCGATTGCAGTGTCAGGAAGACGGCAAACCTAATAATGGAGAATTGCCATGTGACGATTATTCGACTCCTCTATATGGATTACCCGATGTGAGAACAGAATCTTTTAATGAAGTTGCTCTTCCACAATGGTTATTAGATAAATGGGATACCGAAGGAAGAAGACAACAAGAATTGGATGAATTAAATGCATACTTTGCGAGAACGGGTAAACCTAGAACACCCAGATATTATTTAATTAAGTGGTTGACCGATTGGGTAAGAGAGTATGGTATTGATGGTTTCAGAGTAGATACAGAGCGCCATGTTAGAGCAGATGCATGGAGAGACCTTAAAGATGAAGCAGTTCTGGCATTAAGAGAGTGGAAACAGAATAACCCAACAAAGAAGCTCGATGATCTTGACTTTTATATGACGGGAGAAGATTCTGGACTTAATATTAAAGAAAATGCAAGTGATCCCTTGCCAGAAGATTTTACGGTGAGTAAATTCAATAGTATGATTAACTTCCAGTCTCCTAAGAGAGCATATACCGAAATGGGGCAGGAAGCAATTTTTAGCTCTTTTGCAGAAAAGCTTAATCAGGATGGAGGCTTTGGCACCAATGGTGAATATAATATGATTAGCTATTTAAGATCTCATGATTTTAGTGAGTTTTATACTGGGAACATGTTTTATGGCGGAACAACATTATTACTTTCCCCTGGAGGTGTGCAAATTTATTATGGAGATGAGTCCGGAAGACAATTTTTTGATTCACAAACCTATGTTGATGCCGGGTATCGAGGAGATATGAACTGGGATTCTATTGATGAAGCAATGTTGTTTCATTGGAGAAAATTAGGAACATTTAGAAGAGAGCATACTTCAGTTGGAGCAGGATCGCACCAAAAACTAAGTGATTCTCCATATATTTTCAAAAGAGAGTATAATCGCAATGGCGAAAGTGATAAAGTATTAGTGCTACAAGGACAAGATGGAGATTTTGCCGGAGCAATTAATGTTTTTGGTATGTGGCCCGATGGGACCGAGCTTAAAGATTACTTTTCAGATCTTACTGCGACCGTTTCCAACGGCACTATTTCTTTTGGAACTACTTTCGGACTAGTATTAATTGGAGAACCGTTAAATATTTCTGATTCGGTAAGCTTATCTGTTAATCCAGCTTCGGGATCATATAATGGGGCAATAAGTGTTGAAATGACAGCCTCATCTACTGTTCAGGGAGCTGCGGTAAATATTTACTATACTACAGATAGTTCTACCCCGTCTGCTACAAGTATACCATACACTAGCGCCTTCACGGTAGATGCTACTGCAACGGTCAAGGCAATTGCTATAGATTCTGAAGGCAATGAATCTTCAGTAATTACTAGAGATTATGCTATAAGTGACGGTGCACCTTTTGATATTTATTTCAAAAAACCATCAAGTTGGTCTTCTGCTTACGTGTATTTGTTTAATCAAAATACAGGAGAACCTTTACCGGGATTCCCAGCGTGGCCGGGAGCTGTAATGCAACAAGAGGGAACGTCTCCTTGGTATAAATATAATGTAGATCAAAATGTACAGGTGGGAATTGTTTTTAACGATAATGGTGCAGATCAAACCGATGACCTTACCAGAGCGGCAGCAGGTTGGTATGATAGTCAATGGTTCAACGAGTGTCCCAATGAGTGTCCTGGAGATATTATAGATACTTCTTTTGATGTGCATTTTAAAAAACCAAGCGGTTGGAATGCTGCCTATGTATACCTATATGATAAAAATTCTAATGCAGCTATCCCTGGGTTCCCGGCATGGCCCGGAGTCGAAATGCAACAAGAAGGAACTTCACCTTGGTTTAAATATATCGTAGATCAAACCGTAGAAGTTGGTATTGTATTTAATGATAATGGGGGAGCACAAACCGACGATTTGTTTAGAACAACTGAAGGGTGGTATGATAACCAATGGACCAATACATGCCCAGGGGATTGCCCGGGAGATATTATAGATACTTCTTTCAAGGTATACTTTAAAAAACCATCTTCGTGGAACAATGCCTTTATTTATGTGTATGATAAAAATTCAAATTCGGCAATTCCAGGAGCACCTGCTTGGCCTGGGGTGTCTATGAATTCAATTGCTGGTACTCCTTGGTACGCTTATACTATAGACGAATCTGTTGAAGTAGGTATTGTATTTAATGATAATGCAGGGGCACAAACCGATGACTTGTTTAGAACAGCTGAAGGATGGTATGACAATCAATGGTTTGATAGTTGTCCAAGTGATTGCCCAGCTTCGGGTAGGGCTAGGGCTAAAACGCTAAGTGAATTTAATGCAGTTGTAAAAGCATATCCAAATCCATTTGGTAATACATTAACACTATCTTTTGCAGGAAACGTTTCTGAAAATCCTGTTCGAGTAGCTATGTACGATATCACAGGAAAAAGAACAAAACTTATTCCAAACCAAGAAATGAAGACAAGTACTTTAACTATAGATACCTCAGAATTACCAAAAGGGATTTATATGATTAGAGTGATTTCGAATAATACTTCAGAGGTAATTAAATTGGTGAAGTAATAAAAAATATTATAGCTTTTTTACAAAACCGCTAATGATCAATATCGTTAGCGGTTTTTTTTATGTCGATTCAAGTTTTTTGATAAAAATAGTGCTTGTTGTTTATTAATTAAGTCAGTGTTGGATTGTATCTTTATATCGTTAATTGGAAACCAATTTCTTCTCTAAATTTTATCTATGGAAAACCTTGATGCGGCAAGACTCCAAATGGCATTTACACTTATTTTTCATATTGTTTTTGCATGTATTGGTATGGTTATGCCTTTTTTTATGGTAGTATCTCACTACAAATGGTTGAAGACACGAGATCAAACGTATTTAACTTTGACAAAGTCCTGGCAAAAAGGAGTTGCAATATTTTTTGTTACCGGAGCTGTTTCGGGAACTGCTTTATCCTTTGAGTTAGGTTTATTATGGCCAGAATTTATGAAACATGCCGGTCCTATTATTGGTATGCCTTTTTCTTTAGAGGGGGCTGCTTTTTTTGTAGAGGCAATAGCCTTGGGTTTTTACCTATATGGGTGGAATAAGTTACCAGAAAAGTTTCATTGGGTAACGGGTATTATAATTGGACTATCGGGAGTGGCATCGGGTATTTTGGTTGTAGCAGCCAATGGGTGGATGAATTCTCCCACTGGATTTGATTACATAAATGGTGAATTTTTAAACATTGATCCTGTTAAGGCTATGCTTAACCCTGCATGGTTCACACAGGCATTACATATGACTTTGGCAGCTTTTACGGCGACTGGGTTTGCTGTTGCCGGTATTCATGCATATCAAGTGTATAAAAAACGTAGGGTTGAACTACATAGAAAAGCATTTAAAATTGCCATTACCTTTGGTGCAATAGCTGCAATATTACAACCTATTAGTGGCGATATTTCAGCAAAAGATATAGCCAAAAGACAGCCTGTAAAACTGGCAGCTATGGAGGCACATTATAATACAGAAAAAGGAGCACCCTTGTATATCGGAGGTTTGGTGGATAACAAAAAACAGGAGGTTACTTATAAAATAGCACTTCCTGGGATGTTGTCTTTTCTTGCATTTGGCGATTTTGATGCAGAAGTAAAAGGACTTAATGACTTTCCAGAAGATGAACGACCCAATGTAGCCATGGTACATTATGCCTTTCAAGTTATGGTGGGGATTGGTTCTATATTGCTTCTTGCCGGAATACTGTATTTTGTATCATTAAAACGTAAAAAATGGCTGAATAATAATAAATATTGGCTTTTGTTCGTGTTACTTGCTCCAATGGGATTTATAGCCCTGGAAGCTGGTTGGATTGTAACCGAGGTGGGTAGACAACCCTGGATTATTCATAAAATTATGAGAACCAAAGATGCAGTTACTCCAATGCCCGGGATAGTGGTTAGTTTTTATACGTATATTGTGGTATATCTTACTCTTTCTGTAGCCGTTACCTGGCTTATGTTGCGACAAATAAAAGTTTTAAACCATTCAAGTCAATAAGTATGTTGTATGTTGTTTTATTTTTTCTGATGTTTTCATTGTATCTGTACGTAGTATTAGGCGGGGCCGACTATGGAGCTGGAATTGTAGAGTTGTTTTCTTCAGAAGAAAATCAAAAAATTACCAAAAAAACCATTTATAGAGTAATGGGGCCTGTTTGGGAGGCCAACCATATTTGGATTATTATTCTAATAGTTATTCTTTGGATTGCTTTTCCTGCTTATTATAATATCATGGTGGTACATCTGCACATTCCTTTAACCATTGTTTTATTAGGTGTGACTTTACGTGGGGTGGCCTTTGTTTTTAGGCATTATGATGCCGTAATCGACAAATCACAAAAACTTTACGATAGTATGTTTAAGATATCAAGTTTAGTTACTCCGGTCTTTTTGGGGATGGTCTTTGGAGCATTAATAAGTGGTGAAATTAAAGTTGTCGAAGATATTAGTAGTTTAACCTTTTATGAAGCTTTTGTGAGGCCTTGGTTTAATGTTTTTAGTGTGCTGGTAGGCTTGTTTTTTGCCGCACTTTGCGCATTCTTATCGGCCGTGTTGCTAATCGGAGAATCTGAAAAAGAAGTGTCAAAAATATACATACGCAAAGCAGGTATTGCTACGGTTGTGGTTTTTATTGTTGGGTTAGTAACGTTTATTTATGGATATCTTTTTGACTATGTGTTTGTGAGAGATTTTCTTCATAATGGTTTTGCAGTCTCCTTAATGTTATTTTCTGGGGTATTGTTAATGCCGCTTAGAGTTACCATAAAAAAAGGGAGAAGGGTGTTAAGTCGGTTCTTTGCTGGTTTACAGGTATTCCTGATACTATTAGCGGCATTGGTTTCTCATTTTCCCGACATTATTATAACTCAAACCTCAAGCATAAGTCTTTTGGAAAATATAGCCCCGGATAGTGTTATAAAAGTCTTGGGAATCTCACTTATCATAGGAGGTTCGGTTATTCTTCCAGGTTTGTTTCATTTACTGAAATCGTTTAAAATGATTAAGATTTTGGAGCAATAAGCTCATGTTTGAAATGTTTTTGATAGCAGAAAAAGTCTGTTCATTTGCATTTTATAACTGAATAACTATCTTTGTGGCCTTCCCCGCAAAAATCATGAGCTTGAAAAAAATATACGTTACTATTATCATAGTATGGCTTTCTTTTGTGCAAACACAGGCACAAGAGAATCCTTCTAATAATTATATACCCGAAAATATAGCGGCATTAAAAGTCTATTTACATAATGTGAATAAAGCTCGTATAGATGCTATCGAAGGAAAATTTTCTTCAAAAATTAAAAAAGCGTTCAAAAAACGTGATGAAAAGATGGTTGAAGCCATCGAAGACAGTGCTTATTTTTTCAGCAAAGAGCTTGATGATCATCTTTCTTCGGTTTTAAAAAAGATTTATGTAGCAAATCCTCAGATAAATGCTGAAGATTTTTACTTTTTCGTACGAAACTCTATGGTACCCAATGCAGGAAGTTATGGCGATGGTACTTTTGAAGTAAACCTGGGATTGTTTACCAATTTTGAAAGTGAAGACGAATTGGCTTTTGTATTGTGCCATGAAATAGCACATCAGCTATTGCAACATTCATTAAAGCGTGTGACCAAAAGAGTAATAGATCTAAATTCGAAAGAAACACGTAAAAAAGTGAGAGAAATTAAAAGTCGCAGGTATGGTCAAACCAAAGCCGGACTTTCATTATTAGATGAGCTTAACATAGATATGTTGGATCATTCTAGAGATGCCGAGGTAGAGGCAGATTCTTTGGGATATTTATTATTTTCTAAAACCGGTTATAAAAAAAGTGCATCAATGTCTTCTCTACTAAAACTAAAAAAGGTAGATGATATGGTGTACAACTATGAAGTAAAGCTTGATAGTATTTTTAATTTTGAAGGGTATTCGTTTAAGCCACATTGGCTTGAAGAAGAAATATCACTATTCGATATAAAAGAAGAAATCAATGATTTTCAGCTTTCTTCAGATACCTTAAAGACGCACCCAGAATTGCAGTTTAGGGTGGATAGAATAAAAAATAACTTCAAACCAGATGTAGCCTCAGGAGCTTTAACTACGTCTTTATCTGATATTCATGAAATAACTGTCCCGCAAAGTGTACAATTCACAATCGATCTTAAGTTTTTGGATCTTTCGATTTATCAATTGGTACATAAATTCAATAATAAGATAATTGATGCAGATTATTATTATACCACTATGGCCAAGGTATTAGAAAGAGTTTATATCGCCAAGAGAGATCATAAATTGGGTAAGCATGTTCCTCATAAAAACTCTTTTTCTGATGAAAAAGTTCTTAACCAAATACGGCTCTTTTTGCATAATCTAGAGCTAACCGAAATAAAAGAAATTGGTTTGGCCTTTTGTGGTACAAATCAATCCAAAATTACAAACCATAAAAAGTTCGAATCTATATATCAATTTTTTAAAAATTTAAATTAATCAATCACAATCAATAAACATGAAAAAAACGATCACTTTATTTTTAATGTTACTGTGCCTTAGTTTTGCAAGCGCACAAGAAAAAACTATTAACGAAATCACATCATTCAAGATCAGAAACTCTGGTACATTAATGGATAAAACCAACAATGTAGATGGGTATTATTTCTTTTATGAAGTCGATAAACTTAAAAAAGGCCAAAAAGAATATGCAATTCAGATTCTTGATAACAACCTTAACGATGTGGCTACAAAGTCGTATGTAGACAATAAGAATACCTTTTTGGTACAAAGTAAGTTCAACAACCAGGCATTGATTTTTGCAATGACCAATTACAAAGAGAAGTTCTACAAACTTATTACTTTTGACAGACAGGCTAATCAAGTTGAAAACATTCAAATTCCTGTTTCCAAAAAGGAAATGAGATGGCTTAATGCCATGAAGCAAACCGGAAACTTCAACTTCCTTTTTCCGGTAGATAACAAAGGTTTTTTGTTTAACTATGTGAGAGACAATAGTAAATTAGGATACGGGTTAAAATACGTACCAACCGATGGAGGTACAGGTTGGGATTATAATTCTCCAGAAGATTCTAAATTAATCCATACCTTAAATCCAATCGAAGCCAATGAAGAGGTTGTTGTAGCCTTAGAAGGAACTAAAAAATCTCTATTAAGCCAGACAATCAATTACAAAGTAATTGTATTAGATATTAAAACGGGAGCGTTCTTATTTGAAAGCAAGTTTGATAGAAAAGACAATCCACGTTTGGTTACAAATGCTTTTTTAACACCAGAAAAGAACTTGGTATTGCTAGGAGAGTATTTTGAAGCAGGAGATAATATCATGAAGGACAAAAGTCTTGGATTATTTTCTGAAACTTTGGATCTTAAAGGAAACATAGTTAGCGATTCTAAAATAAGCTGGGTAGACAAAATTGACCCGATGATGCCGGCAGAGATCGATGGAAAGAAAAAGAAAAAAAGAGGGTATATCTATTTTCACGATATTGTAAGAACACAAAAAGGAACCTATTATGCTATTGGAGAGCGTTACCGTAAAACTGCAAGTGCAGGTGGTATTGCCGCTATGGCTTTAAGTGGAGGAAGATCTGGAAATTCTGTTACGCAATTAACAATCACCAATGCAGCGATTTTTGAGTTTGACGAGAAATTTAACCTTACAGATATAAAAGTATTTGAAAAAGGAAAATCGAGAGCTCCAAGTATAACCGATTTTGGGAGCCCACAATTAAATGCTCACGTATTAAAATCATTTGGTGCGTTTGATTATGAATTTACACAGTTAGACCAAAAACGTGATCGTTTCTATGCTACTTTTATTGATTATGAAAGATTAAAAGGGCAGAAAAACAAAACGGCATTTAAAACGGTAATGTATAATGCGGGTAGTTTTTCTGAAGATAAGATTTACTTGCAAGAAGATAAAGGTAGAACGCAATATCGTGTAATGCCGGGTAAACTTGGTAATGTAATGTTATTAGAGTATAACAAGAAGGACAAAACGGTTCAGCTACATTTAGAAAAGTTGAACGTGCAATAATCAATACCTTTTGGTTTTTACCAAATAAAAGTTTAAGCATACAAAAAGGCTCTCAAAATATTTTGAGAGCCTTTTGTGTATAAAAAAACCATTTTTCAAAGGAAATGGGTTTTAATGGTCGGGTAGAGAGGATTCGAACCTCCGATCTCACGCCCCCCAGACGAATAAATTAATATTGATAATCAATTAGTTATGGAAAATAATATTGATTTTCGATAACTTTTCGATAACATTTTGAGTTTTTTACCCTAATTGTTGTAAAAAACCTCTTGAATTTTCTTTCTCTTTTACCCCCGCACCCCCAAATTTTTATAACGGGAAAAACTGTAATAAGGTCACAAAACCGCACAATTTTAATTCAAAAATTTTGCCGTTTTGAGTTATGAATTATTGATCAAGAAAACGCCGTTAGAAACGAGTATATAAAGACGCAAAATTTGAGATTAAAGCTTTGGACTATTCCTTTACTCATCAATACAGAACCCTCGGTTTTTCTTTATTAATATTATTTTTATTTATTTATAGTTTTTTAAAGATATTTTTGTAATTCTGTAATTATAGATATAAGTTATTGAAAAACAATGGTTTACTTTATTACAAAAAAAATTACAGAAATTACAGAATTACAGAATTTTTGATTTTGTAATTCGTAATAAATATTACTCTAATTTTTTTTACTTCATGGGGCGTTATTGATGCAATTTTTACTAGATTCGCGCCCTACCCCTAAAACAACTTTGATTCAATCGACTTTGTATGATTCAAAGTGACTCCATTTTTATTTATTTGCTAAAATGTTGATAGATGTTTGCACATATGCGAATACCCCTAGAACATTGATGTTAAAAGAAGAAAAATGCGGGAAACCTCAATAAAATAAAGGTTTTTCGAATGAATTTTGCGGTTTAACCGTATACGATTTATAGTAAGTAAGTGTTAAATTTGAAACCTAAATAAAATGTAATTTACCATTGTATGATATAAAACTACTATTATAAGAGTGTCATATACTATTTAATTAGCTTTTGTTTTATCTACGGGATTTAATAGTTATAAATTTGTAACAACCCTTAAAATATATAAGATGAAAAAAATAGTATTATTGTCAGTAGTAGTTTTTGGAATGTCTTTGGCAAGTTGTGAAAAAGAAGAATTAAATGAAGAATTATCTTTCCAAAACGAAGAACTTGAAATTTATCAAGTGGATAAAGAAGAAATCGAACGACCTGGTGAACAAGGAGGGAACCAATAATTACCCCATATCTTTAAAAATATTTGCTTCTACTTTAGTAATCTTATCAGGTTTTGTATTATTCACTGATAAGGTTACTACTTTTGGTATTACAGAGACCTACGGTTTTAAAAGTACCAAAACTTTTATTTGGGTTTTATGTCAATCTTTAAGTCCCATAATTTGGGGTTTATCATCTATGTTGAAACCTTATAAATTTGCCCATTCTGTACCTTTATACATTTATTTTATACAAATTTATTGGATTTTTGATCCTACATTAAAAATTGATGATCCGTTACTGCATTTATATGCAGGTGGGTTTACAATTTTGGCCTTTATTTTTCTAATCTTTGTTTCTATTTTATTCTACAGCTTGAGAAGAATGAGAGAGATAAAATTGAAACGTCTTACTTTAATCATAAGGGATTTCTTCACTTTTTTATACAAAGATGCTGAAGAAAACCAACTTATAGATCCAGTAAAAAGAGATGATTTCAGAAGAATGAGATTAGAATTAACGGATAAGGCGATTGAAAATGAGTAACATAAAATCCAAAAGACTAGAGAGGTTAAAGAATACTGATTTGTTTCCGGATGAGTTCATTGAAGTCTATGGTAATGATTACGATGAATTGTATAGAAAAGAAAAGGAAGAACGAAATAATATTGAAAACAAATTCAAATCAAAAGTATTTAGAATGCTAGAAGAGGGGTATGAAATTGAGCATATTCAGAATATTATTTTTACAAATTTATCGGGGAGGATTTGTGTACATAATTTATCTGACATTTGATTTTTCCCATTCTTGCCTGAATTGTTCAATTATCCTTGGAGTAATTTCGTATGCGACTTTCGTAGCTTCGTTTTCTAATTTAGCCTTAAATAAGGGATCTTCTAACAATTTATCCCAGTTTTTAATACATTCTTCGGATAATTTTGGAATACTTAAAAGTACTTCTTTCTGGCTGTTAAGTTTCTTTTCTCCTTCTCCAGACTTTATCCAGTTCTTACTGTAATTATATTTCAAGGAAATTACTTCTACATAGATATCTGATACATTACCTTTTCGTCTTAAATTCCTTATAGTGGCTTCTGTGACACCAATAGAATCACCGAATTCTTGATTGCTTAATTTCAATTCACTAACTATAGTGTCTATTCGACTATTGACTGTATTCATAATAGCAATTACCTATTAATTTTCGATTTATTCGAAAAATATTCGTTTTTATCGAAAAAATTTCGATATTTGTGGTGTAATTCAACAACAATACGCCAAATATATGAAATCTCTTCCTAAAAGATACGCTATTTACGAATCAAAATTAAATGATTTCGTATCTGATTATTTGTCCATAAATCAAAGTGTTACCTCAATTAATTCCCCCTCGTAATGATAGATCTAGTTAAAATGATGTACGGAAAAGTTTGGGACAAACAAGGGTTCCTTAAAAAGCTATCTGAAAAAGTAGATAATAAGAATCCGAGATCATTACAAAACCACTGGTTTCATAGTGGTTCTATACCCCGAAAGTATTTACAAATTGTAATTGATTTGCTTGAAGAAACGATAAAAGAGCAAATCGAAGAGTTGACAGGTTTAATAGGTAAGGTAAATAGTATATAAGCATGGCATCTGATACAATAAAAGTAAATGGTAAAGAAGTGTATATCGTAGATAAGGAAGTTATGAAAGATTTGGTATACCGTGCATATCTAAAAAATAAAAATGAATTATCTGGATCTACATGTAATTCAGAGACCGCAAAAAAAATATTGGGATGTGGAACAACAAAATTCTATCAAATGCAAAAAGATCCAAAGAGTAAGATAAGAAAATCTGGTGTTAGTGGTAAGTACATTTTGGAAAGTATCTACGCAGAACGTGAACGATTAAAATAAATCTATCTCTTAAAACAAATACACTATGTTATTGAACACTAAATTATTCGCTCCAGAAATCTGGCTAATGATCCTATTAATAGGAATAGGATTTGCGATTTCATATGTCTTTTTAAAGGATAAAACATATACAGTTAATCATTTGGGAAAGATAATACCCTCAAAACAATCTATAATTTTCAATTGTTTCGTGATTGTAATCTTTTTGATTTGGCTGGGGTATTCGTGTTACTATTTATCAATACTTGAAAATAATCGTTAATTCTAAATTTTTAGTGCCATGAAAAAAGTTACTATTGTCGCTTCCAAGAAACATTGTCAAGGAAAATCCTTCCTTATAAAAAACATGCTTCTAGCCTTTCAAAATCCTGTAGGTGTTTTTCTCAAAGAAGAAGAAATAATGAATCCTTTCATTTTTTCAGAAGTCACCAAACAAACAGACGTCATTGCCTTTCATAATTGTAGTGTTGACCATTTTAAAAAGTTGTGTCCGATTTTATTAGATGATAAAATGGTAATAGAGAAAAGAGGACATGAAAGATACACATTAAGTATGCCTAAAGTAATAATTGAAATGATAGACCCTATTTACTCATTTCAAAGAATTATTGATACGTCACTTTTAAGGCGGATTTCTCTTATTGAAGCTTCAATAACAAAAATAGCGGGAGTACATAAGGATAAGGTTTTTATTAACGATAGACTCTTTTAAACAAAATCTCATGAAGCACCACAAAACTATTGAGCAATTAGAATCAATCCTTTCAGGATATCAATCAAGATTAGAAAAACTACTTAAACTCAACACAGAACAACTAAGACATTATTCAATCAAAAAATACAGCATTACCCGTGAATTTTTAGAACGTAAAATTGATTACTACCAAAAGAAAGTAGATACCCTTAAAGCAAGTGACATTAACGTAAACAGTTTAGAGACGGTTTAATGAGTAATTTTAAATACGATAAAAATACAATTCTAGATAAGACCAATGGAGGCTTAGATGTTTTTAGACTCATGTATCCAGATTGCGAGAAAAACGGGCGTTTAGTTCATTTTAAAACTCACAATGAGGATACCCCAAGTACCATGGTCAAAAAAATGAATAATGGCATCTATATGATGACCAATTTTGGTGGTGATGGTAAAGCAAAAAACTGTTTTGATGCTCTTATAGAAAAGGAGGGGTTAAAAGATTTTGGAGAAGCCTGTAAATGGATTGCTTCAGAATTAAGTATCGAGGGGTTAAGTGTACAATTTAACAAGCCTAATATAGATTTTAAAGCGGCCAAAAAACATCAGGAACACGGTGAATACTATTTTGAATATCATGAAACGATATCAGAGGAACATTTAAAAGTATTAGGGCCATTGGTAACTAATGCTGTGTGCCAGAAATATAATGTTAAGAGCTGTAGAGAATTTACCCAGATCAAGAACGTAAACGATAAAGAAACGGGAAAAACTAAATTAACCCAGATTATCACTAAAAGTACCGATAAGTACCCAATTTTTGTAATTGATAACGGTTCTTGGCAAAAAATATATCAACCGCTAAATATTGAAAAACAATACCGTTTCCGGTACGCGGGAAAGAAACCAAAGGATTACATCTTTGGAATCGATAATTTGATCAAAGAACATAACGATTTCATACCCGATCCAGATGACGATGACGATAGACTACCTAGAGTATTTATTGGTGCAGGGGATAGAGATTCATTAAATATCGCGTCACTTAATGAGCCTGTGGTTTGGCAAAACAGCGAAACCGCCTTATTATCTTATGAGGATTATAGAAAACTTACCGAGTATGCGAAAGAGGTAATTTATATAGGTGATCTGGATGAAACAGGAATTAATCAAACAATTAAACTGGCTCTTTCGAACATTGATATAAAAATCGGATGGTTACCGGATTGGATTAAGGAGAAATCATACCGGGGAAAACCCAGAAAAGATTTTACAGATTGGATAAATCTAGTGTATGATCCTAATCCAAAAAAAGCCGGGAAAGTATTTAGTGCTTTTAATGGCATCATTACCGATGCGCAACCCGCACGGTTTTGGGACGTGGTGACCGATGAAAAGGGAAAGTTTAAAAAGTATACGCTTAGTAATGAACGTCTATACCGTTTTCTTACATATAACGGTTTTTATATCTATAAAGAGTTACCGGACCAACCAGAATTTGACTACGTCAAAGTTTCAAATGGTGTCGTAAAAAAAGTGTTTTATAGAGACCTTAATAACTTTCCTGCCAACTATATCAAATCTAAACGTAAGCCAATACCTTTAGTAGATTTTATACACAGAAGCGCACAGTTAAAAGAAAGCTCATTATCCAAAATTCCTGAAAAAAAGATCGATTTTAAAGATTGCGGGGTAGATCATCAACTATTATTCTTTAAAAATAAAATCTGGAAAGTAAATAAGGACGCTATAGAAGAATATCGTTACGGTAACATTGACGCGTATGTGTGGGAACATAAAATAATTCAGCATAATGTTAGTGTAAATAAAACCAAAAGCTTTGAGATTACTCCTATTGGCAAAAGACAGGATAAATCGACTATATATGATATAAAAATACTTCAAAAAGACAATCTGTTTCTTAATTATCTTATCAATACAAGTCGCGTTCATTGGCGGGTATGTGGCGATGCTCCTTTTAAGAAGAGAATAAAAAATATAAGGGAAACCGATCCTTTAAAGCGTATACAGTTAATCCACAAAATTCTGGAAGAGAAAGAAGAATACAGGCTTAAAAATCAATTTGAGCTAGAAGAAGAAGGATTGTCTCCAGAACAAATTCAAGAACAAAAAGATCAATTAGTTAATAAGATTTTTGCTTTCGGATATCTATTACATAAAGAAAAGAGAGACGATAAACCGTGGTTGGTCTTTGCAATGGATAATCGTATTAGTGATATAGCCGATAGTAATGGAGGATCTGGTAAATCGGTGATGTTTAATAGAGCGATTAGACAAGTATTACTCAATAGTAAGGTCATTGCAGGACGAGATAAAGAGGTTTTAAAAAGCCAATTTATGTATGATGGTGTTTCAGAACAAACAGATTATGTATTGTTTGACGATGCCGACCCTTATTTCCCCATGACCCGTGTATTTACGGAAGTAACAGGGGATTTTAATGTAAATGCGAAACATAGATCGGCATTTTCGATTCCCTTTGAGAAATCACCAAAATTTGCGGTTACCTCCAATTTTGGATTGTTCAAGCCGGACAGTAGTACTGAAAGAAGGATTTTGTATACCGTTTTTAGTGATTATTACCATTATAAGAGTGATCTGGATGATACTGAACATACCATTGCTATGGACATGGGAAAGTTATTGTTTAAAGATTTTGATGAAAATGAATGGAACGATTACTTCAATTTTTGTGCAGAAGCCATACAATTTCATATCGCAAATGATGAAAAAATAGGTCCGCCAACTGGAAATGTAAGTAAACGTAACAGTCTACAAACAATGGGAGACGCTTTTAAAGATTGGGCAGATTTTTACTTCGAAAACAGACGGGATGTACAAGTTGTAAAAAAGATGGCATCGGATGATTTTGAAGCTAAAACTAATCTTCGGTGGACTTCACAAAAATTTAAGTCATGTATAAAAGAGTGGTGCAAATTTCATGGCTACGAATACAACCCGGATGAAGTACTTAATAAGCAAGGACATAATAAGCATAATCATCAAGGAACCGCGAGGGAGTTTATTTATATCAAAAGTAGTCCTCTAATTACGGTTAATATAGAACCACAAGACAATTTGCCTAATGATTTTGACCCTACTAACGATATACCCTATTAAAATAGAGCTATGAATGCTAGAGATCAATCATATTATATGAGTTTATGCCTTAAACACGGTATATCTATTTATCCCATCGTTTACGCAAGAGGAAAATATAAGCTTGCGATAAAGAGAGAAGGTAAAGCGCCAAAAATAGGTACAGAAGTGTTTCCATTGGAACCAGAATTCGATAAGGAAAACAAAGGCAAAAAGATAAAATTAGGAGTGTATGAAAAGATACATGAACTATACAAGATAATGGCCTTACGGATAAAAGATAATATAGGAAAGTAATAATAATCAATAAGAAATCTAATCATCATCATAAACCAAAATAAATAAGAATGAAAACTATTTTAATTATCACATCAACCTTATCTCTTTTCTTCTTGGTAATAGTAGTTAGTGTATTACTGAAGAAATGGAGAATTCATAAGTATAAGAAAGCTGTAAAAGTAAGTACGGAGAATGAACTTGAATTAAGAAAAAAAGGCTTAAAACCGTTCAATTTCTTTCCTAGTGGAAAACGCACAAAATCGGTTAAGGTTTGGGCCAGAAGCTATAAGGATGCGCAAATAATTTTTCAAAATAATAAAAGATCTGGGATATATGGATAATACTACGATAAAAAAGAGACCCTTACCGTGGTCTCCTACAAAGTCAGATGTGTTAAGAATTTATGTGAAGCTCAATAAAGTAGTAGTTCAAGATGAAATCTGGGAAGTTATGATGCAACACAGGAAAAAAACAAGGGATCAAGTGAAAAACAAAAGAATACTTTTTCATCCTGAATTCGTAGCGATTGTTAAACTGTTTGGAATTCCCCAGGGATATTATGCACCGGATGGATTTTTTCAAGAACCTGTTTAGAAGGTGCAAGCACAAGAATACTGCTACAGCTGTCTTGGATGCCATTGCAACTATCGAGATAACCCAACAGTATTGTTGTGATTGCAAAAAGTATTTAGGAAAACCAAAAATTGAAGATTAATGAAAAACTACGAACAAATAATTCTGGAAAGAGATAGGGAGCGAGAAGCATTAAATGCTTTGACTGGTGAGGAAAGGAAAGGCGAAGCGTATTTAGCTCGATATTATGCTTTTTCAGAGCATCATAAAAATGTGGTGGTTCCTATTGAGCTTAAAATGGGGAAGCCAGAAACAAGAATCGTATATGCGGTTTGTGGGTATAGTGAACGGCACGGTTACTTTCGTAATAAGCGCGCTGTGTTTGACACTTTAAAAGAAGCCAAAGAAACTGCTTTGAAATTAAAGGATGATAAGAAATGGGGGATTCCAACTTTGATAATACAAGTTACTTTTTTCAGATCTGAAACTTTTGGGTGTTATGATTTCGACAATAATGGACCGGACGATTTAGGATTCAGTCAAGATCAAAAAATAGTTTGGAAACATAAGTGTGGATATACTGCTTTAAGTTGGGAAGATATGTTACTCGGCCCTGGAACCGATTACACCTACTAGATTATCCAAAATCAAATCAAGTACCTCAAACATGGAAAAATTTCTCAATTCAATAACCATAGTCACAATAGCAATGCTATCGATTATGATTGCTTTTACGATTAAAGAAGCATCGTTGTTCTATGATATTTTTGAAATACCTAATCCTGATTTAAAGTTAATTGCTTCAGCGCTCTTTGCTGGAGCTACATCACTTACTATGTTGGCCGTTAGTGTTAATTCGAAGTTGTTTCGTAACCAAGAGAAGGAAAGTAAATTTAGTTTTCCGGAAGCCTTTGCCGTATGCAGCTTAATACTTATGCTTATTGCCTTCAAAGTTTTTGAACCTGAAATCAGACATTGGACATGGTATTTTAAAAGGGTTTTTCTTGCTTCCTTTTTGGCTTTACTGGAGTATGTTTTTTCAAAGATGTTTGTAAGAAAGTGTGAGCAGCAAAATAGCAGTATTAACCGTACTCTTGAACTGGATACGTTAACATCAAAGTTCAACAAAGTTCAAAGCGAACTTTCACGAACTAAGAATGAACTTTCACGCACTAAAGAAGAACTTCAAAAAGTTCAATTCCCTTGCCAACATTGTGGTGACGTGCTTAACTCTCCAAGCAACCGAAAGCGCCACGAAGCTAAATGTAAAATGAATCCAAAGAATCAAAAGTAATGAGTGGAAACAAATCAAAACTAATAGCCTTTAATTACTTCGGGGGGAAGTTTTCTCATTGTGATGAAATATACCCTTATTTTCCTGCTAAGTTTACACACTTGGTAGATGTATTCGCTGGGTCATTTGCGATGAGTCTAAACTATAAGGGTAATGTAATTAAAACGGCCAATGAGATCAATGGAGAAGTAACCAATTTTTTTACAGTTTTACGGGATCAAACCGAGGAATTGATAGAACGATTATTACTTACTCCTTGCAGCGAGGAAGAATATAACCGTTGTTGGTCGACGCACCCCACAGACAACATTGAGAATGCCAGACGATATTTTGTAAGGGTTAGACAATCATTTTATGGTTTAGGCGCTCAAAGAAAAAACAAAGGTTGGCATATGGCTAAATCTTGCCTTAATGCAAATGGAGGTGAAACGGTCAGTAAGTGGAATAATGCCATACCTAAACTATTTGAAGTTGCGGAAGTATTGCGAAATGAATTTCAAATCATAAACCATGATTACAAGGTTGCCATAAAGAAAACTGACACTCCAGGTACATTTTTCTATTACGATCCACCTTATCCGAAAGAATGCCGAAAAAGTTATAATGACTATCGATTTGAATTTACAGACGACAATCATAGAGAATTATCAAAGATAGCCCATACAACAAAGGGTTATGGTATGGTGAGCGGTTATGATTGTGATTTAATGAATGAATTATATGGAGACTGGACTCGAATCAAACTACCTAAGAAAAAGAACAATATCCGATCTTCTGAAGTGCAAGAAGTGATTTGGTTTAGCTATCCAGAACATTTAACAGTCAAAGCACAATTAAAGCTGTTTGAAAAATCAATTGTTATCTAAATGTATAAAGAATGAGCGGTATGAAATACGAAATACAAAGAAGGGAAATAGGTAAATATCCTCTAGCGACATACAACCATACTCTTGATTACAATTATTGTAAGAGAAAGTATAACGAATATGCTTTAATGAGTCTGGAAGAGTTTAAAAAATGCTTAAAGAATCCTCAAAAAATAGGCGAAATAGGCCATTTGAGTTCTTTTATTTATTGGTTTAAGAACAAAGAACGTCATGAATACAGAGAGTCTTATGGGGATTATGGCTTGTCCCATTTACTTTTTCATTGTTTAGTAGATCCTGAACGTGAAATACCCATGCATGCAGAGTACATTCATTTATTGTTTCAAGAAGATATAAAACTGGTATAAGCATGAAAAAATCGATTGTAAGTAATGGCGATTTAAATTTATTTACCGAGCATGACGCGGTTAAGCTAATCGACCATATTAGAGCGAATAAAAGTGATAATGCACCTTTGATTTTATGGGTTGATTTATTTTGCGGTTGTGGCGGTGTAACCGAGGGATACAGTCAAAACGAAAACAATTTTATTGTAGCTTGTGTAAATCATGATCCATTCGCTATTAAGTCTCATCATGCAAATCATCCAAAGTGTATACATTATACCGAAGATATTAGAGACTGGACAGTAATTTGGAAGATTCAATCTTTGATCAATCAATTAAGAAGTCATTTTCCAGAAGCATATATAGGATTGCATGCTAGTTTAGAATGCACCCACTTTAGTAAAGCCAAAGGAGGTTTAGCGCGCGATGCAGACTCCAGAACGTTAGCAGATCATTTATTCAAATATTTGTGTTTTAATCCTGATTATATAACAATCGAAAACGTAGAAGAGTTTTTAACCTGGGGGCCAGTTGATGAAAATGGGAAACCTGTTAAGGATTTAAAGGCGGTTGATTATAATAGATGGGTTTCAGAGTTCGAATCGCTCGGTTTTCAATACGATTACAAAATACTTAATGCGGCTGATTTTGGGGCGTATACTTCCAGAAAAAGATATTTTGGAATGTTTACCGCTAACTGTTTACCTATTTGTTTTCCAGATCCTACACACGTTTCTAGAAAGAAGCTGCATCTACATCCAGAATTAAAGCCTCATAATGCCGTGCGTGAAAAACTAAACTTGGAGAACGAAGGAAAGTCTTTGTTTGGATTGACGCATCATGGAAAAGAATATAGTGAAGCGACATTTTGGAGGGTGTATCATGGATTGATAAAATTTCATAAGGAAGGGTGTTTTACCATAAGATATAATGGAGGAAATCTTAAGGAGAAAAGTAAGTCACTTAATAATCCTCTTGGAACTATCCTTACTAATAGCGTACATAGTTTGATACACCCCGTTTTTTTAACAAGCTACTATGGTCAATCGAAAGATGGTAACGGGGTTCATAGTCTAGATGAGCCGTGCAACACCATAACAACCAAAGACCGATTTGCGTTACATTTTTTACAGTACTCCTATACAAATAATGGTAAAGGCAATCATTCTAATTTAAATGAACCGGCTAATTCAATTACAACAAACCCAAAGCATAATCTTGTTACAACGAAATGGCTGTTTGATCATCAATTTAAAAACACAGGTAATTCAGTTGACAAACCATGTCCGACCATAATCGCCAGACAAGATAAAAAACCTCTTTATGTAGCCTCTGCCAATAATTATGGATTAACCAACCATTCTATTCCAAAACAAGGCGATAATGAAGTAAAAACACTTCTAAGGAGTTTTATGCGGGAACATGGAATTTTTGATATAAAAATAAGACCGCTCGAAGTGGATGAACTATTAAGGATACAGGGTTTTCCTGATGATTATAAACTTGAGGGAGGAGTAACAAGAGCAAAAAAGTATATAGGGAATAGTGTTTGTCCTCCAATGGCAAAGGCTATTGGAAAAGCTATCAGTAATTCGTTAAAGGCTAAACTTGAAAAAGTTGCATAAACATAAAACCACCCTGCCAACAGTCGCTAAAAAGTTTGAGCAGGGCGGTATGCAATCGGAATCCATCGCCGATAAATTCGATGGAATATAATTTAAATATTCTAAAAATGAAAAAATCTATTTTAAACATTGAGGGAGTAAGAAAGCTTACCAGAGAAGAAAAACAACCAATTAAAGGAGGTACTTGCTATATGCAAACTTGGTTTAATTATGTGACGGGTATTTGGGAGTGGAACTGTGTTGAAGTCCGTCCGGTAGAAGAGTAAAAGTGCTTAGTTACTGCAACCGCCCGGGTTTTGATCTTGGGCGGTTAAAACAAATGAAAATTATGAGTAAAGAAGAAATTGAACGAGAAGAATTTGAGGCCATTGAGGGACAAGAGATTTACCAACAATATCACGAAGACAGAATTTGCCACAACGAATTTTGATTGTGCCCTTAACCGTTGATATTTTTACGGATCTTATACTTATACCATTGCCCGTTATGTCTATAATAATCATATCCTTCATGCTCAAAAGCATTGTATTTGGCAATAAGCTTATGGAATATCCTTTTAAGCTGTAGGACATTCTTTTGTTTGGTAAATGTACCTTGCTGATTATGGAAAGTGTATTTCCTATATCGTAATTCTGCCCAATAACTACCTTTGTCCCGTACTTTGACATATTTATCCACCGTAAAACAGCTATCGATCATTTCATCGATAAAGGTTTCATGTAAAATAACGGTTTCGGATTGGTAATTCATGTCAATGGAAATGTTCCCAAAATTAGGAAATATTCCAAAAATTATACGGTATTACCGTAAATATTTATAAACAATAAGGCCTAGGTCTTAGTAAACCTTGCTAAACAACATTACCTGTTACTAGCCAACCCTAAACACGGTTAACCGTTGTTAACTCACAGTAAATACGACTACACAACGCCACCTGTCACTTCGCGAAGAACCCACTTGTTTTTATGTAGATCTTGCACCCATGTTCATTAACAAAAGTTGATTGATTTGGAGGAAAGCCAAAATTTTAACCTACTCAAACGCCCATTATTAGATGGGCGTGAGTACGTTGGTCTTATACCAGATTCTAAGTGTACAACAACACGTTTAACGAAAGGTAATACAGACACTACGGTAAATCACATGACGGATTGGGTCAATAAACATCACAAACAAACCGTAAAGCTGTCGCCAAAGTTAAAACGCAGTACCCTTAAAGGTACGGTCGATAGTATTTATACCTTCCTGTATCATCATATACAGTATCGTGCGGACGGTGTAGAACAACAATTACGTTCTCCTGCCTGTGCATGGAAGCAACGATACGAGGGAGTCGATTGTAAAAGCTATAGCATATTTGCAAGCTGCATCCTAAAGAATCTAGGTATTGACCATTATATACGCAAGGTCAAACAGCCAAATTTTTACCCAGATCAATATACCCATGTTTATGTAATCGTACCCAAAAAGGGTAAAAATAACACTCATGGAGATTACTACGTGATTGATGCTACCAAGCATGAAAATACGGAAGTAGTATTCCTAGAGAAAAAAGATATGTTTATGCAAACATTACCACATGTAGGATTAAATGGCGCACACAACCGTTCGGTTTACGGAGGTTTACAAATGCCAAATCAAGTAAATCAAGGATTTGAGGATTTCCTTTCATACATTAAAAGTAAAGGAGTTTCAACCGCACTAGCTAGTGCCCTTCGTAAGGAAGTGCAAATGCATTTACGCAATGGGATCGATCCAGAATTCGATATTGTCGATAACGGAATCATTGTAGAAAGAAAGTTCTTCCCGTTTACTCCTAACCACGGATTGGGTGAACCACTTTCTACAGGGGCCATTGCTTCGGCTTCCAAGGTAATCTTAAAAAGTGATTTCTTCAAAAAGACATTTGGGGCTATTTTCGCCAATGGTTTTGACGTGTCTTGTTGGGGATCTTCGTATAACGAGACCAAGGCCAAGCAAGACGTACAATTAGATATTCCATTTATTCTTGAATATAGCGGGTTAAACAATACAATTAATGAGACGAACCTTAATAAGTTTCTCAATCTCGCGGAAGCTTATAAAGCGGACGCCAAAAACGGCCAAAAGTCAAAGTTTGCCAAATGTACCAGAAAAGGACATAGATTAAGAGAGCAGGCAATTAATAGTTTGATCCAAGAGGTAATGTCTTCTGTAAAATTAGGCTATACGGTAACACCTGCCGGACAACGTGAAGGATCGGTTAGAATAGAAGGGGGATTGCCCGGATATCGTAGAGGAATTACCTATGTATGGGGTGGGCGAAATGCGCCGTATAAATACACATATTACAGGTTACGATCGCAACAATCTAGTTTCCCTAAACCGTTTCCAAAGCCAACCCCTGTTATAAAACCACCCGTACAACCATTTCCAAGACCAACACCGAGGCCTACCCCTACACCTGTTGTACCTGTGGTAAACCCTACACCAAGGCCAACGCCTACGCCTGTTGTACCCGTAGTAACCCCAAGGCCAACCCCAACGCCTGCACCCGTTACCCCGGTGGCTACGGTAGATCCAACCCCAAAATCTTCGAATGCGTCCACGGGATTGGTTTTAGGCACAATAGCATTAGCCATTTTTGCAGGTCCAAAAATTAAGGAAGCACTAAGTAAAAAGAAAGGATAAACGTTGCTATCGGTGTCCAACCGCAAAAGCACACTATCATAGATAAAAATTAAAATTAATAAACATGACAAAAGATCTAAATCTAGAAAATGTTAGTAGCACAGTAGAAAATGTGTTATTACCCGGAATCGGTTGGGCAGGATCAGGAGCTGTAGTTGCACTTGTGCCTGAAAACCGTAAGAAATTGGTTAAAGGCGTAATGCTAGGCGCTAGTATTATAGTGGCTGCTGCTACCCAAGCCGGAAACAAACAATTGAAGTCAAGTACTAAAGTATTGTCTGGAGTCGCTATCCGTCAAGGGATGGATTTGCTACAGGATGCACTTAAAAAGAGGTATGCTATTACCGATGCCAGTCCTGCAAGCGATAAGTTAATCGCGGGAGCTATTGGCTTGGCCTGTCCAGACGGAGGGTGTCAATACCGAAATGATGCACTAGTATATGATGCAGCCTATGTTCCTTCGTTGCAAATGCCAGAATACGACACCGTATTTGAAGAACTGGAAGAAGAGGAATTAGATAATTCTTTCGCTTAAAAACAAACTTTAGAAATAAATTCAAAATTCATATAAAAATGCAAACACTTAAAAATTTATCATTGATTACATTGGCTTGGACATTCTTAAAGAGTGTGAGTGCTATATTAAGTTCAGAATTACAAGGGTTGATTGAACAACAACGTGTTCGATTGACTGATCATACAATTTTCGTACGTAAGAACATTACCGGAGCCTCTTCCAATTTTGATGTGATTGACGCCACTACGGAAAAGATTGACGGAGTATCCAGTATCAAAGGTACGCGTTTAACCAAAAATCAGGCGGTAGTATTTAGTCAAATCGCTTTAGGATATGCAGAAGCAGATCCAAATAAAGAAGGAGGTGCAACTTATGGAAGTACAAACATTGCAGCCCTTAGAAATGCCACTTTTGTAATCACTCAAAATAACAGGGAAGTAGTAAGTATTCCAGTTGCGGATTTGTTAAGACCTTCAGGAACGAGTCTAAGCTCTTCAGAAAAGTACTACAAATTAGGTGGTTTAGCCTTTTTGGTAGACGATGAAGAAATGGAATGGCAATTAAAGTTTCCTGCGGGAGAGTCAATGCCTGCACCTGCTGCCGGAAAAGCACACTATCTTGAAGTATTTATCAAAGGTTTCAAGACCATCAAGAATATCGGATAACACTTTCATAATTGGTTAATTAGTTCAATAAAAATGCCTTGCCTATCGTAAAAGGCAGGGCATTTTTTAATTAAAAAACACAAAATACCATGAATACAGCATATAAGTATCTCTTTAAAACCCTGACTCTTGATTTACCTGCGGGTAACACACAGGTGAGTAAAACGATTGAACTTCCAAAAGGGGCAATGATCGCAGCAGCGGCCAAGGTAAAAGGAGATCCAAATAAATTTTTAAACCTTGGATTATTTGAGCAGGGACAGGAAATTAACACTCCGATAGATATCAGTTTTTGGAGGGATCGTGAAATAGGAAATCATATGATTGATGGTTTTGTGCCAGTTAATTCTGATGGTAGTTCAGAGATTGAAGCAAGGTTAATTACACCTAACGGTGCGTTAACGAGCGCCGTAAATGTGCAAATTGTATTTGTAGTAGCACAAGAGCGCGTATGTTAGGGGTGATTAAAAATATGGTGACTTTCCTTACAGGGTATCAAACTACAGTTTCATCGGATACTATTCTTGAAACTGAAGATAACTATACCCTAGAAGGAAAGATAGCGCCTAGATTTCACAATGAAGGGACTACCGAAGTTACGATCCTAAACGTAGTAGTTAAACCAGGGGAAATGTTCAATTGTTCGGCAACTACTTTTCCAATGCAAGGAACAATTAATATTATCATGCCAGAAGGCGGTAAACTGGTTTGCATCTACAATTCACTAGTTAAAAAAGAATGCTAAGATGAACGCAGAATTCAACAACATTATACACCGATTAAAAACGAACAACAAGATTTGTGTAGAAATCAAGGATTACACTACTGGCGATGCTATTGTCCCTATTACTGACCGATTGGATGGAACCAAGATGATTGAGACTTCGGGCGGTATCGAAGAATGGTTTACTGCACTTCAGGAAAAAGGGGCAGATAAGATTCAGATCCAGTTACACCGTAAACAAGGTAATGCTTGTGTACGCGAAGGAATCGCCTATAACTTTGAATTAGGTAAGCCGGTCTCGGATAACGAACCAAAGAAAAACGAAGTTCCTATGATACAACAGGCACAGGGATTGGCAATGCCGGGACTAGGGATGCCGGAAATGATCAATTTGCATGTAGACCGCAGCATGTTAGCTTTAACTAAAAATGATCTACAGGCAGAAAAGCAAAAAACCGAACGCTTAGAAAAAGAAAACAGGGAACTGGAGGAAAAGTTGCGACAGTTAGAAAAAAGTAGCGACATCAAGGAGTTTTGGAGTGGACTTATTAAGGAAACTGCACCCGCATTAACAGGAATATTTACCACCATGAAAGGTCCGGGTCTTGCTGCACCTGCAACGTCCAATGATTCTTTTGTTTTACCAGAAGGATTAAAGGGGCAGTTGATCAAGGTGATTGTGGATGCCCAAGGCGTGACAGATCAACAGTTGCTATCGGCCTATTATGTACTGCAAGGATACGGGAATAAGAACGAGGAATTTATAAACGATTTACAACAACTCTTTTACAAACACAACTTTATTAGCAATGGCAAAGACAATAACGATACAGGGGAGTAACCCTATAGCAGAGAATGAACGCGCAAATGCATTACAATACATGCAAGATCATCTTACCGATGATGAATTAAACAAATTATACCAGTTATCAAAATCTGATAAATCGAGAAAAGCACTCCAGACGAACTGGACGACTATCAAAATAGCATTTATGTAATTATGGGCACAACCACTTTAACCAAAAAAGAGACTAAGCAGAAAGCCAAAGAGCTTGCTTCAAAATCGGCATCCGCAGCAAAGAAAGGGATAAACAAAACAGGAGATTTTGTTGCCAAGAATCCTAAAACAGCCTTGTATGTGGTTGGAGGGGTTGTTGTTGGTTATTTAGCCTATGTACTTATCAAAACATTGAGAACAGGAGCTGATGTAGCCCAAAACATTTTAAATCCTGATATCGATAATTCGATCGATGTGGGTGATTTGGATACGTCCGGATCTAGGATAGGCATACAGCAAGCCAAGATTTATGCGCAACAATTACTGGATGCTATGAATCATGGTGCGCCTTTCTGGGGGACTGATGAAGAGACCATTTTGCAGGTGTTCAAGAAAATTACTCCAGAAGATTTTAAGATCGTATACAACGCCTTTGGGAAAAAGGATTATAACGGTTACAATTCTCCACCTACTGGAATATTGGCTAATCTGGATAGTTATCAACCTCGTGACTTGGTGTATTGGCTAAACGCAGAATTAAGTCCTAGTGACGGTGAAGTATATAGAGTAGTAAAACAAACCTTAAATGATGCCGGATTTGCATTTTAAAATAATAAGCACATGAGACAATTTGCCTGTACAATAAAACCTAAGACAGAAACAATTACAAAAACAGTTATGCCAGAAAAAAGAATCATAGTACTAGATGTTTTCGGAACTCCTTTGGAAGGTGTTCACGTTATAGGATCGGTTCATAATACGATTACGGACGGAAAAGGTGAGGCGATTATTCAATCTCATGGATCAGAAGAAATTACGTTTTCACATGTCGGAAAGGTTACAGAGAAAATTGCTTTTTCGCAGCTTAGTAATGTGGTGATTCTAAAAGATGCTATCGAGGATCTGGAGGAAGTGATTATAAGTGCCGTAAAACCTAAAAAAGACAATTTATGGATCTGGATTTTAGGGCTAAGTGCAGGAGGGCTGTATTTATGGTCTAAGAACAAAAAGAAGCAACCTAGAACGGTAAACTTGTAAGCAATTGAAGGTAAAAACGAAAATAATAATTGGTACAGGAATCGCTTTTGCGGGAATTCTTTTTTTAATGCGTAATAAAATAGCCTCCGCAGTTTGGGATCTGGTTTCAGAAAACCGAATCAAGAAGTTGCACCCTGCGATACAAAACAAGGTGAGAACCTTTATTAATCGAGCCGAAAAGGAAGGAATTCAATTAAGGGTTACGGATGGTTTACGAACGTTTCAGGAGCAAGACGACCTATACGCGCAAGGCCGAACGAAACCCGGCAAGATTGTAACGAATGCAAAGGCCGGGCAATCCTATCACAATTATGGTTTAGCGGTAGATGTCGTTCCAATGGTTAATGGCAGACCTAACTATAAAGATGATTACCAAAAGATGGCTCGAATTGGAAAGTCGTTAGGGTTTACCTGGGGAGGAGATTTTAAAAACCTGTCCGATAAGCCACATTTTCACATGACTTTTGGGAATTCTATAGCAGAACTACAAAACAAAGTATTAAAGAAACAGGTTCAAAACGGCTATGTTATAGTATAAATAAGAAACGATGTTATTACTAGGAAAAACAGCATATAGACTGCCAAGCGTAGAGGGTAGCGGAGGAAAAACCCCTATTGAAATTGATTTAGGATCTATTCAAATTGCGGGGGAGACACCAACAAAAGACGAATTGGCGATTGCTATCAATAGCCGGGGAGTGATTTTAGAGCCTAATCAATTACCTGTTTTTAAGGTTAAGTACTCAAAAAGGCAAGACACATAATGGAAATATCATTCTTAATTAATATAGATGCCACCCGGTTAGGTGGCCTTGATGGTACCCAAGTAACAAAGGCGAACATCATCCAAATTGAGGATTACAAACCTGTTCCTACGTTGGATATTCCGACTATAGGAGAAGTTTTCACAGGAGGAAGACTAGCGGATAGGAAAATATATAGGAATTTGATAATTGTCGGATCTGCGCAATTGCTTTTTGGTCCCCGTCCTCTGGGATATAATTCAGGCCTTCAACATGGGCTAGATGTAAAGGATTATGTCATAACCAAAGTAAAGAAAACAGGAGCTGCAGATGGAGATCCATTAGGTGGAGGATTTCACTCGGTTGCCGATGTATTTGGAAGTAAAAACATACTGTATACGCCAAATGCAATTTATTTTGAAGGAAGTGAAATCGATGGTATCATAGAGTCGAATGTAAGTTATGAGTTTCTATTAGAGTATACCACAAATGCAGTTGAAGGTGCTGCCGGTGGAGGAGGCGATATTATTTTTAATAATCCTTTTGGATTTTAAATAGGATAAACAATGGCAAAATGGAATAAAATAGCCAACGCATTACTATGGATACTGGGTGCGTTGATCGTACTGGGTCAAATATTTGCGGTAGTCAATTACTATGTATTTGATAGTGGTTTTAATTTTCAATTGCGTGATATATGGTTGCTAATAACAGCAATAGGATTGTTGTTTTTACCCAATGAGATAAAAAACAAAGTACGGTTTCTTATCCGAAAACTGAATCCTCTTAGACGAAAATAACCCCAAAATCAATACTACGTCAAACGTAAATTGATAATAATGACTACACCCATGTATAAACCTATCGAATTTTATATCTGTATCCTCGGATTTTTATCCGGTACATTCTTCGAAGATTTTGTGCTTAAAATACTAATGACTACCGTAGCGATGGTATTTGGAACCACCATTGCCTATTGTTGGGAATTATTTTTAAAACGAACCAACTGGAAAGATCTATTCAAACGTAAAAACTGGTTTAAATTAACCTTAAGAAAAAAGAAATGAAAAAACTATTGTTACTTGGGGGAGCTGCATTCTTGGCCTCTACCTACTTTGGAAAACAAAAGATTACCGAAATCAGAAATGTAATCGACTCTTTAATTTTACGAGTGAATGGCATTCGAAATTTCAAGTTTGACCTTACGGGCTTGAATTTTGATATCGATCTTAATATTACCAATCCCACCACGGAGAATTTGAACCTTCAGACCGGAAACATGATAACGCTTAGGCGTTTATTATTTTATACCGATCAAGGGGAATTTATTGGGCAATCCTTTCCTAATCTGACGGGTATAGAAATACCTGCCAATGGTACGATAAACATAGCGAATTTAAGGACGCATATCGATACCGGGAATATCGGCACTTTGATTAATAATGCTATTGGCCTGTTTATAGATCCTTCGAAGCTTCAGGTAAAAGCTGAAATCGAATCTTTGGGGAAACTCTACACTATTTAGGAAACATGAACACCATTGAACGATACAACAAATTACACAATACTGAAGTTAGCCGGAATACTTTAGAGGAACTGTTATTAGATGCCAAGAGGGAGCAGGAGTTTAAAGTAGCTAACAAACTAGATGCTCTTTTACGAACGTATAAGGAATCAACTTTTTATGTTCGAATTACTAAAAGACTAAAACCAGTTAAGCGAAAGGTAAAGCGGGTAAAAGACAAGAATGAAAAAGCAGTTGCAAAGCCTAAAGAAAATAAACCGGAATTGGAGGTAAGAGGATTGCAAATGCCAAGGATCTGTTTACGCAGAAAAAGTATTCCGCAAAAAATTACGACTACTGTTATTGAAGCTCCAAAACCGGAGCCAAAAAGGTTAAATACTGAAACAGTAGTTCCGAAGGGTTTAAAAGCTCCAGTTCAAAAAGTAGTGAAACAAAATATTAACGGATTACCCACTATGGCGGATCTTGATCATTACGAAAAACCATTAGAAACTTTTGCTTTGCCTACAGAATTGGGTTTGTTTTTAGGGGAACTGGAGAAAAAACCAAAACACAGTGTTGTGGTTACCTTAGATGCTCCCGCAGGATCTGGTAAAACCCGATTGTTTTTTCAGGCTATGCAAGACTACGCCAATGATGGTAAAAGATGTCTCTTTTTTACTTTAGAAGAACATTCACAAAGTGATTTGTTTAAGAAAAAGAGAAACCAATACATTACTCCAGAGAATTACCAAAACATAACCGTTATTGATGAAATCAAAGATTATGAGGATTTCAAAAAGTTGGTTGCGCTTCATGATGTAATCTTTGTAGATAGTTTCGGGAAGTTGAAAAGACTTATTAAATCCTTTAAACTTGAATTGGACGAGCATATTCGTAAAATGTTTGATGGTAAATTATTCTTTTTGATTTTCCAGAGAACAACGGGCAAAACCATGCGTGGTGGTTCTGATTCCGAATTTGATGGTGATGTGATCCTACAGGTTGAAAAACCAACTGAAGACTACAGGGATAATTTTGTAATAGCCCGTAAAAATAGATATAACGATAAACCTATGATCAAGTATAGCATTTTTAATCAACATACTATTCAGGATCATGAAGAAGAAATAGGAGGTAGTACAAATCATAATCTAACTCCAAAACCTAATTTATTTGTTCGTTCGCTGTAAAAGGTGTTTTTTGTTGTTGAGTAAGCCCGGCCATATTGGTCGGGTTTTTTTATTGTTAAGATTAAGGTGTATTACGGTTTTCCGTAAGGCATAGTGCTATGAATTTTCTATTTTGCGTATTAATATTAATTAACCAGTTGTAAAATAATGATTTATAGAATGGTCCATACGTAATTGTTAAAGTTTTTTGAGTTTCAAAAAATGAAACTGACGACAATTATTATTGTAACTCAACAATATGTAAATCATTAATAATTAAAACACACAAATCATTATGAAAGTTTATTTTAAAAGTCATTCAATGACCTTTTTGCCCTTGATGTTCTTGCTCTTTTTTACAGGGTGTCATGAAGAAGAATTACTACCGGAGGAAACCGAACAAACAACAGAGACGGTCATAACACGAGGCTCGATATTTCACAAAAAAGGCTTTGTGTCTCAGGAGGAAATTCCTGATGTTATGGCGAGTCTAAAAAGTAAAATGCCTACAAAAAGCGTATACAGTATTAATAAAATTCAGGATAACGGGATCTCTATTTATCTTGATAAGATAAAAAACCTTTCTATCAAAGGACAACATACCAATTATACCTTTCCTGTATCGGTCGAAGGATCATTACCTAATGAGTTGTTTATGTTATCGATCGATCAAAATACCGATGGAAGCATTGAAGAGCCAATTATGATAAAATACACAATGAGCCAAAAAGCTTTTGACTATGTACTGGCCAATGATGGAGAGATCGATTACAGGTATTTTAAAGCAGATTATGCGTTTTATGATTTTGGGGATTTCTTAAAAAACAAAGATGCTGCCAAATTTGGAGCAAATGGTTGTTCAGGCACAGGGTCTTTGGGTGCAGATCCCGGGGAATATCCTACTATGCAACCAAATCAATCATTTACCAACAATGGAACAACATCAGTATTTGGTGGTACTACTTTAAACTCTAATGTTACGTACATATTTACCTCAAACGTTACTGATGATACGGACGAAGATTCTGAGACAAGCACCGTATCTGTAGAAACAAATGTTCGTAATATTGAAAGTAGCTTTCAACCACCGAACTTAGACTATACAGGCAATATTATAAGCTCTGCCAACAATACCACCGCATCACTTTCCATAAATGTTGGAGTATCGTCGCCCCCTGCTGGTAATCCTAATCCAGGTGGTGGCGGAGGTATAGGTTCTCCCTGTAGTATAACGCATCATACAGATGTCGATGGCCATGTGTTGACTGTTATTGATTGTGTTGATATTGGTGATGATGCCAATCTAAGCGCCTTTTCTAATAGAACAGTTTGCGAACCCATAGATTATGTAGGACTTAATTTAACAGACCTTAGATTAGAGTCGCTAAATCATTTTTGGTCATCACTTGATCGTAGTTGGTTAGAACAACATAGAGCGTTTTTAACACCACTAGTGGATTTCAGATTTGCAGGCGGCCAAGAATCGTTTGCTAAGAAAATACAGGATGCTGAAAAAACTGGAAAAGTTAATGAAGTAGAAGGGATGCAGATATTATATTATATAAACCAAAACAATTCTTCTGAAGAATCGGATAAGTTTGGTGAAGCTGCTTTAGATGCTTGGGAAGGTGGCGGAGACGTTGATCTTGAGGATGAAATTATCATTGATCCAAGTGTAAATGATTGTGCCAGTGACATTATTAACAGATTAAAGTTAAAAGATACTCATGGTTCTGTAAATCCAGATATTTTTAACGGAGGTAACAGTCATATATCACAATTCATTCTTGATATGTTCGACGCCAATCCGAATCATCATTTAGTGTTTAACGTTGAGCAATTAGGGCTTTCTAATGGAAATGAGTTAAATGGTAGAACTCATAAAAATGGAAATATTATAACAATAACTATTGATGAAGATCTAGTAAATGATGCTACACAATTATTTATGGCCAAAACGATAATTCACGAAAGTATGCATGCTTTTATACAGCATACATATTATAATGACTTTAGTAGCACGATACATCAGACAATTAGATCCTTATATCAAACATATGCCGCTGATAACACACCAAGAACTGCTTGGAACATGAGTGAACACGAATTTATAAGTAATTATGTAGAGGCACTAGCTATGTCATTAGCATCTTGGGATTTTCATAAACAGTCGATAGATTATTATAAAATGTTATCTTGGGGTGGGTTAGAAACCTCCGTAGCATATCAAAGATTATCAGAAGCTGAAAAAACTAATATTCAAAACGCTATACAAAATGAGAGAAATAATAGATCAGGTGCGAAAGGTGAGACATGTCCATAGAAACATTTATTTGTTACTAATGTTTCTTTTTTTAACTTTTTCAACAAGAGCTCAAAAGAATACTTCTAGTTCAGGTGTTATTTCAAATGAGCATTATGAGGTTTACAATTCTTTATATAATTATCCTTATGATATTAAACCGAAAATATACCAAAGAACATTTTTTGACAGTTCTTGGTCTCTATATTTTGACCCTAGAGTGTTCGAATATGCAAAAAAAAATAGTGGTTTAGCTTCAAAAATCTCTTACGAAAATCTTCGAGAAACCTTAAATGACGATATGCTGCTTAAGATTAAAAGGAAAATTATATATACTAAAAAAGCTATTAAATTAGATACCAAACGATTTAAGAATGTTAAATTGGTTAGTCATTTTGATAGATTTCAAGATCTAAATGATGTGTATAGGTTATCAAAGCCAGTTATAGTGGATAATATATCTGTTTTCAGAACGCTTAACCCCCATAATTCATCTATTTATATTTTTTTTAAAGAAGAGGGGAAATGGAATCTTGCGTATGAAATTGTTCTTTGGGTGTCAACATTTGATTAAAAGTTATTTTATATGAAGAGATAACTGAAATTGTACTAATCTAATTTTAGTCACACGAAAACAAAAGAAAACAGCTTAAAGTTATTCAGCTTTTAGCTGTTTTTTTCTTATTAATTTTATAAGAATTCATCAAATCATTTAAAAAAAACAACGCTACAGGTTCAAAGTTAAATTTTCTGTTTTAGGTATATTTCCGTTATTAATATCGAAATTAGTACAAATGTTGATAGAAAATACCTTGATTTTGTAATTCTGTAATACAATTACAGTTTTTAAACATCGTTTTGTAACGTATTAATTATTTGAAATTCAGTAAATTAAAAATTAAAATTACAGAATTACAGAAATATCCAAAAACTAACAACTTTTTAAAAATTTATAATTTTAAAAATAGGCGATTTTAAAAATAACGTTTAAAGTTCTTCAAATAAACTGTCCAATATTTTTTTGTGTTCCTTGTCTAGTATTTCATTTGGTATTTTCCTTTGATAGTTAAATGTTACTCCAGTTTTTTTATGTGCTTGCAATTGCATTAGAATTAAATCATTAATCAACAACTCACCACCGAAAGATCTGAAAAGATATCTTGGAGTTTTAGAAGTTAGGGCTGTAGCAAAACCTAATGTGTCTGAAATTCTTTTCAATGATTGGTTGGCATTTTGTCTTTTGTTGCCATAACTATCAATGTTTGTTGGATAGGGAAGGTGCGAAAATACTTTTTCGCTATTTCTGTCGCCATATTTGTCTAAAACATTAAGTGCAAACTCATTTAACAGATTATCTACTTTTTCTCCACCATTCGGTTTGTTCCTATTTTTAAATCGTTTAAAGATAACTCTCCCACTCCTGATGTTTCCCCACTTTAAATTGGCAATGTCCGCGTAGTCATGTCCACCTATTGCGAATTGAAATAGAAAAATATCAATATGGCGTTGTGACGTAAAAAGACTTTTTGTTGTAGTAGATTTTTTTGGAGAATAACTAAAAAGTTTTTTAATGTCAGCTACTGAGAAGTCTGGCACATCTTTTATTCGAGTATTTTTGATTAAACCTAAAAAGGGATTATCCGGCTTAATGTTTAATGACTCCCTGCGTTGTGCCTCTTTATACAATGCTCTAAGAGTTTTAAGAAGAAATGGGACATTACCATTTCCTTTACCGTATTTTTGCTTAAATATGACAAATTTATTTAACCATTCGTAGTCTATATTGTTAATAGAAATGTCCTCGTCTAATAGGAAATTACTGATTTGATTTTTTGTGTCCTGGTAAGCTGTTAAAGATTTTCCCTGGTCTTTTAACTCTTGAATTCTAATATCAAAAAATTCAAGTATTCCAATTGTGTTGTTCTTTTCTAATTCTTCTAGTTTTTTTTTGAGTAGAAATATCTCCAAATCTTTGTTGTTGATAGGATCAGAATCATTTTTAATAAATTCATAAGCTTGATTTAGATCCATTCTCGAATTATTACAGTAATCAATTTGTTTATCGAGCTTTTCTTGTCTTTCTTTAATTTGACCTGTATGCTTTAATTTCTTTTGATTTTGGTATAAATCCGTTTTTATAAAGAGGTATTTTCTGTTATTGTACAGTTTTATTCTAATTAAATAACCTTTTTTACCTCGATAATGTGTGTAAACCTCCAATTCACCTTGGATCATGATATTTATTTTTCGATGACTTTTCGATAACAAATCTATAAAAATGTGATAAAAAACGATAAAAAACGGTAATTTTTCAGAAGAAATAAACTCAAGAATAGAGCTTCTTTAATTGCGAAAACCCCTGTGAAACAAGGGTTTTCGAGGTGTCGGGTAGAGAGGATTCGAACCTCCGATCTCACGCCCCCCAGACGTGCACTTTAACCGGACTAAGCTACTACCCGAAAAAATTGGATTGCAAATATAGTTTTTTATTCTAATTTTTTGAATCGATTTTTGATTAATACAACATATTTTTATAGTTCAGTTTTGTAATCTGTATTGAAGATTTTATAAGCTGGGTTAGTATTGTGATAAACAAAAAAAAGCCCCCTCCAGGGGCTCCTTTATAGAAGAGTTTATAGATTATAAACCGTGTTTATTTAATTTGAGCATAGTTTTCTGCCAGTATATAATGGCCGTCTTCATCAACATCAATTTGCTGATATGAATTTTTTCCCATTACCAGATCAAACTTAAACACTTGGGTAGTGTCTACAATTTTCATCATTGGGCCCGACGCATATTCTAATCTTTCTTCGAGAACACCGTCTTTGATTGTGTATGTACCATAACCAAACCACTCATTACTGTCTTTGGGATCAAATCGAGTCCACATGACTTTTCCTTTGCTATACATTTTTATCTGGCGATATCCATTTTGATTTAGAACTGTATCAATTATCTTATTGTTTTCATTATATAAGAACTGATGTTTAAGTTCCCAAACACCTTCGAGGTTATAAGGTTCGATTGTGGTCGCTTTTTTCTCCTGAGTGATCGCAAGAAAAGAAGACATCCCTATTAGAAGTATGATTACGTTTTTCATTATTGAGAGGTTTACGATCTAGACTTCTTTAAGTTACAAAAATTTTATCAGAAAGATCGAGTTCAAAATGCTTTTATCATTTATTTAAAATTTGATTATGAATAGATTACGGTTTATTTTTGGTTTAAATATGGTATTATTGGAAGAATGCTCTTATTTAAAAGCAGGATGTATACTTTGCATATTAAAATTAGCATTCTTAAGTTAGATTAGTCACTTTAAACAAATTGATTTTGAATAAAAAAGTTTTAAAAAGGATATTAAAAGTATTACTTCTTATTGTCATTGTTCTGGCAGTTGGAGCAGGGTATCTATATTTTAGGTTGCATAACAATATAGATAATGTACTTGATGCAAAAAATGATTGGCGTAGTGAGGTTATGGAGTTTCCATTAATATTTGCTGGGGATTTGGATTATAAAGGTGAAGAACATATTCGATTTGCGCCAGGTTGGGGTGAGGCGAATAGTGAAGATTATTTTTCCTATGCTTTTTTATGGATTATTGAAGATAACCCGAACCTTAATTCCTCAAAATTAGAAAACGCTATGAATATCTATTTTGATGGATTAATGAATACAGGAGCAATAACCAATTTTAATTTCTTTAAAGATATCCCTGAAACCAAATCTTCTATTCAACGAATTGAAAATGATACTTTCGGAGGTTCGATACATCTTTATGACGAATTTTTTGCAAAAAAAATGATAAAGCTTAATGCGAAAATTATAAGTGAATATTGTCCGGCCAAAGAACGATATTTGGTTTGGTTTTATTTGTCTCCTCAAGAAAGTACGCATGGTATATGGAAAGAACTTCAGGAAATTTCATTAAACATTGAATGTCTTTCGAATTAAAAGGGCATTTACTCATGAATGTTATTAAGTGTAAATGTATTTTCTGTTTCAAAAGATTTGATAAATAAAATAATACTTTTAATAGATTGATATACTTAGGAAAATGAAACTAAAAACAGATTCAAGAGTTCCCAAAAAGTTTGATGAATATCCGATCGAGATGAAAGAAAAACTGATCAACTTGCGAAAACTCATTCTTGAAACAGCCAATACGATCCCCTCTATATTAGAACTTGAGGAGACTTTAAAATGGGGTGAACCGAGTTATCTTACAAAAAAAGGTAGTACTATTCGTATTAATGCAAAAGCTTCAGATTCTGGTCCTAACCAATATGCAATGTATTTTCAATGTACTAGTAAATTAGTGCCCACATTCAGAGTTATCTATAAAGACGCTTTCAGTTTTGAAGGAAATAGGGCTATCGTATTTAACATCGATGACGAAATACCGAAGGAACAGTTATGTCATTGCGTTTCTTTGGCGCTTACATATCATAATGTAAAACACCTACCACTATTGGGGCTTAATAAAGAGGTGATTTTGAAGTATTAGATTATTAAAACAAGACTAAGTGAATAAATTACCTGTACAACCTAAAAAAAGAATCGAGCTATTAGATGTTTTTAGAGGATTTGCCGTATTTGGAATTTTTGTCGTAAACATTGAGATCATGAACTGTGTGTTTATGAATCAAGATGTTTTTAGTAAACAATGGACAGATCCAATCGATACACTTACGACACGAATATTTCAATTATTCTTTTACAGCAAGTTTTTTCCAATTTTTTCATTCTTATTTGGATTGGGTATTAGTATGCAAGCTTTGAGTATGTCTCAAAAAAATGAACTTACCTTTTCATTCTTTGCCAGGCGCATGCTTATATTGTTCTTTTTCGGGGTATTGCATATACTATTATTGTGGTCGGGTGATGTGATTCATTTATATGCGATTTTAGGTTTGTTTGTGACTTTATTGATTAAGAAATCTAACCGTCTAATTATTGGACTATCAGTTTTGTTTTTGATTTTTCCATTTTATGATCAAATAGCTGCATACGCATTTCAATTAATGAAATATCAACCAGAAAGTTATCTAAGCGGGTATATGCCAGAAACTATTGTTGAAACCATTAGAAATGGTTCTTATGTTGATGGAATTCGATTAAGAGCTAATGAGTATATGGCAAATATCCCCATGTTGTTTACATTTTTGGCCCCGGTAGCTTTATCTATGTTTTTATTAGGATTATATTTTGGAAAGAATAGTCTGATAACCAAGATGAATGTATTGGTTGATCTACTTAAAAAACCTGTGATAATCATTGCGATTATAACAAACCTGTATCGTATAATATTTTTATTCTTTTTACCAGGGTTTGAAATATATAAAAGCCCAGTAGCCAGACCTGTGTTTTTAAAACTTATGTTTTTATCAGATGTAGTTATGGGGTTATTCTATTTATGGCTTCTAGCTTGGTTATGGTATCATACTAATGCGAGAAAAATAATAAGTCCATTAAAATATGTAGGTAGAATGGCACTTACTAATTACATCATGCATAGTTTCATTGGGTTACTATTGTTTTCCTCGATTGGATTTTCGTTGTATGAAACTATGAGTCCATCTGAAACCCTTTTTACTGCGCTGGTAGTATTTTGTGTCCAAATACTATATAGCAAGTTGTGGCTTAGGTATTTTAAATTCGGTCCGTTAGAGTGGGTTTGGAGATGTTTTACGTATAAGAAGTTATTGCCAATGAAGAAATAGAGCTAACAAATTATTAAGTAGTGTTGAATTTAATTCAAGAATCTAATTAATTTTTTTCATGGTATTTTTTCAATGGTTTACTGTTAAGCATTGTATTTTGCACTAAAATTGGATGATAAGACCATGATAGAAATCCGTCATTTGAAGCTCATAAAAACTATCGACAAGGTAGGTACCTTAAAAAGATATTATACACACTACTTATAAAAGTTTCTTTGGGCTCGTCAAAATTCCATCTTCATCCACATATATAAAATTTCCAGGTGTAAATTCAATTTCGGCAAACTTCACCGGGATATCCAGTTCTCCAATATTTCGCTTTATACTTTTGATAGGACAAGTGTTGATAGCTCTAATTCCTACATTCATTTCATTTATGATACGACTATCTCGAATACATCCATATACGATGATACCTTCCCAATTGTTATCGATTGCAAGTTGAGCCAATCGATCACCAACCAATGCGCATCGTAGTGATCCTCCGCCATCAACAACCAAAACTTTGCCAGTTCCATCGGTCCCTAATTGTTGTCTAACAAATGAGTTGTCTTCAAAGAGTTTTATAGTGGTAATTTCTCCCCAAAAGGCAGTTTTTTTGCCAAAGGATTTAAATATTGGACTTGCACACAAAAGGTCATTTGGGTATTGGTCGGATAAATCGGCAGTTTGAAAAGTAAGCTCGGCCATATGTATTGAAGTAGATTAATAGTTGTTTTGAACCTCTAAAATAAAGAAGTTTATTCTGATAATCTATCTCTAGTCATTTCATACGCTAATTTTGCTACAATGTTTTTGGTATTACTAAATGCTTCTTCTTCACTTGTGCTTGCAGATACTACAGTTCTTAGTTGTTCTATGCCTAAATGTTCTAATTCAGATTTGGATAGGTCTGAAGCTCCAGAGATCACATATACCGGGATGTTTTTTGTTTTGGCCAATTTTGAAACTCCATAGATTACCTTGCCATTTAGAGTTTGTTGGTCTATTTTACCTTCTCCGGTAAAGATAAGATCAGTATTTTTTAGTGCTTCAGGAAATTTTGTAACCCTAAACATCATATCTGTACCTGATTGCAAGGTCGCATTCAAAAAAGCAACACTCCCTCCACCTAAACCCCCAGCAGCACCAGCACCTGGTGTAAGTGCTATTTCTTTATGTAATTGTTGTTTAACGAGTTCAGAAAAATGTTTTAGACCTCGATCCAATATTTTGATTTCTTTTCGATTTGCACCTTTTTGAGCTGCAAAAACATAAGCTGCTCCTTGTTTTCCAAATAAAGGATTGTTTACATCACAAAGGGTATTAAACTTCACTCTATTTATCAACGTTGTATCATTTGGAGGTGAAATAAAGGCAATTTTTTCGAGGTTCTTACCTATAGGCTTTAGTATTTCGTTATTCTGATCTTTGAAAGAAAAACCCAAAGCTGCAGCGATCCCAATACCCGCATCGCATGTAGCGGATCCACCAATTGATAAATAAACTTTTGTAACCCCTCGTTTTATGGCATCCAAAATAAGTTCTCCTGTACCATAGGTTGTTGTAAACATGCAGTTTTGCTCATTTGGAGCAAGAAGTACAAGACCAGATGCAGTTGCCATTTCGATATAAGCCGAATCTTTGGTCTTTTTATAACTGGCATTAATTGGCCTAAACAAGGGATCATTAACTTTTAGAGTAATAGTTTCAAGGTTAAGGTGTTGTTCAAGTACTTCTAGCGACCCGTCGCCTCCATCTGCTAGAGGATGTGTAATTACGTTGATGTTATCATCATATTTTTTTATTCCAATAGCGATAGCTTCACAAAGTTCTTTAGAACTTAAAGAGCCTTTAAATTTATCTGGTGCAACTAGAATTTTCATCAAATTATTTTTTAGATAATCTGTTGGAAGTCTTTTTTATTAAGTTTCTTCTCAAATGTACTAATAAATTATAAGGCAATAGGTTTCTTTAAGCATAACAAAACAGTTAGGTTAACAGAAATATTCATAATTTAGTAGTTATGATCACCGGACCTTCATTATTACTACTCATATTAGCATCAATTCTTGTAATCATTGTATTAACTGCAAAGTTCAAATTACATCCTTTCTTAGCATTGATTGTGGCATGTTTCTTTCTAGGAATAACTGTTGGAATTCCATTACCGGAAATTGTAAAGTCTATGGAAAAAGGCTTTGGCGGTATTATGAGTTATATTGGGATGATCGTTGTTTTTGGAAGTGTAATAGGGGTTTTTTTAGAAAAATCTGGAGGTGCTTTAAAAATTGCGCAGAGTATTATTAAACTTACAGGGCAGAAAAAAACAATTTCAGCTATTTCTTTAATTGGAGCAGTAGTGAGCATTCCTGTTTTTTGTGATAGTGGTTTCATTTTGCTTTCTGGTTTGGCCGATAAGATCAGTAAACTTAGTAACACAAATAAAGCAAGTTTAAGTCTTTCCTTGGCTACGGGGCTGTATACGACCCATACTTTGGTTCCCCCAACTCCCGGCCCTATTGCAGCAGCTGGAAATATTGGTGCTTCGGGTTACTTGGGAACTATGATTTTGATAGGACTTTGTTTTAGTATTCCAGTTTTGCTGATGACTCAATTTCTATCAAAAAAATTAGGTAAAAGTATTGTTGCCAATGAAAAACACTCTGTCGAAGAGAAAAAACAAAACGATTCTATAAAGATCCCTTCATTGCGCAACTCAATAATTCCTTTATTGGTGCCGATTATTTTGATAGCGGTAGGAACGATATTGCGTTTTATAGGAGTAGCGTATGAATGGATTAATTTTATAAGTGCACCTGTTGTGGCAATTTTTATAGGAGCTCTATTAGCAATGTTTCTATTACGACCTAAGAGCAAAGATAATATCAAAGGTTGGTTTGCAGAGGCTGTAAAAGTTTCTGGACCAATATTAATTATTACTGCAGCAGGAGGCGCGTTTGGTGGAGTACTAAAAACTACACCGCTCGCAGAATATGTAGGGCAATGGATGACCTCTGGGGAATCAGATGATATTTTAATTTTATTATTGATTTTTCTCATTGCCGCCGTTTTAAAATCTGCACAAGGATCGTCTACTAGTGCTATGGTGATTACTTCTTCGCTTTTGGCACCTTTAATCCCGGCTTTGGGATGGGATTCGGCTATTCAATTTTCGTTGGCAGTACTGGTTATTGGTGGAGGCGCCATGACCGTATCACACTTTAATGATAGTTATTTCTGGGTGGTATCTCAATTTAGTGGGATGAGTGCGAAAGATACCAATCGAACTTTTACGTTAATAACGGGTATACAAGGAGTTACAGTGCTTTTACTTTCTGTTTTAGGGTGGGTGATTTTCGTTTAGACCCATTATGGATTTAGATAATATGGTTTCGGGTATATAGCAGTTGCTGTCTAATTTTATGATGTAAAAGATAATAATCAGCGGGGCGGAGTTGTAATAAAACATTTTAAACAAATCCATTATGATTGGATTAAAGGCAACTCCGTACCACCGCCGAAAACTATTTATTGCTTAAAGTTCTAATTCCATTTGAATGTTACATCTTTTATATGGCGTTGTATGACCTATAACCTTTTTGAAACCTAATTTGTGATATAGGTTGATTGCAGGTTTTAGAATAGTATTACTTTCTAAATAAATTTTTCGTGCTCCCATTGCACGTGCTTGATTTTCTACTGCTTTTCCTAACAACCAACCAATACCTTTTCCTTTTGCTTTGGATGAAACCGCCATTTTGGCGAGTTCATAATCATATTCGGGGTCGTTCATTTTTATTAATGCACATACACCCGCAGGCTCACCGTCATACAAAGCAACCAAAATATCCCCTCCTTTATCCAAGATATATTCTTTGGGATTTTCTAGGGATCGACGATCGGCTTCTTCCATAACAAAATGAGTATTGATCCAATCTTCATTAATACTTTTAAAAAATGGATGGTATTTTGGTTCGTAGTTTACAATCTGAACTTTTAGTGCTTCTCTTTGTTTTTTTTCTTCTGTCACACGTTTTAACATGGATTTTTGCTCTAATAAAAATTCAAATTCTTCAATAGCTTGCCACATATTATGCCGGCTTTGATCCAGCATGGCTTGTACCGCATGTTCAACATCATGATATTGCTCTAGAATTTGATTAGCGATGTTTTTACCTCTGGCAGTAAGGACTATATTGTTTTTTCTACCATCTTTACTATCTTTTTTTTCAGATAGTATTCCTTCTTTTACCATTTCGCGAACAATTTTGCTTACAGAAGGGTGGGAGTGACCAATTTCATTGGCGATAGTTGTAATGGATTTTTGGCCATTTTGAGATAGAACATAAAAAACTGGAAACCATTTTGGCTTTAAAGCTACTTCATACATTTCATAAATTCTTGAAGCGTCTTCGGTCAGCTTTTCACTTAGCATTCTAAGCCTTGTGCCAATGGCCATAACTCCTGCATTATCGAAAAAATTCATATCTATGTTTATATTTACGTAACCAGTTACGTAAATATAAACTTTTATGTATTGATATCAAAAAAATCCGATCATAAGACCGGATTTTAGTATTAAAAAAAAATGTTCTTATCCTTTAGAAGCATTTTTCATATTCTCTTTTACTAGGCCGTAGAATTCATCGAATTTTGGATCGATGATGATTCTGGTGGCTGTTTCAATACTATCCGATCCGTATTCACTTTTTCCTAAAACGGTCATTCTTTTTGGATCCACCTTATATTCTTTCTGTAATGTCTTTACTATAACGGCTGCTTGTCTTGAGCTAAGATCCCAGTTATCATTAAGGGTTTTATCTTTAAAGTTAAGGGCATTGCTATTTCCTTCGACAATAATTTTTAAATCCGGCTTAGAATTTAAGGCAGTAGCCAACTTACCAAGTATGCCTTTTGCTTTATCTTCAAGTGTGATACTTTTGTCATTTTCACCAAAAAGTACGGTGTTGGGAATTGAAAGAATAACAGCACCATTTTGTACTCCTATTTTTGCATCGCTACCTAGTGCTTGTTTAACAACCGTTAAAGTTGCCAACTTAATAGAATCACCTTTACTGATGGCATCATTAATTGACTTAAGTTGCTTATCTTTTTGTTGAAGACTTTCTAAGGATTTTTCAAGGTTTTGTGCCTTCTTCTTAGAAAGTTCTGTAAAACTTCCCATATTGCTTAAGAGAGAAGCATTAGTTTCTTTTAGGTCCTTAACTTGTGCTTCCATAGTCGCAACTTGGGTTAAAGTTGCTTTTTCCTTTTTTTTGGAATCGCTTAATTCCGCTTTCGTAGTTTTAAGTTCTTTTCTTAATTTATCAATCTCATCTAAAAGATCTTTTTTCTTCTGTGCCTGTATTGAAGCGGTTGAAATAAACAATACAGTTGCAAATAAAATAATTTTTCTCATTGGTGTTTAAGTGATTTGTTGCAGCTGCTAAAGTAAAACTTTTTTACAAATTATGGTAAATAGAATTTTTTACGACTTTTCTAGTAAGCGCTTTGCATTATCAATGCTACTATTAATTTGATCCCTTAATTCTCTTACTTCAACTTCTTCCTCTTTGAGCAACTTAATTTGAGAAGAGATATCTTTTGTTTCCATTTCCCCTTCATCATGAGGGAATTTTTCACTAAAATCACTCATCCATGTCATCATGAAATCATATGAATCTTTTAGGTCTTGTTGCGCCTTGGCATAAGATTTTCCAGTTTGTGTAGTATCAATTTTGGGTTCGAGATCTTTTATTAATGAACTAATCTCGCCCATTTTGGGCATTACTTCATCATGTATACTAATTACATTTTCCATAAGAGCATCAAATTTCTGCTCTTCTTCACTTAATTGATTACAAGAAATAAATAAAAATGTTAGCAATGCAGTAAAAAAAAAGGACGATTTCATAGGTTTTAATTTTAAAGTGTAAAAGTATTATTTTTCATTGGCTTGTCGAAACTTTGTGGCCTTATATTGTTTTTCAATTTTATTCATTTTTCGAATCTGAATAATAATCTGAAAAAAGCAAAAAGAAATTGCAGTGATTAAAATAAATGTTAGCATAGTTTGTTGTTTTTACGTCTTTCAATCTTTGGTTATTAGGGGTTCAAGCATGTGGTCATACATTTTTTTTGTCATAAAGTTTACTACTCGATCTGTCTTGTCTGGATGCCCGCCTTCAAAAGGGGGTTGTGGATCATATTCAAGATTTAAGGCAGTAAAAGCAGCATAATTTCTTCCTAAAATATGATCGATTAATGCCAAACTCATATCAATTCCTGCAGATACCCCCGCACTTGTCCAATACTTTCCATCATTTGTATATCTTTTTTGCACAAACGTAGCTCCAAATTGATTTAACTTTTCTTTGGCTCTGTACCAATTTGTTGTTGCTTCTTTGCCTTCCAATAATCCGGCGGCTCCAAGAATCCATGCTCCTGTACAAACACTTAAAGTATATTTACTTTTTTGATCAATTTTTTTAATCCAATCCAATAGTATTTGATCTTTGGTTGCATTATAGGTCTCAATAACTCCACCTGGAACGAGTAAAATATCAAGTTGATCAATTTCTTCTATACTATGATCTACCTCTATTTTTACTTTATCACTACTTGTCACAATTCCTTTATTTCTACCAATCAATATTTTTTTTGCGGGGATGTGGTTTAATACGGATAATGGCCCCATTGCATCCAGCATGAAATACCCATCATATAAAAGTATACCTATGGTTTGTACGGTATCTTTTGGTGGTTCCCGAAAGACTGCTATTAATTCGTCATGTGACATCGCTTCTAATTCTTGATCGGTATAAACAGAACCATCAGCTTTTAGGTTATAGTCTTTTTTTATTGCAGGAGTTTGGTTTGTAATACCTTTTTGGTCTAGATCATTAACTATGTTTTTATTAGGTGTTTTTTGTTGATTACAGCTAATGGAGATAGCAATAAGACAAAAAGTAAAAATTAGTTTTTTCATGATTTATATTTTTTCTTTTGGTTTAGAGTTTTTGATGTAAGTATGTAAAGAAAGAACCCTGAAAGAATTGTAAAAATCCCAAAAAGGGAAAATGCTCTTAATAGTACATTATTAAAATCATCTCGTTCTTGGTAATCCATGGTATGAAGCATCCATAAAAAATCGAAAATGCGCCATTGGTCATTTCTAAACGTTTGCGCATTTCCATAGGTAGTTGAAACATATATAGTAGTGTTCGCAGGCTTGTCAAAAGTAACAGCATAAGCAGGTAAAGGGCGTCCGCGATATTCATGATGACTACCAGTTTGAGTTAAATACGATACGCCAGTAACTGGTGCCTCAAGATTGAGTTTGTTTTGAGCTACCTCGACAGCCTCTTTTTTATTTAGCGATTTTCTAAGTTTTCCATTTTGTGCGTCAACCAATATCACTTCTTTCTTTTCTTTGGAAGAGAATAGAATGCGATACATTGGTTTTTGAATTATAGTTGTAAGTTCAATTGAAATAAGATGCTCTTCTTGTTTTAGATATTTAGGCAAGAATTCTGAAGGAGAAACATAAGTGTTAGCTTTAGGTATAAATAATTGTTCTTTTTTTAGATGATCTCCTCTTATTTCATCTAAATTGGTCCAGCTGAAATAAAGACCTCCAATAGTCCATAATAAAAACTGAATTCCCAAGATGACACCTAGATAGCGATGCCATTTACGAGTTAACCGTATTACTTTACTTTTTTTCATATGATCCTCTAATTAAAATTTACGTAGAAAGTATTGCTTTTTCTTTGCGTTTTTTCTTTCTTATATATTCAATAAGTAATAAAACCGCTAGACTTATTCCGAATAAAGGAAATATTAATGCCAAAACTCCTATAATGACAATTACTCCATAACCCACGTTGAATGCAGCCGGAACTTTAGGAACTCCCCAGTTACCTTTTCTTTTACGAAGAATATAAGAAACAAGTGCCGAAATACTCATTACGGTAAGAGCAATAACGGTGAATAGCATCAATAACCAGTTCCAAAAACCAAACTCACCTTGATGAAAAGCCATGACCCACATTCGTCCGCGCATCAATACCCCAACATCGTTCCAATGGTTTGCTAATATTTGCTTGCCTGTATATTGATCAAAATGAATTTTCTTTTGAGTTTCTAAGTCTGAAGGGTTCTGATTCGAAACACTAAAAACTCCTTTAGGACCTTTGGGAAAATGAACCGTAACCGTACCCGGGAGATTAAGATCCTTTGCAATTATGACCATTTGATCTAATGTAATGGGGTTTCCATTTTGGGATGATAATAGATTGCGACCTTCCCAAGAAGACGGAAATCCGGTATTTGTAATCTTTTGAACTTGTTTAAAATTCTCTCCAAAAACATCGGTCCAGGGAAAACCACCTGCAAGAATCAACAGTAATAATCCAGAAATCCAAAATCCGGTTATGGCATGTACATCTCGATAAAATGTACGTTTTCCTTCTTTAATTCTTGGCACGAAGAAACCCTTAAAATTCCATTTTCTTGCTGGCCACCAGATATAAAGCCCGGTTAGGATCAAAACTACCATCCAACTGGCTATAAGTTCTACGATTGTGGTGCCAAATTTACCCATGAGTAACTCACCATGTAATTTTCGCACCTTGAACATGTCAGTTTTTTTAGAGATTATCTCGCCAGAAACCGCTCCGGTATAGGGGTTGACATACAAACTGCTTTTTCCACCAAAACGGCCTGATACAAACTCAGTCGCTTGATTGGCTTTGGCACCAATAACAACCGAATTCGGTTTTTTAATTGCATTTTTGTTGGCGATTTGCCATTGTTGCTCTAGGGAAATAGGGGTTCCTTGTATGAATACTTCTTTGATATGTTGTTGTTTGGGTGTTTCATAATCAGCTTTGAAAAGATAGATTCCTCCTGTGATAGAGAGTAAAAGTATAAAGGGGAGAGAAACCAAGCCTGCAATAAAATGCCATTTCCAGAGCCATTTGTTAAGCTTTTCATTTTTTTTCATAAGAAAAGAAATTATACCTCACAGGTTTTGAAGCCTGTGAGGTGTGTTTTTAGAAATTATATCTCGCACCAAAATGAAATGCAAGAGGATTACCAATAGTAAAACTATTCTCGCCTCTAAATCGATTAAAAGATGCACGTGCTGCATACAATTCATCAAAAACATTCAAGGCATGTCCCCATAATTCAAAACCTTTATAGGTAACATTTGCTCTAAGGTTAAATACATTATGTCCGTCATAGGTTGCAGTTTCAGTAGTGCCATCTTCATTTTCTACCTGGCCTTCAAAACTTGTGTTGTACTCTCCAACCAATTCATGTTCTGCAGTAATACTAAATCCAAGATCTTTATTGAAGTTTTTGCGATAAGTGATGAGAGAAGTACCCAATAAGTTTGGTGCAGTTTCTCTATCGGTATCAGAATAATCTATTCCACGATCAAAGAATTCAACATATTCATGCATAGTATAACTACCATTATGAGTTATTGATATTGCTTTTACGGGCATCCATGTGATTCCGTACTCAACGCCATAAGATCTGGTTTTTCCGGCATTGGTATTAAAGAAATTGTCATCTTCGTCTCGTAATGTGATCAGGGTGTTTTCTCCTTCGAGCAGATAAATAGCACCATCTAACTTTAATTTTGAAGAAGAAGCCATATATCCGCCAATCTCATAATTGTGATATCGACTCGGTTTGATACCTCGCAATTCGTTTCGATTTCTGTACAGGGTTGATACCTGGGGAGGGGTAAATCCTTGTGAATAATTGGCATAAATTCCTGATCTATCATTAAAATTATAATTAACTCCAAGCTTAGGAGTAAGGTTATTAAAATTATCTACAACATCTTCTACACCAACAATGCCATCTGCCAGATTATCGTAATCATATTCAAAACCATCATAACGCAATGCAGCAGTAACCTTCAAAGCCTCTATTGGTGATACTTCGTACTGAAAGAAACCTGCATAATTGAATATATTGGCCTCATAGTTTAGGATGAAATCTCCAAAATTGATTCTGAAATCGATGTTCCTTCCGGTTTCAGGATCTACAATAACCTCGGTAGTTTCTGATACATATTTTTGAGGAGAATAATCTGCGGTTCCTCCAATGATCAAGGAGGAATTTGCAAAATTGAAATCTAGTTTGTGTTGTACCAGTCCAACATAACTTCTAAACTGATTTGAATTTACCTCCCCTGATCCGAAACCGGTTAATTGCCCTTGGTTTCTGAATTGTCTGATTCTGTAAGAAGGATTTTGATCCATCGTATTATCTCTTACAATAAAATTGAAAGAAGTTTTATTATCATCGTTCCAAAATTTCTCAAAAGTGTTTCTAACTCTAAATGCCAGTGCCTCTCTTTCGGTAAAGGTTTGATCGCTTTCAAAATTACCACCGGTATAATCGATTTCGCTTAAGGAGCCACTCATATCAGATCGATAATCTATAAGATCAATAACGGCTGTCCAATTTGTAGATTCATTAATGTTGTAGACCGTTTTAAAAGTAATTGCGGTTTTTTCATAATCACTGTGTTCAATAGGTCCATCTTGGCGATCGGCATAATGACCTCCCAAATAAAAACCAAACTTTTTACTGGGTTGGTCAGATACTTCAAACTCATATCGTGTAAGCCCCAGATCATTGGTTTGAAAACCAACACTTCCACTTAAATCTTTTGTGGGCTTTTTGGTGATAAAGTTAAAACTTCCGCCAATCGCTTCACTACCATATGTACTAGATGCTGGTCCTTTAAGAACTTCTACGCGTCCATAAGAAATATCATTCATTTCTAACAGGGCATTATGATTAAAGACCGAAGTGGGCCTTATTTGTAAACCATCTTCTAGGTATAAAAACAATGCTTTTGTTGAAATAGGAGAACGCACTGCCATAAAGTGTTGTTCATTACTGGCAGCTCTGGATGTAGACATAAATACTCCTGGTACTTGATTTACCAATTGATCAAGACCAAATGCCTTGGTTTCTTTTATGTTTTTTGCATTTATAGTAGCAATGGATCCAGGTACCTCAGAACGTTTTTGTAATTCTCTATTGGCCGAAGTCACCAAAACTTCCTCTAGTACTTCTTCGGAAGAAATACTATCTTTCAAAGTTTGTTGATAAACTTCTTGAGCAGACAGCACTTGCGATGCCACTAATAAAAGGGCATAAATATATTTTTTCATTTTTTAGTATGAATTATAGAGACACTTCCTAATTTGTTTATTCTTACAAAAGAGGTTGTCTTAATTTTTTATTTTAAATTTCAGGTATTACAACGTCTAGAATAAGCATGAAGTAGCCTATTCATAATTGAATTCAAAAAAAGTTGTAATCGATTAAGAAAGAGAATCTTCTGGTGGGTGATCAATGTCTTTTGAAACGGTTTTTAAATGAAGACGTTTCGATTTCCAATTCTGAATTTGTTCAGAAAGTATTGGATTTGTGTTTTTTATTTGAATATTGTTTTCTTGAAAAAAAAGAGGAATAAAAGCCTCAGTTATGATAATAGTATCTGATTTTTTATTTCCAGGCTGCGTTTTGGCTTTCATCTGACTCATTAAATAACATTTACCATTACAATTAAGTCTTGGTCGCTCCTTATTTACACAGTATTTTTCGACAATATAGTCGATATTGAGTTGGTAATACATAACCGTACTGATTTCCATAGCAGGTCGTATGGCAAAAGCAGAAAATAGTAGTAAAGAGAATAATATTCTCATCAGCACAGGTTAAATTTCGCGCAAAAATACGAATTAGAAATATTCTTTCATCCCAAAAATTAAATAAGGTGTTGTTAAAATATGAAATTAAAAAAGGTAATTACTATTTCAACTCGGATAGTTTCTTAATGCAGAATTCATAACAAAACATTAGAAATTAATCTTTCAACAGTTGGATGATCATTTCCTCCTTCAGGTTCGATGGTAATATTAATAGACTCAGCATTTTCTATATATTTCATGGCAATCATTTCTTCATCAGATGGGATCACACCCATATCGATCATCACTCCATCTACATCGGCCCACATTTGATACGTTTTATCTTTATCTAATTTAGCAAGACCTTTAGGATTTAGGATAACAGTTTTATCCTTGTGATTTACATAAGTAATTGCCGTTGAAGTGGGTGAGATTTCATTTCCTTTCAACATCAATTGAATAGTATTGGGATTATTGATAGCTGTATACCAGGCATTTGTTTCTTTTAGATTTTCTTCAAGAAGTACCAGACGGTTTCGCAAATCGAGAGTTTCATCCTGTATTATTTGAAGGTTGTTTTTTGAATCCTGCCATTGATTATACAACCAACCAGAACTTAACATAAAAAGTACAGCCAAACTTGCAGCAATACTTAGATATAAAGAACGGTTATTGTTTTTGTTGATTGCAATAACATGAGTGTCTTTTGATGATAAAGAGTTTTCGTTTATTGAGTTTAATATTGATTTTTTTACATGAGTTGGAGGGGTAATAGCATTTTCGAAGGCCAATTTTTCAAAATCGTCTTCTATTTTATTGAAATATTCTCGCAATTGTTGGTCTTCTTTCAAAATGTTTTCAATCTCGATGCGTTGATCTTTTGAAAGTTCTCCAAGCAAATATTGCTCTAATATCCCATTATCTTTTATCGTATTCCTGTCCATCATATCATCTTCTCAATTATAATCCAAAACAAAAAGAGTTCTTTTTGATAGGTCTCTCTTAGTTTTTTTAACGCTTGTCTTATATACGATTTGAATGTTCCCAAAGGTACATCCATTTCTTCATGTGCTTCGCGATGTGTAAGTCCATTAAAGTAAACCAGTTCTAATGCTTTTTGATGATGAGGTTCTAATTTTTTTAATGAACCATCTAATTGTAATAGATTTTGCTTTGGTTCATTTGCTTCTTTATCGATATATACACCTAAATCTTCATTTTGGATGAGTTTTGAAGGTTTTCGAAGTGTATTTAACGTAATATTCTTTGCTATGCGATAAGCCCATGTAAAGAATTTTCCTTTTTCTGGGTTGTATTGATTAGATTTTTCCCAGATTTTTAAAAAAGTTTCTTGCAATAGATCTTGAGCTAATTCTTCATTTTTACAGATGCGTAAAATCACACCGTATAAAGCTCCAGAATACCGATCATATATTGCAGAAAGCGCTTTGCTTTCTTTGTTTTGTAATCGGATTATTAGCTCTAAATCGTCTCGCATTTTATTGATAGGATTACTCAAATTTAAGAAAAAAAAGAGCTAACCTCATCCAAAAGGTTTAAACATGTGTATATGTAAATGTAAAGCGCGCTTAAAATTGTTTAATTATTAAAATAAATATCATGAAAAAGTTAGTTTTTATTGCATCAACACTTATTTTATTTTTACTTGCACAATCAGTATCGGCTCAAAAAACAAATAAAGATATCGTTGATGTAGCGGTGTCTGTTGATGATTTCTCGACGTTGGTTACAGCTTTAAAAGCCGCAGATCTTGTCGATGCCTTGAAAGGAGACGGTCCTTTTACCGTATTTGCGCCAACCAATGACGCTTTTGGAAAAATTGATTCAAAAACTTTGAATTCCTTACTAGAACCAGCTAATAAAGGAAAACTTACCTCAATTTTAACATATCATGTTGTGAGTGGTAAACTTGCAGCTGGAGACGTGGTTAATGCTCTTAAAAAAGGTAACGGGAAGACTGAAGTTGCAACTCTAGGAGGAGCAAAGTTAAAAGTAATCCAAAAAGATGGTAAGATCTGGTTAAAGGATCAAAATGGGAAATACAGCCAAATTGTTAAAACAGATGTGATGGCCAAAAATGGTGTAATTCATGTAATTAGTGATGTGGTTATGCCTAAATAGGGTTAGTTCGTTTAGATGTGAAAAAGCACTGTAATATGCAGTGCTTTTTTAGTTTCCATTTTTCTGATCAGAACTGTTTTTAAGCTCTATCAAAGTAAGTTGGGCTACTGCACACAATTTTTCAATACTATTTTTAACTGTAAAAACTTCAGATTTGCATATTGTTAATGTTCGACCATTTTTTAGCACGGTAGATTTTCCGATTAAAAGTTTGCCATCACCTGGAGAAATTAAGTTGATTTTGAATTCTACTGTTAGTACAGACGAATCTTGTTCCATTAACGAAAAAGCTGCGTAACCCGCACTATTATCTGCAATTGTACTGATTATACCTGCATGAAAGAAGCCATGCTGTTGTGTCAAATTTTTGTCATAAGGTATGTGAATTTCACAATATCCCGGTCGAATGTCTATTAATTGCGCATTGATAAGTTTCATGAAGTTTTGTCGTTCAAAACTTTCTCGAACTCTGGCTTTATAATGTGTGTTTTTTGGCTGAAACTCCATGAACAATAAACCTAATATCTCAAGTTGTTTTTATACAGGTAATCTATTTCTTATCCACTTAATTTGTCCGTTATGATTAGATTCATGTTCGCATACATGAAACCATTTGCAATAATTGTTTGTAGGACCCCAGCCCCAGTTTTCGTCAACGGCCATTAGCCAATCATCATCACGTTTTGCAAACTCTCTTAGTGTATATTCTCTAACTTCTTTAAGCTTGTCAAGATAATAATCCAAAGGATGACCTTTTATTGTCTGTCTTGCCCTTTCACCCAGACCAGAAGGAATACTCCAATTTTTGCGATCTTCAGAACTCCAATCGCCCCACCTTTTACCTTCAAAGGTATTGATTTGATAGAAACGTTCTGTAGCCCCTAAATGCAATAACATTGCACCTATAGAGTTAGCATCTTTATCATGAATATAATCAAGTTCTTTTATATTCATTCTTCTTACAGACCCTAAAACTACCGATCTCATCCAATTCATCATAGATACTAATGTTCCTATCTGTGGAGAAAATCCTTTTTTGGGTCCAACAATATTAATATTTTCTTGATTGATTACTGGAAGGGGTAGTTCTGTTTTCAACGGAAAAGCGAGCATACCAGTAGTTCCGAAAACAGCTGTAGAAGTTGTTTTAATAAAAGTTCTTCGATTAAATAATTGATTGATGTGACTCATGGTGTAGTATTTTAAAGAAAATTACTTCAAAGTACTGCTTATTGTTTGTAGTACTTTCTCATTTAACATCATTTTTTAGTTTTAATCGTAAAAAGTGGTAGCGAGATTCGATATTTAACAACAATTAATCGGATAATAATAATCAACAAAGCAGTAGATACATATATGATGTTTTGATCAATATTAGCATTATAGAGACTGATAAAACAAATTCCTCCTGCTATTGAAGCTGTAGCATATATTTCTTTTCTGAAAATTACAGGGATTTCATTACATAAAATGTCTCGCACCACGCCGCCAAAACACCCAGTCATTGTTCCCAAGGCTACACAAATTATGGGTTCTAGCCCCGCTTTGATTCCAATTTCAACACCAATTATGGTAAAAATCCCTAATCCAATAGTGTCAAAAAGGAACAAAGACTTCTTGAGGTAATCTAATTTATTTCTAAGGATAATTGACATGGTGGTAACTCCTCCTATTAAGTATAGATTTGTAGTATTTTGCATCCAAGATACAGGGGTGTTCCCTATCAATATGTCTCTAATTGTACCACCTCCAATGGCGGTAACAAATGCGATAATGAAAATACCGAAAAGATCTAATTTACGGTTCATTGCACTCAAGGCACCTGATATTGCAAATGCTACTGTACCTAAAATATCCAATGCGTCAAAAAAAGTCATTTTGCTCTATTTTAGATCTAATGTAGGATATCTAACTCGAATTATAATCCTTCAGGCTGTATTTTGTATTGTTACCTTTTATTTCAAGATTAACATTTCCAATTTCCATTTTCAGTGTTTCTGGTATAATGCCATATTTGAGACCTATTCCTTTTAAAAAGAAAAACCGAAGATAATCTCGCGCAAACCCTATATTTTCGAAAAGGTAAGTGCCTCCAATTACATTTGTTTCAGGGTTTATATAGTAGTATTTAATTATTAACCCCTTTACACTGGCCATTTCACTTTTGTTCTTATTGGATATCTCATAAAGCTTTTCATGAGATAATGTAGATTTAAACTGTACGTTTACAATAGTTTTTTCTTCAAGCATTATCGATTTTTTCTCATAACAAAAACAGAAATTATAATCACTAATACTGCGATGATTTTTATTAATGTTTTACTCAGGGTTTCTGTATTACTAGTATTTTTTAAGCTAAATAGTGAAATTATAAGAATTGTAGAGACAACTGTAATTAATAAGACTTCTATAAACTCTTTGGAGAAAATATGTTCTGTTTTCGGCCATAAAATATCCTTTGAGAATAAAAGCATGTTGATTATGATATACAATAGGGTAATATTGTAAACTTCAAGATACAAATACTCTATAGAGTCAGAATCATTCGAAAGCGTAATCAAGATTAATAGCGTAGAATATAGTATAGCACTAAATAAGGTACGTATATCCAAAATTTTATTCTTGATTTTTTTAGTAAAATTCATTGTTGTTTTCATTATTGATGTTTATCATTTTTAGCAAAAAAGCTACCCTGGATTTTAACCCGAGAATCCAAGAATAGTTTTTGCAGAACTCAACCCATTACCTTTCTTTAGATACGTCTTTAAACAGTAACATATCTGTTATTTTGTTTGAAGCTCCATCGTAAAAGCCTGTTTGATAATCATAAGTCTTTGGATTACGAAATGTGCCAAAAATGATATCGATAATTGGAAAATCAGAATAGTTATTGGCATGTATTCCTTTAGCATGGTGGTAGTTATGTGCCTCGGGTCGCTGTATGATGTATCCTAGCCAGCTGGGTGTCTTGATGTTACTGTGTTGAAAAATAGCCAAGAACGTAGTTCCTAGTATTATTAAAGTAGTTGCTTCGGGAGTAAAACCAGCAACCAATACCAAGCATAAACTACCTAGGAAAGTAAAACCAATCATGTCCATTGGACTGAAGTAAAAGGCGCCATAACTATCTAATCTTTCTGCGCTATGATGCATTTGGTGGAAAACCCGCCATAGAGTGTCGTTATTATGCATTGTTCTATGCCATATATATAAGCCTAGTTCATAGATAAAAATCCCTACAATTGCTCCCCAAATTGTTCCGAGGTTGGTAAGATCGAATATTTGATATTTGGCTAAATATCCATCCCAAAGCAATGGAAAATAGGTAGATAGGTAGAAAAAGATTATAAAGGCTATTATTCCTTTACATTTCCAGTACTTTACCATTGGAAGAGGGCGTGCAGGGGCAATGACCTCCCAAATAATTAATATCACGTACATCCCTAGGACCACGGCCGATATTGGATCTAATAAAATTTCAAATGGGGTTGGTAATGTTCTTAATAACTCTTGCATCTCGATATTTTTTTTGTTTACTTTTTGTTTTCTGATCAAAAATATTGTAGATGAGATCTAATTGAAAATAACAAAGGGGTACTAAAAGTATGCACCTCCTTATTTTATGTAGACAAGTAGTTTTTAGGTATTAAAAAAAGTAAACAACAAGTAGACTGATTTTTTTAAAGTATTGTTTTTTAAGTACTTACGATCTTTAGGTTTTAATGCGAAAAAGAGTGGTAACAAGTACAAATGAAGCCTTTATTCATTTTCAATATTCAATAAATAAGTGAAAATTTCTTGATCAGAGTTAAGGTTTAACTTTTTTCTAAGACGATAACGAGCAGTTTTTGCGCTTTCCGGAGATATTCCAAGCATACTCGCGGTTTCTTTAATGTTTAAATTAAGACGGGTGAGTGAACATAGTTTAAGATCATTTGCACTTAAATCTGGATGCTTGGCATTTAGTTTTGAATAAAAACCAATATGCACTTCTTCAAAAAAACGTTTAAAATCTTCCCAATCTTTATCTATTGCCAGGTTTTGACGTATAGTTTTGTGAAGGTCATTTATTAATCTGTCTTTTTCTTTTGGAGCCGCTTTTTTTGCTTCTAATGTAATATCTTTCAACTTTTCTAATAATTCATTTTTCTGCACAAAGTTGAGGGTGTACGAGGTGAGTTCTTTGTTTTTAAAAGCCAATTCTTGTTTTAATTCTTGTTGTTTAAGGGTTGCATTTTCTATAGCTTTTTGATTTAAATCTTCTTTTGATTGTAGAAGTTCATTACTTTTTTCGAGCAATTCTTTTTCTTTTTGTGATCGCTGTCTAATATTTTTAAGAATGAAAAAACTTCCTAGGAATAAGACCAAAATTCCGAGTAACAAACTGGACTTAATTAGTGTATCTGTTTTTTCTTTATCTTGCAGGAATACTAGCTCTTTATCTTTTTGCTCTATTTGATTCTTAAATTCTAGATAAGCTATTTGTTTGGCCTTTTCTATATTAAAAATAGAATCCTTTAGAGAAATGTACCGATCATAAAACAAAAGAGCCTCCTCATGGTTTTGTTGTTGTTTTCTTAATTCCTTAAGTTCCTCATAGGCCTGAAGCTCATACTTTTTAAGGTTACTTTTTTTAGCTCTCTTAAGTCCAAGTTCTAAATGAATATTCGAAGCATCAAGGTTATTCTTAAGGCGAAGTAATTTACCATATTGAATTAAGTTACTCGTCATCCCGTCTTTATCATCAATTTTTCTTCCTGTAGACAGCGACCTTAAAATGTGATATTCAGCTTGAGCAAATTCTTTTTTTTCTGTATAAAGAATTCCTAAACGATTATGAGCCTCGGCAATACCATATGTAAAGTCGTTTTGATTATGTAATTCAAGTGCATCACTTATGTAAAAACGTGCATCATTCAACAGCCCTTTTTCAATATAAACTGTACCTATTTTGGTAAATGCAGTTGCTATACGACTTTTTAGGTTTAACGCAGTAAAATGATCTATGGCAAGATTATAATTTTGAAGGGCTTTATCGTACTCTTTAAGATCTGCATATACCATACCTATATTTAATACTGTATTGGCAATACCTTCTTTATTATTAATTTGTTCGAATTCTTTATTAGAATTCATAAGATATTTGAGGGCCATATCTGGATGCCCTTGGGCCCAATAGGCAACCCCAATAATTCTATTTGCAGTAGCAATTCCAAAAGAATATCTTAATTCTTTTGATAATTGTAATGCATTTTGACCGTACGAAATTGATTCATTAGCATCGGTAATCCAATATTCAAAACCGATATCATTTAGCAATTTTACTTTGGTGGTATCATTTTTTTGATATTGGTCAAGAATGTTTTTTAAGCTGTCCGCTTTTTTATTCTGCGAATAGATGTTAGTGCATAAAATTACCACAGCAACAAAAAAAAAACTCTTCACTCTCATTATTGATTGGTTCTCCTACAAATATATGGTTGTAATGGGTAATACGTTGATATTTAATATTTATTTAAGATGTCTATAGGTTAATAACAATTCTTAATAACTTTACTGTAAGGTTTCTGATCAAATTGCTACTTTTACAACAGATAAAAAAGAAATGACTATGTCTGATACAATCGAGAGAATAAAATGCCTTATTGTAGGTTCGGGACCTGCGGGATATACCGCGGCAATATATGCAGCAAGAGCTGATCTTAAACCAGTTATGTACACAGGAATGGAGCCTGGAGGACAATTAACGACCACTACAGAGGTGGATAATTTCCCTGGATACCCTGAAGGAATCGATGGACCAACCATGATGGTACAGTTACAACAGCAAGCCGAAAGATTTGGAACTGAAGTTCGTATTGGGATGGTGACCGCTGTTGATTTTAGTACCGAAGTAGGAGGTATACACAAAGTGACTGTTGATAATTCTAAAGAAATTGAAGCAGAAACCGTTATAATTTCTACTGGAGCGACCGCAAAATATCTTGGCTTACCTAGTGAACAAAAGTTACGTGGAGGAGGAGTTTCTGCTTGTGCGGTTTGCGACGGGTTCTTTTATAAAGGACAGGATGTTGCAATCGTTGGAGGTGGAGATACCGCCGCAGAAGAGGCAACATATCTTGCAAATATATGTTCCAATGTTACAATGTTGGTTCGTAAAGATCATATGCGTGCATCTAAAGCTATGCAACATAGAGTAGAAAAAACACCCAACTTAAAGGTTATGTATAATACTGAAGTTGACGAAGTAATTGGTGACCAGGTTGTAGAAGGTTTACGAATGGTAAATAATCAAACTGGAGAGAAGACTGAAATCGAAATTACTGGATTATTTATTGCTATAGGTCACACGCCAAATACCCAAATCTTCAAAGGCCAGGTAGAAATGGACGAAACCGGTTATATTATTACCGAAGGTAAATCCACAAAAACTAATATCCCTGGAGTGTTTGCGTCTGGAGATGTTCAAGATAAAGAATACAGACAGGCAATTACTGCGGCTGGAACAGGATGTATGGCGGCACTTGATGCAGAACGTTACCTGGCGACAGTAGAAACAAGTGAAGAAGTTTCTGCATAAAAAGATATTCAAACATAATATAATTAAAAAAATATCCGCTTTTTGGCGGATATTTTTTTAATTCAATCTTAGCCTGCTAGGGACATAATCAATGTTTTTCTTATACAAACTTACTTCACCAGTAAAAGCCTGAATAGTAACTTTTGGTTCACCTAATAGAAAAATTTCTGCTTTATCATGCGCATCTATTGTTATTTCTTCATTAGTTAGAACATAGCAATCACTGGATCCTTCAGCAACCAAAAAAGTTTTTGAAGCATTGAGTTTTTCACCAAAAAAATCAGTTTCATTGTCTGCCCTTATTCGCATCGATTGTACTTCACCTTCAAGTTTTGCGGATCCTTTTTGGTAAAGGTCAACTTTTAAATCATCGGTAGTTACAATCCCCTTTATTTCTGTATTGTCATTAATCTGGTAGCTTACTTCTTTGGCTGTAATATGAAATTCTCCTGTGGCCTTTCCATAAGCGATGCATTCTAGTTTGCCTGTATCTACAGTAAGAAAAACTTCAGAATTATCATTTACTTCTACTTTGAGGTTACCTGAAGTAACTGGAGATAAAGATTTTAGTTGCACTTTATCATAAATAAGAATTCTTTTCACTTCTGATGAATAAAAAATATCGAGGTTTAATGCTTTTGCACGGCGCAAATCTTTATCTGATTTAATTGACAAAACACTATCCTGAACCGTTATCTGGATTAAATCGTGCAAGTTGCTGTCGGTTTCAACTTTGATTAGGTTATCACTACTCTCGTCTATAGACACTTCGAAATTTTCATAAATTTCGATGGTGTGAAATCCTTCTAATTCATGCTCTTCGGTACTTACAATTTTATTCCCTCTTACTTTTTCTTTTTGTCCATAAATATTTCCTAAAAACAGAAATGAACATAGCAACAGCATTGATATTCTCATATTTGTGTGTAATTTATATTGTATAAACAGATTATTTTACTTTTAAGTATAGTTGTATCCAAAACTTGTTACAAATATAAATGACTACTTTTTAGAAAAGAAGTTACATAATGATAAAGACCTCTTAAAAAAAAGAGGTCTTTACTTTTGGTTGGTTATTTTATTGATTGGTTAGATAGGAGGATTAATGTCGTCTTACATTTCCACCTGAGTTATCCTCTTCAGATACTGTTTCGGGTTTTCCATAGTATACTACATCTGCACCGCTAGTCGCTTTACCTTTAAATTCATTTTTTGCATGAATTCTTATTGATGCTCCACTGGTTGCTTTGGCCTCAGACACTAAGCTTAATAAATCTTTTGCTCGAATATTGGCTCCGCTGGTTGCACTGGCTTTGTGGTTATTTACTTTTCCGCTGAGGTCTATCATAGCACCACTTGTTACCGAACTGCTTAATGTTTCTGCTTTTACATTTAATCTAATGTCTGCACCGCTGGTTGCGCTTAAATTAAGTTCCTTTTGCACTACAGGTTCCTGAGCGCTAATACTTGCACCACTGTTTACTTTCAACTGGTTTATTTTATCATAAGAAACGAATACATTTTTTTCGTCTGCCGAATAGATGTTTTGATCTGAAGTAACGTGTAGAGTATTTTCTTTTACATATACTTCAATATGTTCATGTAAATTTTTATTGGCTTCTACAATAACTTTATTGTCTCCATCATTTACTAGAATTACATCTAATCCGCGACTTGCTTTTACAGCATCAAAGTCTGCGTTTATGGTTCTCTCTTTGCGAACTACTTCTCCTTCTCCTCGAATTCCATCGAAAACTACATTACAAGAGCAACATGCCAAGGATAGGCATAGTGTAACTAAAATTTTGGCTAGTGTGGTCATAATTGTTTTGTTTTAAAGTGTTTAACTGTTCGTTTTTTGATTTGATGTTTAGTTTTTATCGGTTTTTATTTCTATTCCGTTCTCGTCTATTTTTATATCAACTTCTTCGCTTTTAAGTTGTACTCCTTCATCATCGATTTTTAGGTTTGCGTTAGAATTATCTGAATTGATATTAATGTTAACATCATCGTCTTCCCATTCATTATATTCCCATTCATCATTATTTTCTATTTTTGGGCAGTTTTCGCACTCTAATTTACCATCGATAACTTTAATATATTCTCCTTCTTTTCCATCAATGGTGACATAATCATCGTATTTCCAAGAGTTATTATATCCCGAAGTATTGTTGTCTGCAAATATTGTAAGTCCTTCGGGAAGCGTTAATATTACTTTTACTTCCTGGTCTCTATACTTACTAGTGTAGTCTGTGATGGCATAGCCATCTAATAACAATGTGTTTCCTTCTAGTTCATAAGCATATTTTAGTTCCTCAGCTCTTCGTGCGGCTTCCTCATAAGATCTTCCTTCAGCCTTCTTTTCAATAACAATTCCTACGGCAGAATCTCTTCTTGCCGTTTTAAGGTATAACTCGATATCTTGAATTACGATTAACTTATTCCCTTGTTCATCTCTTTTGATTCTATAATCATTTCTATGGCGAAGGTATTTTGCATATCGGTTATTTCCTTTCATTTTGATAGTTAATGTGTCATTACTACTTACCGGAATCATTTTTTCCTCTATGATTACTTCTGCATCATAAGCTTCCAGTGTAGCTTGTCTTAGGCCGATAACAATCAAACCTATTATTGAAATTATCCAAACTCCTAATAATCCTAATTTTGCTGGGGTTCCAATAGATTTTAGATTGGTAATCAGAATCTTCAGTCCTAGTATGAGTAAGAAGAAGAATGGGATCCCTACTGCAAAAAATGACAGCAGTGATAATAGCCAAAGTGGAACTTCTGGGTGGCTACCTACTTCAAAATACTCGACCCATGGCATATCCATAAAACCAAATGTTCCTAAAGTGAATAGTCCTATAAATAAACCTACTAGGGTAATTCCCGCTGTAATAAGTAGAATTACACCAATGAATTTTACGAAAATCTTTAATAAGAATAGCATCACATCACCCAAAGCTTCAAAAAAGGTGGTAGAGCTGCTTTTAACCTTACTACTATATTTTTGATAATCTACATTTTTTACAGTATCGGCTACGTCATCAAATCCTTCTTTAATTTTTTTTTCGATGTTGCTAATATTGACGGCTTCACCTTTCATTGCCAAAAAATCTGATGTCGTCTTAGCCTCAGGAATTACAATCCATAATATGATGTATAGTATTATAAAGAAGCCTGACGAAAGCAAAGTAAAAAGAATCCATGCCAAGCGTAACCAAATTGAATCTATACCCAAATAATGCCCTAATCCAGAACTTACACCTCCAACATAAGAGTTTGTTGTATCTCTAAAAAGTTGTCTTGATGGTTTCGCTTTTTGAGAGGCCCTTGGTTCATCTTCAAAGATTTCTTCATCTAATCGATAATCTTCGGGTTGCCCCATGATGGCAATTACTTCGTCAACCTCTTTGATACCTATTACCTGTCTTTCATCCTTTATTTTTTCGCTAAAAAGCTCAGCTATACGGGCTTCGATATCGGCAATAATTTCATCCCTTCCTTGAGAATCTGTGAAGGAGCGTTTTATGGCATCAAGATATCGTTGCATTTTTAAATATGCATCTTCATCAATATGAAAAAATATACCTGCTAAATTTATATTAACTGTCTTGTTCATTTTACTTCTTTTTTTGTTTGGTTACCACATTTACAGCATTTCTCAATTCATCCCAAGTGGTGTTTAATTCTTTTAGAAACAATTTTCCGGTTTCTGTAAGGCCATAATATTTACGTGGCGGTCCAGAGGTAGATTCTTCCCAGCGATAGCTAAGCAGTCCAGCGTTTTTTAATCTGGTAAGTAAGGGGTAAATAGTACCTTCTACCACAAGCATCTTTGCATCTTTAAGGGTTTCCAAAATTTCGGCTACATAGGCATCATCGTCCTTAAGGATAGAAAGTATGCAATATTCCAGAACACCTTTGCGCATCTGCGCTTTTGTGTTTTCGATCTTCATAAAACTAATTTTTAAAAGTTAAACTGTTCATTTTTTGATTGATGATTAATGATTGATGAATTATTTTATAAACCTTATGGTTAAAGGGTATTTGTACTCTTCTCCTTTATTAGCCTTTATTGCTGCAGATATTATGAAAACAATCTCTAGGAAAAAACCAATCAAGGCAATAACCCCAATAAAGGAAGCACCTATTAATGTTCTAAACCCTCCAGGTTCAGAAATATCAATATGTATATCGTCAAAATGAATAAAATCATAAAAAGTTGCATCTCCAAAAATGTTGAAGATAAAGAATGGAATAGAAAGAGTTCCTAAGATAATAGTATATAAAAGAATACTTAACTGAAAGTTAATTGCCTCTTTTCCATGTCTGTCGATAAACTTTGACTTATCCTTGTTAACACTCCATAATAGTATTGGTACTATATAATTTCCGAAGGGGATTATATACCTTGAGAATATTCCCAGGTGCATAAAAGTGGCTATATTTTTGTGGTTGTTATTCAACATTTTTAAAAGTATATAATAGTTTCTTATGCAAATATATATCTAAAAAAAGGTATTATGCAAAACATAGTACCATAATTTAACATAAATTTAAGATTTAAGCCGTTAGATTACCATTGTACTTTTGCCTATATTGTGATAATTAAAAATTTTACTAATGAATATTACTCCAGGAAAACTTAACACATTTTTATTGTTCAAATTGCCTTCTGCCTGGATGTGCGGAATCCGGGTAGAAAAAATTGATAGAAGCAGTTGTACTGTTACGGTAAAACACAGATGGATTAATCAAAATCCTTTCAAATCTATGTTTTGGGCAGTACAGGGAATGGCTGCCGAGTTAACTACTGGGGCTATGGTGACAGGATACATTCGAGATAGTGGTAAGAAGATATCTATGCTGGTCGCAAACAATAACGCAACATTTACCAAAAAAGCTACCGGTAGAATCACCTTTGTTTGTAATGACGGCCATTTGGTAGAAGATGCCATTAATAAAACTATTGAAACAGGTGAGGGTCAGACCGTATGGATGAAATCTGTGGGGACCAACCAAGATGGAGTAGAAGTATCTACCTTTAATTTTGAATGGACGGTGAAAGTAAAAAGCTAGGTATTGATATTTTGAAATGTAACATTTTGGAAAAAGATTTACTAATACTATAAAGTATTCATTAATCAATAAAACAAAATATTTATAGTATGACAGCACATGAAATCGACTACGAGATCATAGGAGAAGAAATGCAATATGTGGAAATAGAACTTGACCCTAATGAAGGTGTAATTGCCGAAGCAGGAAGTTTTATGATGATGGACGATGGAATAAAAATGGATACCATTTTTGGAGATGGTTCTGCCAAAGATCAAGGAGTTTTGGGTAAGATATTTGGAGCAGGAAAACGCTTGTTGACCGGGGAAAGTTTATTCATGACAGCTTTTTACAATCAAGTTTCGGGTAAAAAGAGAGTGAGTTTTGCTTCACCATATCCGGGAAAGATCATCCCAATAGACTTGACTAGGTATGGAGGGAAATTTATTTGTCAAAAAGATGCATTTTTATGTGCCGCCAAAGGAGTTTCAATAGGTATTGAATTCTCTAGAAAATTAGGAAGGGGACTATTTGGAGGTGAAGGATTTATTATGCAAAAGCTTGAAGGTGACGGAATGGCTTTTGTTCATGCCGGAGGTACAACTGCACGCAAAGAGTTACAACCCGGAGAAAAACTTAAAATCGATACAGGTTGTATTATAGGATTCTCTAAAGGGGTAAATTATGATATAGAATTTGTAGGAGGAATAAAAAATACCATTTTTGGCGGAGAAGGGTTGTTTTTTGCAACTTTAACAGGGCCTGGAGTTGTTTACATACAATCATTACCGTTTAGCCGACTCGCAAATAGAGTGCTTGCTTTGGCACCTAGAGCTGGAGGAAAAAGGAAAGGAGAAGGTAGTATTCTTGGAGGTTTAGGAGATATTTTGGATGGCGATAATAGTTTTTAATAATGTTAAATAAGCGCTAAATGACCAATTTTTTGGTTTTATTTACATATATTAGCATAAACAACTTTTAAAAACGTAAGCTTATTCCTACAAATACTTTGTTTAAACCAACATTTAAACCCCTATTAATTTATGGCTAGAGCGATGTTTGATTACACTAAAACTGTGCTTAAAAAAGTAAGTTTTGATGTTAATCTTTTTACAAAGGAAGTTCTTAAAGCACTAAACAGATTACTTCCACACGAGATTGAAGAACTAAAAATATGGATTCAATCACTAACAGTAAAACAACCAGAATTACAATCTTGTTTAATTTATTTAAAAACATAATCAAAAAGCGACTTTTTAGTCGCTTTTTATTTTTGTAATAGGGCTTATAATTTGAACGTTTTGAAAAGCAATGGCTCCTTTAATAACACCCGCTATTGTGGTATGTAGAGCTTCAATAATCTGCATTTTTAACTCACTTTTATTATAGATTAAACTAACCTCTCGTGCAGGAGAAGGTTCATTAAAATAATGTAAGTTATTCTTCTCGTTATCCTTAATATCCAGTGTATGCAAGTAGGGTAAGAGCGTCATTCCTAATCCTTCATTGGCTAGTTTAATAAGAGTTTCAAAGCTACCACTTTCAAGTTGGAAATGGTCATCGTCATAACTTTTTTGAGTTTTACAAAGATTGATGATCCCATCTCTGAAGCAGTGACCATCCTCTAACAAAAGCATGTCATCAATATCCAGATCTGTTATGTCTATCTTTTTCTTCTGATTTAATCTATGTGAAGGAGGAATATAGCCCACAAAAGGTTCATAATATAAAACGCGTTCTTTGATTCCTTCATTTTCTAAAGGAGTGGCTGCAATAGCGGCATCCAAATGTCCTTCCTGAAGACGCTCAATAATGGCTTCTGTGTTTAACTCTTCTATTTTTAGTTTGACTTTTGGGTATTTCTTGATGAAATTATTTAAAAACATTGGCAATAAAGTAGGCATCACAGTTGGGATCACGCCAAGCTTAAATTCTCCTCCTATAAATCCTTTTTGCTGGTCTACGATATCTTGTATGCGTTCGCTCTCGTTTACAATGTTTCTGGCTTGTTGAACCAGTTTGCTACCTACTTCGGTAAGCGCAATAGGTTTTTTACCCCGATCAAAAATAAGGATATCTAATTCCTCTTCGAGTTTTTGAATTTGCATACTTAATGTAGGCTGAGTTACAAATGTTTTTTCTGCTGCTTTGGTAAAGTTTTGATGTTCTGCTACCGCAAGTACATATTTTAGTTGCGTAATGGTCATAAGTTATATTTTGAACAACAAAAATATAAAAAGCTATCGATAAAATTTATTAAATATTTATAAAAAATTTATTTTATCTATTATTTGTATTTTATAACAAGAAATTGCGCCCTAAAGCGCAATTTCGATTGATTGATGAATATTATATTTTTTTACATTCTAATTTCTAAATCCAGATCTTCTGTACCTACTTGAAATTTTGCATCACCCCAGATCGGAGGCCCGTAGTTCATGTTGTTATTAGATACTCCATAACTTTCTTTTGGCATTCCGTTTTCTTCAAAATCCATTCTATTGTTTCCATTTTTATCATGAAAACATGAGATAGCAAATACGCCTTTGGGAACATTGACAAATGTGATTTTGGCTACACCATTTTCTATTTTACTTTTTTGCCCTTGTATTGGTGCGGCTTTCATAAATGTGTTTTCATCATACAATCCAAAAAGGACTTCACCTTCAGAACTGGTTACATTTGGTACGGTTACGGTAATAGTTACACCTTTAGGATCTTCCTGTGCGTTAATAATAAAGTTAGAAATTAGAAGAGTAACTAATAATGCTAGAGTTTTCATATGCTTACAGTTTTATAGTTATTTGATTATTGATGATTCAAATGTCTATAAATCGATGAGCTTTTTATAAACTAAACTACCGAACTGTAAATTTTCGAGGATGGAATGTATTTTTTGATAATACATTGCAGTTTCAGGAGGACACGTTTTAGGAAATTTGTAGTATAATTACATATTGGGAGTTATATTAACTGGCTAATTTTTTAGCATAATCAAACCCATTGACTTCTTTAATCCCATAGGTAGGATAACCTAAAGAAGAGGAAGCAGCATCGCCATAAAAAAAGTTGAAAAGAACGCTATATTCATCTTCATATCTATACGCTTCATAAAACTTTTGAATAGTATCAAACATTTTTTTTTTACCTTGTATAGAAGTATTACCGATTTGTTTGTGTACAAAGATTTCTTGTTTTACATGATCTTCTAAGGTGCTTGGGCCTACGTTTTCTAACCAATAAACGGTGCGATATGCATATTCTAATGTTCTCTTTTTGACAAGGGCTTTATGATAACTTTCACTGGTCCAAAAATAAGGAGTGCAGAAATTACGGGCAACCAAGGCATTTATTTTAAACTTACTATCAAAATCTGTTGCATAACGATTGGTCCACGCGCCACCAAGATTATCTGCTAGATTGAGTACCACTTTTATGGTTTTAGAATTTTGATTATTAAGTTTTGAGTTTAATTCGTTTAATGTTTTTCTAATTATATCTTCAGCCTCAAGATATTTTAATTCTTCAATTTTTTGAAGTGCATGCTCCTTTCCCATAGGGTTGAAACCCATTATAGGTAGATCAAGGCCGTCTTTACTATTCCCTTGTAATTTAAAAAGGTATTCCTTAAATCTATTTTGAGACCGTGGTTTGTTGTATAAATCTTCTATAAAATCAAGTATGGGTATTAATTCGAATTTCATCGGATCTATCTTATATCAAATATAAATATTTCGCGAACACCTGGAAATTTGGATAAGCTGTAACTAAATCATATTTTCTAATATACTATTTCCTTCAGAATTTATACCCAATACGCAAGTGTATATTTATGGCCACTTCCCCTTCATCTTCTTCAAATCCCGCGTTTTTTGAAAAGTAATGAATATAGCCAACTCCGATTCCAGTTTCATAATTAAAGTGTTTTCCAAGGGTTCTTCTAATTCCCCAAGTTGGTATTATAGACAGGTTAGTTACTATTTTTGCATTTTCATCGTCTCCAAACTTAATAAGTAGGTCGTCTGAGCGAAAATTTGTTCTAAGCGCAAAGAAATTACCACTGTTATTATCAATTCTTTTTGATTTACGTATTCTTTTATTTAGGTTGTAATACCAGCGAGGTTCTACTATGATAGCAGTTGTCAACAAGAAACCCGCATCGGGATAAAAATCATCATTTTCATAGGCGTCCAGACCTAATTCGGTTCGCAACGCGATTTGATTTGACACTTTTAGTTCATTGTAAACCCATAATCCGGCAAACCCCGTTTGAATCCCTAAAATTGATTTTTCTACACTCGCCTTTGATGATTCTTCAGTTATGTTTTGTGATTTTACCATTAGCGTAAATGCACAAAAAAGTACGGTCAATATGATTTTTTTCATTTTGTTTAAGTTTATCGATTTGATGACAAATGAATAAATTAATCATGACCCAAATTGACCAATAGAAGCAATGGTACGTTATTATATGTTAAAAAAATACGATATGATTTTTACAGAGTGTTGTTTTTAAACTCTGAAGGAGAAAACCCAGTATGTTTTTTAAAAATTCTATTAAAACTTGTTCTTGATTTAAAACCACATTCGCATGCAATTCCAAAGAGACTATAGTTTTTGTAACTATCCAGGTTGATCTTTTCTTTTACAGCGTCTACACGATATTTATTGATTAAATCATAAAATGTAGTATTCAAATATTGATTTAATAGGGTAGAAAGTATTTTATCTTTTGTTGAAACTTGTTGTGCCAATTTACCCAATGTTAAATCTTCGTCCAGATAGGGGCGATCTGTATGTAAGACCTGCTCTAGTTTATGTTTCAAGGTTTCAAACTCTTCTTTTTTGTTAGGGGATAGTGTTTTATCTTTTGTTTTCTCAATGTTAAGTGCCTTTTCTTTATTCAATAAAAAAGATGGTAATAATACTTTTGATTGGTTTACACCATAATACCCTAGAAAAGAAACCAAAACAATCATACATAAAACAGAAATGTAATCGGCATTCCATGACAAGTCTCCCCAAAAGGATTCATACAATTTAATTCCTATGTCGATACTCATAATGAAAAGTGCAGATAAAAACATGATCTTGATCCAATTAAAATCATATTGCGTAAGGTTTGAATATTTTTGTTTTGACAATTTTCGATACCTGGATAACAATTGTAGGGAAATAAATAAATAAAGTGTGAAGTATAAGCTTTCAAACCTTATGATTGTACGAATAAAATTTGTGTGCGTATATGCTAGGGTATCAATCTTAAAAATATTAAAAAGCATTGTTGGTATTGTAATGCCCAGAGCAAATAAGAAAGCAGGAATAAAATGACCCAAAGTATTTTTTACTAAACCATCTTCTTTTAAAAACAAAGTTTTTACGTATAGAAACAACAAAGGCCCTAAGATAGTTGTGGTTATATCATTGGGCAAAAAACAAAGATGTATTAACCATATAATGTTATGTAGTAACGCATAAAAGTGAATAGCAACAAAAAAAAGAAGTAAAAAAAGTACAATCAATACTTTTTGGGGTAGTTCTTTATGTTTTACTTTGAATAGTTGTAAAAGGATTATTGCTATGATTACAATACCACTTACTAAAAAGAAATCTAAAATTAAATCCATCAATAAAACGCTGTCTTTTTTTATTTTTGAAAGGTTGCCTGTATTTTACTATATGCTATTGCAAAAAATATAATGCCGGTCTCTTTTTCTCTGTTGGGCATGCAATAGAAATAAGGTGAATACTATTAAAAGTGTCGGCACTTTTTTCATTGATTAGTATATCGGTTCAACTCAAAGACAAACTAAAAAGCAAATTGTTGCGGTACTTTTATAAATTATAAGAGGTATAACAAGCAAATGGATTACATTATTTTTGTTAATAGTGTTCTGTCATTGTTGATATCGTTTACATTCAAAAATTAAAGGATCATTTTCCGTTTTTAATAATTTAACTGTGGTACAACGAACGATTATACACGCAATATAATCACAGGGAATATTGCGTCATATTATATATTCGCAATAGTATCAATTAGCTCAATTAATCATCACAACAAGTCGTAAGCTGGCTTTTTTCCACTATTTATTGAACGTTTTTAACTGTCTCTTCTAACCATTTAAAGAATTCTCTCTGCCAAACTAAGCTGTTTTGTGCCGAAAGCACCCAATGGTTTTCATCTGGAAAAAACAAAAGTTTTGATTTTATGCCTTGTAATTGCGCCGCCTGAAACGCTTCTAACCCCTGTCCAATAGGTACCCTAAAATCTTTTCCTCCTTGAATAATAAGAATTGGGGAATCCCATTTGTCTACAAAATTTACCGGGTTAAATTCGTTATAAGATTTTTGAGCAGCAGTATTTTCTTTATTCCAATAAGCTCCCCCAAGATCCCAATTCACAAAAAACAATTCTTCGGTGGTTCCATACATAGATCTCCAATTGAAAATACCATCGTGTGATATAAATGACTTAAATCTACCTTCATGTCTTGAGGCCAAATAAAAAACAGAGTACCCTCCATAGCTCGCTCCAACACATCCCAATCTATCTGCATCTACATAGGGCTCTTTTGCGACATCATCAATCGCAGAAAGGTAGTCGTTCATGTTTTGTCCTCCATAATCTTTTGAGATTTGCTCATTCCATTCGATGCCATGGCCGGGCATACCTCTTCTGTTGGGAGCAACAATAATATAACCATTTGCGGCCATAAGTTGAAAATTCCATCTGAAAGAATAAAACTGGGATAGGGCACCTTGAGGCCCTCCTTGACAATAAAGAAGTGTGGGGTATTTTTTAGACGGGTCAAAATCTGGTGGATAAATCACCCACGTAACCATATTTTTCCCATCGGTTGTTTTGATAACCCTCTTTTCTATATTAGACATTTTAATGTCTTTATATATTTTATTATTTGCTTCAGACAATTGCTTCATCTCACCGCTTGTTATATTCAGATTATAAATCTCTGTTGCATGATTCATATCTCTTCTATACACAATTAAATGATTTCCACTTTGACCTATAATACCATTGATATCAAATTGACCTTCAGAAATTTGTTTAGGCTTTGACTTGTTTTTTTTGCCATCTGGAACATCGATTTGAAAGGTTTGGACTGTTCCGCCAATGGGAGCATTATAATAAATTTTGGTTCCATCTTTACTCCAAATAAATCCATTGACAGTACCATCCCAATCTTTAGTAAGATTCATGTCTCCATCAGGTAGCCTTACGATTATATCATTTTTATCAGATTCATAGCCATCTCTTTGCATTTGCAACCAGGCGAGAGTACCTTTGGAAGAAAATGCAGGATGCGTATCATAACCTTTATTGTTTTCTGTAAGGTTAATCGTTTGCTTGGTTTCTATATTGTACTCATAGATATCTGAATTAGTACTGACCGAATATTCGGTACCAGCTAATTTTTTAGTAACGTATAATACTTTTTTAGAGTCAGGACTCCATATATAATCTTCGTTACCACCAAATGGTTTCTGCGGGCAATCAAAAGGTTGGCCTTCCATCAAATCAATTCCACTATTCAGGGTATCGGTTGCAGATTGTACAAATATATGGCTATAAGATCCATCTTCCCAAGTGTCCCAATGCCTGTAGTTGAGTTGATCGTATATGAAAACATTTGAATTTGGGACATCACTATAATGATCATTACCACTTACTTTCTGGAGTTTCACTTCTTTGGCTACCAATTTCCACTTTCCGTCTGGAGATATATTTTTGTCGTTCACCCACTTCCCAACTTCATCCAAAGATTTCACATCTCCACCATGTATCGATACCGAATATGTTTTACTCGAGCGTTGGTTAGTTTTTAGATCAAAAGTCGATGTTTTGTAAATTACCTGCTTCCCATCATTGCTTAAACCCACAGCAGAAACTCTATTTAATTCAATTAGCTGCTCTGGCGTCATTACTTTAGATTGACTAATTCCAAAATTTACAATGTAGAGGCAACATAATGTTAAAAGCAATTTCTTTTTCATTGTCAATGGTATTAAAGTTTGGATGGTGAAGTTAAGAATTTGCATTAAACCTAAATACTATTTTTGCTTTTATCTAAACTTTGAATAAGGAATTAGTGTAAAAACTCCTGGTTAATAAATCTGTTTTTAATATGATTAACGTTTGGCTAAAAAGCGTTGCCATCCTAAAAGGGTGGTTATGATTTTTTAGCCTTTGTTATATGTTTTTCTTTTATTTTAACATAAATCAATTTGCTTCTTCCTTTTGGATTTTCTCGTTGTTCTATTTCGAACTTATTAATTGATTTAATAAGTGGTGTAAGTTTTTCAAATCCGTAATTTCTAGAGTCGAAATTGGGTCGTTTTTTCTGTATTAAACTTCCAACATCTCCAAGGAAAGCCCATCCTTCTTCATCTGATAAATCATTGATTGAAGAGGAAATTAAGCTAATCTCTTTGTTGGTAATTTTATCAACTGAAGATTTAGTAGTTTCTTTTGGGTCAGTTTTATCTTCGGATTGCTTCCTAAGAATCTCTATGTAAATAAACTTATCACATGCAACAATGAATGGGTTAGGTGTCTTTTTCTCTCCAATTCCGATGACTAACATTCCTGCCTCTCTTAGCCTTGTTGCCAATTTGGTAAAATCACTATCACTAGAGACAAGACAAAAGCCATTCACTTTATTGCTGTAAAGTATATCCATGGCGTCAATTATCATAGCAGAATCAGTTGCATTTTTACCCGTTGTATAGCCATATTGCTGTATTGGAGTTATGGCATTTTCTAATAATAGATTTTTCCATTTGTTTAATCCAGGTCTGGTCCAATCCCCATATATTCTTTTTATGGTAGGGTTACCATATTTGGCTATCTCCTCCATCATCTCTTTGACATTCGCAGATGGTATATTGTCACCGTCAATTAAGACAGCTATATTTATGTTTTCGTTCATTTTATATTTTTACAGGAATGTTCGTTAAGAAACGTAGGGCAGGTGATAAGCGATACGTTTCGGATTGGTACTAAGTCAAATATAAATATTTTGCTTTTATCATTTTTAGTAAACGCCAAATTAAAATTTGGCGGTCTTCGCAAATAAACACAACCCTTAGATTGAGCATTTATTAGCTATGTTTTATACACCGTGTTGTGCGTTCGTACTTTTCAATTCAGCTCTTTGTTCATTACTAAATTCTCATAAGTATTAGATTCCATTGGAAAATCTACATTGCCAATTGATTTATAACCTTGTCTTTCGTAAAAAGCTATTGCTCTTTTATTATTTATATAAACCTCAAGATTAAATTCCGTAAATCCATTTTCCCGTACTTCTTTTTCCGCCTCGTTCATTAATCCGTAACCGATTCCTTTTCCGTAAAACCTTTCTAAGACATACAATTTACTTAATTCAGGAACAGATATTTTTCTAATCGGACAATTACTGTCATAAATTATTTCAGCAACTCCAATGGGATTTCCATTCTGATAAGCAATAATTAGGCGACTTGGATTTTCTTTTATAGTTTTCTCAATAAGTTCTGGTGAGAATCTCTTGGTTATAAAGTTCGAAAACTCAAATGTTACTCCGTCAACTGCGTATGTCTGAATGTAGACAGTTTTAAGTAAAACAGATATTCTTAAAGAGTCTGAAAGTTTCGCCTTTCCGAATGAAATTTCGTTCATTTTTAGTTCAGATTATAATTGTTTTCCTGTTTTCTTGTATGACGCACAACTAAGGAATATACGTACCACTACATATATTTCCGTTTGTATTCGTTTATACCTATTTGTAAACGTATCATAAAGGTTTACTCGATACTTCTTTATCGAAAGTTACTATAATAATCCCAAACTATAAAAGCCCCCGGGCTTTAATCTCCAGATATTTATTGATGGTATTTACGGTAAGATCCTCAGGGGCGGTTAGCACCGTTTGGATACCGTGTTTTTGTAGCTCTTTTACCATTACTTTTTTGTCATAGGCAAACTGCTGTGCGATGGTTTGGTCGTATATGGTTTGCAGGTCCTCGGCTTTTTTGTGGATCAGGTTATCCAATTCTGTATTCTCAAAGAAAATCACGACCAACAGATGCTTTTTGGCCAAGGCCTGTAAATAGGGGAGTTGTCGTTTTAAAGACGATATATGTTCAAAATTGGTATACAACAATAACAAACTACGGTGTGTTATTTGCCGTTTAACGTGCGCATACAACAATCCAAAATCAGAATCCAAAAACTGTGTTTTTACATTGTATAAGGTTTCAGAGATATTGTTAATATATGTTTTCTTACCACTATCGGGTAAAAAGTCATTTACGATGTTAGAAAACGTAAGCATCCCTACTTTATCATGTTTTTTTAAGGCGATATTAGAAAAAGCCAGCGTACTGTTTACGGCATAATCGAGCAAGCTCAACTCGTTAAAAGGCATTTTCATCACCCGGCTGGCATCGATGATAGAGTATATCGGTTGTGATTTCTCGTCCTGAAATTGATTAATCATCAAATTACCATGCTTGGCAGTGGCTTTCCAGTTGATGGTGCGCACATCATCACCAATAACATATTCTTTGATCTGCTCAAACTCCATAGTATGCCCAATGCGACGTATTTTTTTTAATCCTATTTGGGTGAGTTTATTATCAATTGCCAGGAAATCGTATTTCTTCATTTGTATAAATGAAGGGTATACCTTTACCATAGCCGATTTATCAAAACTGTATCTTTTTTTGACTAGCCCCAGCCGTGTCATGGTGTATATATGAAGATTCCCGAATACATATTCTCCACGTTTCACGGGTCGCAACGAATATTCAAAATCAAAAACTGATTTTGCCGGTATGGTACCCGTTTTTATAAAATCTCGTTTTTGAAACTGTACCGGGATCTCATCGATAATTTCTATTCTGGCAGTAAAACTATAATTGTTTTTAACTCGTACCGGGACTGCATTAAAATCGCTGTTAGAGAATTTATCGGGGAGTATTCTGCTGGCATCTATACCATTTTTTGTGTTGTATAGAATAACAATGTCAAATAGAAAAGTAATGAATAGTCCCCATACCAATAACCACGCTATTGGGTACAAACCAGTAAACCAATACGACAACAAAAACAGTGTCGATATGGCTGTGAGTATATAAAATACTCTGGAGCTTAGATATAGCGATTTTAAAAACTTGATCAACACTATCGTGGTATTTCTACAGATTGCAGGATCATTTCAATCACATTTTCGGTTGTCATTCCTTCCATCTCACGTTCTGGAGATAAAATGATACGATGTCTTAGCACTGGGAACAATGCTTTTTTAATATCCTCGGGAGTTACAAAATCTCTTCCGTTAATAGCAGCAAAGGCTTTTGAGGCATTCATCACGGCAATTGATGCTCTAGGAGAACCACCCAAATACAGGTGTGGATGTGTTCTGGTTTTGGTTACGATCTCGGCGATATAGCTTAAGATCTTTTCTTCTACAATTACCTCTTGTGTTTTTGTTTTAAATTCTTTCAGCTTTGAAGGCGTCAATACCGCTTCCACCATTTCGAGTGGTTTTTGTGCCTTTCTTTCGTGGTGTGTTTTAAGGATATTGATTTCATCTTCAAGAGCTGGGTAGTCTACCTTGATTTTGAATAAAAAACGATCCAGTTGAGCCTCGGGCAGGGCATAGGTTCCTTCTTGTTCTATTGGGTTTTGAGTAGCCAGTACCATAAAAGGAGGTTCCATTGGATATCTAATCCCATCGATGGTTACCTGTCTTTCTTCCATAACCTCAAACAAAGCGGCTTGAGTTTTGGCCGGAGCCCGGTTAATTTCATCGATAAGTACCATATTAGAAAAAATTGGGCCTTTTTTAAACTCAAAGTCACTGGTTTTCATATTCAATACCGAGGTTCCTAATACGTCACTTGGCATAAGATCTGGGGTGAACTGAATACGGTTAAATTGGGTATCCAATGTTTTGGCAAATAGTTTTGCAGTAATTGTTTTTGCTATCCCTGGTACGCCTTCAATCAAAACATGGCCATTGGATAACAGAGAAACGATCAATAACTCTATAAAATCTTGTTGTCCCACAATTACTTTTGCAAGTTGTGCTTTTAACTTTTCGGTAGTTTCTTGCAACTCACCAAAATCAATTCTATTCTTAAAGTTTAGATCCTGATTTGTAGCTTCAGTTTCCTGCGATTGCCCTGGGTTTATATTATTTGTAGTTTCTTCGTTTTCCATTATATAATTTGTTTAAAATATATAGTATATCATACTCGACTTTTGAAATCGGTTATCAATTCATAAAGTCTGGTTAGTTCTTCTTTTTCTATTTTCTGCTTTTTGTGCAACTCATCAAAATACCTGAATAACTTTTTGGTAGTTTCAAGATCATTATTACTTCTTGCCGAAATATCAATTAATGTTTTTTCATCCAAATGATCGGTAGGTACCCTTAAGGTGTTTCTAACATAATCAAGAAACAACAAATTTTGCTTGGTTGCTATTTCTTTATGCTTTTCTTTTTCAAAATACATCCCGCTAATGGTACGCGTAAAAGCCAGGGTTTGATTTTTTAGAGGCGTGATTATTGGAATACTTCGTTGTTTTCGCTTTCCTTCAAAAAACACAAATAACAAAACACCAATAAGAACAAAGTAATAGGCCCATTTCAAATATCTGTTGCTTAACAGTAAGAAAAGGGGAGAGGTATAAAATGTTTTACCTGCTTTATAATAATTGTCCCAAAGAATTTTTTGCCTTGGGTTTATATAACTTAAAAGATTTTGAGTATACTCAAAATTTTGGTCCTTTAACATGAAGTAATTTCCAAATGCTTCTGGAAAGGTATGCAATAGTATTTCGCCTTCTCCAAAAGCCTGTTTTATATAATTGACTTGTGGCTCTTTTATTTTTAAAGTATCATTATATAATTGCATAACCCCAAGTGCTGTAGTGTTTATAGTATCTATAGCACTGAAATATGGGTTCGATGTATCTCGATCATACAAAAAAGGTGAGTTTCCTTTTAGATATGAATTGGTAAGTTCGACAATGGGCTTTGTTGAGATGTCATCGAGAGATAAAAGATTATCACTTTCTAGATGAAGCGTGTCTAAAAGTTGCGATTCTATCGATTTTGCCGAAATAAATAGCGTATTCCCTTTTTCTACCCATCGTAATACTTTGTTTAATTCATCTTTACCAAAATTCACAGTACCGTTTACAAAAAAGTATGTTCCGGCAACGGTATCATTATCGGTAAGAAACTCGTAAGGAGGAGTATTGATATCTTTAACATTATGATCACCAAATACTTTTTTAATAGCCTTATGAGATACATACGTACCCAGAGGGATTTTGTCTGATTTGGCATAGCTAGGAAACCAATTAATAGGTTCTGGTTCGCTAGCTTCCAGATAGGTAAGCAAGCCAATTACTGCAACAATGAGTATAATGAATATTTTGGCGTTTTTGCTCATTGATAATTAGCGTTCAATTTGATTACTTATAGACAAAAATTCTTTTTCAGCCTTTTTATATGATTTTTCATTTACCTCAAAGCTTCCGTACCAGATGTAATCATAAAGTTTTGTGATTATCTTAAATTGATCTTTTAGGCCAACATCACTTAATTCTTTGATATAATCGGTATTCGTTTTTTGGGACTCCCATTCGATGAACTCAAGATCGGATAACTTTTTTAATACAAACAAGTAATAATATCGAATTGCCAAACGATAATTATTGTTTTGCAATGCCAGATGTATTAATTGTTGAATATCCTGGTTTTGAATTATATCTTCATCTTCGGTGAGTTCGATCTGCGGAGGATCTTGTTTTTCTAGAAGCATATCGGTTGGATTTACTTTAAGAAACAACCACCCCAATAAGAACAATACGGCTATCACTATGATATAGGGTAATATCTTAAGAACAAAGGCCCAAAAACCTGTAATTTCCCCTCCAGATAGCCATCTGAAGAATCTTTGAAGCAGCTGTCCTACCCATTTTTTAAACTGTGTCCACCAGTTCTCTACTTCTTCGTATTCGGTATAATTAAAATCTTCTTGATTGCGATATTCTTGTAATTGCTCTTGATCAAACTCCTTTATTTCTTTTTGAGAATCAAGATCGTAAACGATTTCTTCAGTATTAGCAATAGCGATACTATCCTGAGCCTTTACAGGAAAAGAAGAAATTATGATTAATAAAAAGCAATAAAAAATTCTCAATTTACTGGGTATTTCAAGGGATTTTGTCCAGGTGGAATACATTATTAACCACCACGCCAAGTTATTATGAATTGTTTCCTAAAGAATCAATTTGTTCTAAAGCTCCAGTTGAATATTTTCTTTCATTTAGATTAAAATATATAAAAGCACTGGCAATTGCAGTAATAACATATAATGCATATTGTGCAGCCGATGAAATGGTATTCAACGCGATAAAAACCCAATCTACCATAGCAGAAGGGTCTGCATATGTACCTTCAGAAGCTGCTGTAAATGTTTTGCTAAATGTGTACACAAGTGCAGGAATAGAAAATACCATGCTAATCACCCAAATGATGATACCTAATACAAAAAGGGTTGCAAAGGTGATCCACCATTCATTTTTTACAAGCTGGAAACTTTCACTTATAGAATCTGAAACGCTTACATTGCGAAATACCAATATGGCAAATACCAGACTCATTGGTACATAAAGATAAATTCCAGGTAAAACACATAGCATAAACCCAAAAAAGATGATGATACCAGAAAGAACTCCTAAGCCAAGAATACTTCCAAAATCTTCTTTCACTCCTTTGGTCACCGATTCGTAATCAACGATCCCATTGTTGGTTACATAAGACTTGATATAGTGCAGAACACTTCCAAAGAGCAAACCATAAAAAGCTAGCAAAGCTGCCAACATTAAAAATAATGATATGAGCATCGCTCCAGAATTAAACATATCTCCATTACTTATACTTACCGGATCAAATAAGTTTGAAGAAGCATAGGTATAGTAAGCAGAAGCCAACAAGAGTAGTACAAATGGAATTCCACATGTTTTCATTAAAACCGAAAACAACGATTTTCCTTCGTTTCTTAAAAAAGCAAAAGTATCTGTAAGAATATCACCAAGTTCTCTCTTTTTTTTAAATTCTATGTATTTATTTGTATTCATTTTTTTGATTTGTTATATAGTTGTCTGGGGTAAATTACATAATAAAAAAGAATAAGGGATAAAGACCCTAATATGATAAAAATAGCCAACCAATCGGGCATTTCTGTATGTCTGGTTACAAAACCTTCCAAAAATCCGGCAACAATAAAGAATGGAACAGTACTTATTACAATTTTCAGTCCTGCTTTAACACCTCTTACAAAAGAAGTAAGACGTGTATATGTTCTGGGAAATAAAATAGCATTACCAACTACCAAGCCGGCACACCCGGCAATAATAATTACCGAAATTTCTATAGTACCATGGATCCAGATGGTGCGAACGCTTTCCCATAACAAACCTTTATCATAGAAAAAATACTGAAAAGAGCCTAACATGATAAAATTTTGCATAAGCATATAAATGGTCCCTATACCAAACATAACACCAAGTATAAAGCAATTTAAAGCAACACGTATATTGTTAATCGTTATACCCAAAAACATATTGGTTTCTCCCATTTGCTTATAGACCGCCATAGGATCATCATTGGCAATATTTTCTAAGGTCATATTAACATAACTGTCGCCAAGTATAGATCGCACAAAAGCACCATCTGTAGCCGACGAATATACCCCAATTGCAGTAAAAAGAGCCGCAATCAAAAAGGTTATTAAAAGCTGTTTTTGGTATTTGTAAAACTCAAGTGGAAACTCTTTTACCCAAAATGAATAAAATCGATTTTTTTTCTCTTTTTTGGTTTTGTAAATCTTTTGATGCGCACTTGAGGCCAAACCATTAAGGTAATTAAGGGTTTGACTATTGGGATAAAATGTTTGAGCGTAGCTTAGATGATCGGTGATTTCTATATACAAATCGGAAAGCTCATCTGGTGCGATTAATGCATTATTAACCAGAACACTTTCAAATTTTAACCATTTATCTTTATTTTGCCTCACAAAAGCAGCCTCGCGCATGTATCATAGATTAAGAGGCTCAAAGAAACAGAATTAATGGATAATTTTCAAATAGAAACTGCTCAAAATGTTAGTATACAACAAAATGCTGCAGGAATAGGAGAGCGTATATTGGCATATCTTATTGATTTGTTGATTTTCATAGCATATTTTATTGCGATCATTTTTGTAATAGGAGCTTTGGATATTGATATGGGAGATCAATGGGCGTTTTGGCTAATTTTAGGAATACCACCCTTTTTATATTTTCTTTTATGGGAAACGTTTTGGGACGGAAAAACACCAGGTAAAGCTGCGATGAAATTAAAAGTGGTTCGTTTGGACGGCTCGAGGCCGGCTTTTTCGAATTATTTAATACGTTGGTTACTTCGATTACTTGATATCTCATTGGCCTCTGGAGGTGTAGCTGTGGTAGCTATTTTATTAAGCGGAAGAGGACAACGCCTTGGCGATATGGCGGCCGGAACAACAGTAATTAGCGAACGTCAACGAGTACAGTTTAATCAAACGATACTGGTTGATATTCCAGATGATTATACTCCAATATATCCGCAAGTAACCGTATTTAGTGATGCTGAGATGCGTAAAATTAAAACTATTTATACTGAAGCCAGGAGGGATGCAGATCATAATGTAATTTTACAGCTTTCAAATAAAGTGAGCGCTTTGATGGATGTTAATCCTCAAGAAAAACCACTGCATTTTGTCGATCGGGTGATTGCAGATTACAATTATTATACCCAGAAATTGTGATGTAGTCAATAGTTGATAATTAGAGTGAATCAATACAATAGCTTTCTAAAAAAAGCATAAGCTTTTTAATCAATTAATAAATCAAAAGTTTTTGTAGATATGTATATATAGTACGTATTACAAAAACTTTTTTGTGTTTAGGGGTAACAATTTTTGTTGTTGTTGATATAGAGGTATAAAAACCTAAAAAATTTAAAACAATGAAAAATTCAATTTTAAACAATTTATTATTATTCTTATTTATAGTTGCACTTATTGGATGTGCTAAGGATGATGAAGTTATGGACATCGCTGTAATTGAAGCAGAAGAGCTAAGAGTGCAGAGACAATTATTAAATGAATCTGTGGCATTCTTAATCAATACAGATTCAATATTAGCAGGGCGTAATATTGAAACCGTTGAATTAGTAAGTTTTGATAGCGATTATAAAAAATTAGATTCCTATGATGTTAATGGAAAAAGTTTTGTGGATTCAGGAGAAGGATTTGACGCGAAGAAAGGAGATGGTATTTATACAGCACAGGTAGTTTCTGAACAAACTGATGTCTTAGAAGCAAAATTGGCCACAAACGAAAACTTTAAATACGAAGATAGATTAGATGGATTACTAGAAGCAAGGGCATTAAAGATTAAGATAAAAGTAACATGTCGTGCCACCTCTAAACCTGAAGGAGAAAGTTTTTTTGGATTTTCATGCGAAAAATGGGGAGGATGTGTAGAAGTAGAGGATTGTACTGTAGAAATCGAAATAGAATCGTAACATTATTTTAATTTCTGGTTAGTTAGTTTGCAACCCTAAAGGCCATACCCAGAAATTATGATGTAGTTGATAGTCAATAATTATCCAAATCAGATACACTTCGATTACCAGGGCTTTTTAAAAAACCGCATTATTACTGGCCCGCGCACTGGGTTGGGGTCTCCGCGCCGTGCGGACGCCTCACCCTGGTGCGCGGGTTGGTTTTTACCCTGTGCGGGAAGGTCTCCTTTTACCGCTGATCGATAAACCCAGTGCGCGGGCGGGTCACCTACCTGTGCAGAACACCTGCCAAGTGCCGTTGGTCGATAACAATGTGTGCGGTCGGTGATTTTACTTTTGACGAAAAGAGAAATAAATCCCATTTATAGGGTAACAATTTTTCTTTCTTGTTGATATAATGGTATAAATCATAAAACTTTTATATCATGAAAAAAGAAAACTTCAAGAAGTTACAATTAAACAGAGAAACAGTAGCACGCTTAAAAGGTGGTTTGGCACATCCTATGGGAGAGTATAAGGAGCGTGTAAAATGGTATGTAGGTACCAGAAACACTTGTCAATGTGAAACTATAGCTTCACCTTGCTAAAATTGTAAAGGCGGACTTCGGGTCCGCTTTTATTTAATTACTTCGGCCTTGATAAAGATATTCTCTTTGGGCCATTCACTGCCGTCTACAGGAACATTAGATATTTTGTCTGCTACGTTCATGCCACGAATAACTTTTCCAAAAATGGTATGCTCCCCATCTAGATGATCGGCACCTTTTTTTGCAATTACAATGAAAAACTCATAGGGGGTAGAGCGATTTGATGGATTGTCAACCCATTGTTTCGACAAAGCTACAGCTCCACGTACATGTTTTAATCCTTTGACCGGTTCTTGCGGAATTGTATAGTCACCAATCTCAAAACGTTTTTTTGCCATTTGTTGTCGATCGCTATTACCACCTTGAATAACAAACCCTTTGGCTACGCGATAGAAAAAAGTTTCATCAAAATACTTCTGTTTTACGAGGTAAATAAAATTGGCTCTGTGAAGCGGGGTTTCTTTATATAATTGAATATCTATTTTGCCAAATTTTGTAGTAATTCTTACTAGAGTTTCAGGGTTTTCCTTTCCATATTGAGCCATAAACTCTCTTAAGTTCTTATTGGTAAGTTTGAAGGGTTCTTCTTCCGATTTTGCTCCGGGCACCTTGATGTTCTCCTCTTTTTTGGATTCTTGCTTAGTTTCTTTGACATCTATGGTAACAGAATCGGCATTTTTTGAAGTATTCTGTTTATTTTTTTTAGAATGTGTATCTTCACAATTAGAGAATACTATGATGCATACGAAAAAGAAAAAAATAGATCGAACAAATGACATTTGAAACATTTAAAAATTTAATTCCAAAAATACAGAAAATGTCAGTACCGGGAGAATCGTCACATTTTATTATGGCCCCCGAGATGAGAATGAGGGAATTGAATATGCTTAAAATTGAAGAAAGAAATCCCAGAAATGCTGCCGTAATGATGCTTTTTTACCCCAAAGAAGCACTTGCTCATATTGCTTTAATTCTTCGCCCCGAGTACGAAGGTGTACATTCGGGTCAGATAGCACTACCAGGTGGCAAGGCCGAAACTTTTGATCATAGTTATATCGATACTGCATTGCGAGAAACCCAGGAAGAAGTAGGGGTAATGATGAATACTATTAAGGTAGTAAAACCGCTTACCAGGGTATATATACCTCCATCCAATTTTTGGGTTCATCCTTTTATGGGGTTTACCGAAAGAAGACCAGATTTTGTGCTTCAAAAAGAAGAAGTGGCCAAAGTTATCGAGGTTCCTTTGGCAGAATTACTTAGTGATCATAATGTAACTTCACAAAAATTATCTACTTCATATGCAAATAATATAGAGGTACCTTCCTTTAAATTAAATGGTTATACGGTTTGGGGTGCTACAGCTATGATGCTTAGCGAACTCAAAATTTTCCTCAAATCTATGATAGTGTAATGATTTTGTATATTTTGCACCGCTTTTTCTACGAAATTTATAGAATAAAGCCAGAAATGATCTAATTATTTGATGAATTTTGATTAGTTTTAATACAAGCAAACAAGCTCTTTTTAAACTTCTCTCATCAATGCGTTTTTGATAAATAAAAAATCTATGGGATTATTTAAAAGAAATCCATTTGGACATATATTGTTTTTAAAAACTTGGCTAATCCGAATTATGGGAGCTATGACGCATAGGCGTTACAGGGGGTTTAATGAGTTGCAAATCGAAGGAAGTGAAATTTTTAAAGAACTTCCAGATAATAACGTGCTATTTGTATCAAATCATCAGACGTATTTTGCTGATGTAGTTGCTATGTTTCATGTGTTTAATGCAAGTTTAAGTGGTCGCACAGATTCTATAAAGAATATTGGGTATCTATGGAAACCAAAGCTTAATTTATACTATGTAGCTGCAAAAGAAACAATGCGTGCGGGTTTATTGGCTAGAATTTTGGCATATGCCGGTGCAATTACCGTAGAACGTACCTGGAGGGCAGCAGGAAAAGATATCAATCGGCAAGTAAAAATGAGTGATATTACTAATATCAAAAGAGCTCTAGAAGATGGCTGGGTGATTACATTTCCGCAAGGAACAACAAAACCCTTTAAACCGATTCGTAAAGGTACTGCACATATCATAAGACAATACAAACCCATAGTAATCCCTATTGTTATTGATGGTTTTAGAAGATCTTTTGATAAAAAAGGTATACGCATCAAAAAAAGAGGTATTCTACAGTCTATGGTGATTAAAGAACCGTTGGATATCGATTATGAAAATGATTCTATCGATGATATCGTTGCCAAACTTGAATATGCAATCGAGCAACACCCATCTTTCTTAAAAGTGATTCCTCAAGAAGAACTCGAAGCAGAAGAAGAGCTTAATAAAAAACGTCAATGGGAGTATTAATCTAAATGTTAGTGAGATCGTTTTTTTATAAAAGCCAAAAGATCAAATAATCTCTTGACTTTTTTATGATAATGTAATCGTAATAAATAATCTATTACATTATTTGGCACATTCCCCAAAAGCAGAAGAATTCTTCGTGCTCAAAACCGGGAATCGAATTTAAAGCACTACAATCGGCATGACTATAACATCGCATTCCTGTGTTACCTCCATTTATTGACTTTTGCTCTTTTTTGTTCAAAATTTGGGAGCCTTTTAGTTGCATTAATTTTTTCATCTTGTTAGAAATTATTAGTTGTTATTATGGCAAACGTTTTAAGACAGTTGCACTGTTCTGTCTGTTATTGTGATGACTACTTTATTTTTAACCTTTACGATGTGTTTGAAAAATAAAGCCCTGTAGTCATAAAAATGAACATATAGAAAGGTGTACTATGTTTCCATTGATTATTCTTTCTACTCCACAGTTTCCCGAACAGCAATCACTATTTACGATACATTTTCTTGCTACATTTTGGCATCCATGAGAACCACCTTGAATTGATTTCTGATATTGTTTTTTAAGTACCTTAACTCCGTTTACTTTTAAAATTTTGTGAATCATTTTACGTGATAGTTTAAATTAGAAATACAACAAAAATCCCCAAGGCTTTGACCTTAGGGAAATTACTATTTAGTCCAACTGCTCAAAACAGCGTCCAAAAGAGCAACGGCCACTGCAATGGCTAAGACATTGATCGCCATAGTATGTACCTGCTTTGATTGTTTGTTGTTCTTTTTTGTTTAATGGAGTTGCTCCTTTTACATCTAAAATGGTATTAAGCATGATGATAAGTTTTAATTGCCTACTCTAATAGATAAGGTTTTCGGCTGCCCCTTTATCAAAAACAATCGCTAAAGATGTTTTGATGCTGAAACTAAAGTATGTAGCAATTGGGGGTATTGAAAATGAAGTATGACCATTTTAAACAAAATAGCCATAAAAAAAACCTGCACATTGGCAGGATAATTTACATTCTAAAAATGATGTTTATTTTTCATGATAACAATGATCAACGACGACTCCGTTTGCGTTTTCAAAATATTCGCTGGTTAAAACACTGCTTCCTCCTTCTATGTTTTTCATAGCATCTGTGTTAATCCTTGCTATTGTTATCTTTTTGAGATCGATGTTTTGCATTCCTTTTTTTTTCATTGTTAAAACGATTTAGTTATTTACTTGATTTTTTCTTGATTGTGAAGTGTATGATGATCAAGAAAAATGTATTTCGTTAGAAATATATTTTATTTTAAGGTTTTCTAGTAATTCTGTATGGCTAAATTGTTTAAAATGGTCATGGATTATACGTTAATTTTTGAGTCTACATGCTGTTTGTCAAGACTTTTAATATAAAAGGATGGGTTGATTCCCGTTTTTGCCTTAAAGTGCTTAACTAGTGAATAACTGCTCTTATATCCAATTTCTTTGGCAATGGATTGAATAGAAAAAGACCTAAACTTGTTGTCATCTTTTAGTCTTTTTATGACATACTCGATCCTTAGTTCATTGATATAGTCTGTAAAGTTTTTTTCTTTGTGGATGTTTATGATTTTGGATAAATAAGTGGCATTGGTTTTTAACTTTTTTGCCATTGATCGTAGATTGCATTCAGATTTTAGAAAATATTCCTGAATTTCTAATTTTTCCAGACCCTTAATAATTTCCTGAACTTTCTGATCATCAATGATAATTTCTTTGCGCGATTCTTCCTTGTTAATTGCGCCTTGACTTATCGACTCTAAATCATTGATTTCTTGTATTAATTTGTTAAACAAAGTTCTATTAGATCTTTGCCTTTTAAAATACATAAAAACAAAACATATCAATGCCGTTGTGGTAAGCAAAAGAATCCAAAATATTTGATTTTTGGCTTGCTTATCTTTGATTTGATCTGCTCTTATATGTGTTATTTCTTTTTGAAGCTTTTTAGTTTCCCTTTCATGAATGATATCTACAGTTTGATCTTTGTCATTTTGATAAGATTCATTAAGTTTTACGTATGTACTGCGCCATTGATTTGCTTTCTCATACTCTTTTTTTTCATTATAACAATTGGCTAGTAGTAGGTGCGATCGAATTGCGGGGGGTTTAAAAAGATCATTTTTTTCAAACCTATTGATGCTATCCAGTAATATACTAATTGCTAGGTCATAATACCCTTGTTGATAATAACAGCTTGCAATGAAATAGCTAGTGTTTATTAAAGGGAAAGACTTATTCTCTATTTCTTTTTGGGATAGAATGTCTTTGGCTTGAACTAAAAAACTCAGGGATTTATCATATTTTTTTTGGTAATAGTATACCATTCCCTTTTTAATGTATAAGTCTAAAATGGCTTCTTGATATCCCAGTTCTTTGCTTATCTCTAATCCTTTTTCTATATAGTGTAATGTAGAATCATATTGTTCTTGATCTAAATGCACTTCGCTTGCAAGAATAACAATACTGGCGTGCCCCTCTTTTTTATAAAATTTGGTGTGGGGTATCAATTTAAGAGAACGATGTGCAATTTTTAGAGCTTTATCTAATCGATTCATTCTTCTTAGAATAACAATAAGGCCTGAATTGGCAGTTATTTCTAATTCTTTATACTCTGTTAATTCTGCAATATCTAATGCTTTTGTATAAGCAGTTAACGCATTTTTGTTTTTTCCATCTCTTAGATGGATATGACCTTTTCTGGTATATATAACAGATAATAAAGAATCATGACGTATTTCTTTAGCTATTTCTTCTGCTTGATCAAAATATGACATGCTTGCTTCATAATCTTCTTCTCCGTAATATATTGAGGCCTGTTTGATATATGCCAGAACATTTTGAATACCACTGTCCTGAGCACAAAAATTAATAGAGTTGAAGATTAAGACAAATAATGGTACCAGATAATATTTACCAAAGTAGGGTATGTTGCGAGTTGTCATTATGATGGATGTGTGTATTGCCAAATGTAAGTAATACTTTTATTTTTCCAGAATATTTATATCCAACACTCATAACGACTAAAAAAAGGAAAGGGATATTAGGACTTTAAAATGTGGCTCTCTATTATTCTAACCACATTTTAAAGTCCTTTACACGTTCGCGAGCAACAATAACTTCTTGTTCATTGAAATGATTTAATTTAATCTGAAGTCTTGAGTTGGTATACGAGATAATATCTTTAATAGCATTTATATTGATATAGAATTTTCGACTTACCCTAAAGAATTGCTGAGGGTTTAGTTCTTCTTCGAGCGATTCTAAGGTGGTATCAATCAAATAATTTCTATTATCTGTAGTATGAAGATAAGTGCCTTTGTTTTCAGAATAAAAACACTCGATATCCTCTACCGAAAAGATCTTGAGGTGCTGACCCACTTTGGCAGTAAATCGTTTTTTATAAGTGCGATCCATTGGGTTGATCAACAATTTTTTGATATCTTCAAAATCCACTTGCAATTGTTGCATTTTGGGTAACTGTTCTTGATACTTCTTTACAGCAATATCTAACTCTTCATCATCTATTGGTTTTAGCAAATAATCAATACTATTTAATTTAAAAGCTTTAAGAGCATACTCATCATAAGCTGTGGTAAATATTATTGAGCTTTTTATCGTAACTACATCAAAAATCTCGAAAGAAAGCCCGTCACTTAATTGGATATCCAGAAAAATAAGGTCCGGATGCTCATTGTTACTAAACCATTCGATAGATTCCTGCACAGAATGAAGCATGGTGTGTACAGTAATGTTTAAATCTGCTAGCATTCTATTAAGCCGTCTCGCAGCAGGTTTTTCGTCTTCTATAATAATTACGTTCATTTTAAGAGGGATTATTGTTTTAATTCTACTTTTTTACCGGCTTTCCATACTGAGCTAATAGTCTCAATGTTTTTAATATCTTCAATTGGGCTTTTCTCTAACAACAACATATCAGCTATGTATCCTTCCTTAATGTATCCCAATTTACCCAATTCAAAATGGTCTGCCGGATATGAAGTTGCTCCTTTTAGAATATCAATATTTGGTATCTTGGCTTCAGACAATAATACAAGCTCTTTGTATAAATCACTACCATAATTAATATTAGCATTAGGAGGATCTGTACCCGCTAGAATAGGTATTCCTGCTTTATGCAACCGCTGTACTTCAGCCAACAAAAAGGCTTTTTTATCGGCTACTTCTTTCTCAGTTTTTTTCAAAAGGTTTTTTTGAACCAAAATCGTAGTAAGCAATGTAGGAATCACAAAAAAGTTCTTATCTTTTGATAGTTGTTTCAGTTTGTCATCTGTTAATGATTTGTCGTGCCAAATATGTACTAATCCATCGGCATTATTGTTAATCACCTGATAACCGTCTTCTACTTTAGAGACGTGTACCACTACTTTTTTTCCTTTTTTATGTCCTTCATCGATCACGGCTTTTACCGTTTCGTGTGACAAGGTTGGTTTCCAGGGCTCCACGATTATTTTAATATGATCGACATTAGCATTAACACGATCTTCTACAAATTTTATGGCATCCCCAGGTTTCGATAGGGTAGGTACGGGAAAACCATATTGTGTTCCGTGTCCTTCTGGAGCAGTTGCAGCATAACCTGCTACATAAAATCTTGCATAGTTCGTAGAGTCCCTCATAGATTTCATTTTGGTTTGATAAGGCTCGACACCGTGCATATCTAGTAGGTTTAGAACGCCGGCTTTGGCAGCCTGATTTAACGACATGGAGGCCCAGGCGTGCACATGAGCATTGGTCATTCCTGGCATAAGAAATTTACCTGTTCCATCGATCACCTTGTTATTGCTGTTTATTTTTTTTGCAATTTTTTTTATGGTTCCGTCCTGAATGAGTACAGAAACTTCTTTTGTGATTTTTTCTCCGTCAAACAGCGTCACATTCTGGACTATAAAAGATTCTTGCGCATAGGTTAAACCTAAGAAAAACACAAGAAATATATTGAGTATTGATTTCATTTTTTTGATTGATTATAAGTTGTTGTTAACAAAATGAGATTTATGTTACTCCCAAAGTTGCTTTTGATCATTTTCATCTTCTTCCATGTATTTTCTGATTTTTCGTTCTTCCCAGTCTTTGTTAAACATTGGGTTTAATCGATAAGCCTTTACGGCGTGAAAAGCCAAACCTATTCCCCAACCAAATGCGGCCCATAAAAACCAAGGGTAGTGCCATTCATTTTGATAATAATTTATTCCGGCCAAAAACCCTATTACCAAAATGTATGATATCAGATTGTTGTAAAATTTCTTTAACTCTTGTACACGCTCTCTTGCACGCTCATATCTTTTTTGTTCGTCAAAGTTTTTCATAATATTAGTGTTTTAAAATCTCTTTTTTTCTTCTTCTTCTTCTAGTATTTTTTTAATCTTTTTCTTCTCCCATTTTTTATTAAATAAAAATGTCTTTTTGTAAGCCCACAACCAATGAAAAAATAAGCCAATGCCCCATGATACCGGTGTAATAATAGTCCCGAATCTCCACCAGAAAAAGAAATCTTCATCTTTGGTATCTGCATTTATATATACTAAGATCCTATATCTAAAAAACAAGATGGCTATATTTATCAAAATGTAAATCACCAGGTGAATATGAAATCCTTTTTCATCTTCAACCCTTTTTTTGGCTCTTTTATAGTTCTTATTGTGCTTTTCGATGTCTTCCATATGGATGGTATTGCAATTAAAAATCATCTTTATCCATTAATTCTTTGATCTTTTTTTCTTCCCATTTTTTACCAAATGAAGGCGTTTTTCCAAAAACAGATATTCCATGAAATAGAAGTCCTATTCCCCATAAAGCTGGTGTTAGAAGCATGTTCCAACGAAACCAATTATTAAGATCAGGTTCTCCAAAGTCTGCATTGAGAAATAACAACGCAATATTGATAATAATATAAGCTGTGAGATGCGAATAAAACCCTTTTTCTTTTTCTACTCTTTCTTTCGCTCGTTCATAAGCCTTGTTGTTTTTATAATCTTTCATGATAGTTGCTTTTTGATTCTTCCATGTATTTTTTAATCTTCTTTGTTTCCCAGCTTTTACCAAATATTAGATGGTGATCAAAAGCTTCCATGTAATGAAATACTACTCCAATTCCCCAACCAATAGTAGGGAAAATAACCCAGGGTATATCAAAACCAGTAGTATTGTAATTAATGAATACCAGGAATGGAATTACGATACAATAGGAAGTAAGGTTTGCATAAAATTCTTTCATTTTCTTTACTTGCTCTTTGGCACGTTCATATTTTAGACTTTTAGCCATTTCAATACTTTGTATATTTTGTGATATTTCCATATCTGCAAATGTTATTTTTTTGGTTAATATCGGAAGCTTTGCTACGAAAGCTTTTTCTGTTTTGTACACGGCAAATTCTCGTTTTGTAAGAAGAGCGTATCGTTGTTTTACATTTCCTAGCCCAACACCACTGCTTGGTTTTATTACTTCTTTGGGTTGAAGGTTGTTTTCTACAATAAGAAACCCATTATCTTCATAAATTTTAATGTGTAAAGGTCTTTCTGGCATTACTACATTGTGCTTAACGGTATTTTCAAGTAAAATTTGTAATGAAAGCGGTACCACCTTTGCTTCAAGGTTTGATGCCTTTTCGGGGATATCGAATACAATACTGTCTTCAAAGCGTAACTGAACCAATGTCATGTAAGTTCTGGCAAATTTTAGTTCTTCATCTACTGTTACCAGTTCTTTATCTTTTTGTTCTAAAACATACCTATATACTTTGGATAGGGATGTAGTAAACTTTTGAGCCATTTTTGGGTTTTCTTCAATTAATGAGGTCAATACATTAAGGCTATTAAATAAAAAGTGTGGATCCAATTGATTTTTTAGGGCAGCAAACTTGGCAGAAGCTGTTCCGGCGATAATCTTTTGCTCTGTAATTTTTTGCTTTTGTAACTCTTTGTAAAAGTAAAATGCATGAAAAAAGAGTGAAGCTATCATTGTAATAGTGAATCCGGTGAGATAAAAACCCAACGTTTCATCTTGAAGAAATTTATCAAGGGGTTTTCCATAAATACCAACTACTAGTACAACTCTTACTATAGCCAGAGTGATCATTGTTAAAATGATAGAGCCAATAGCCCCAAACCACAATCTTTTTTGTGGTTGTTTTTCCCAGGTATACCATTTGTCTACAAAATCAAAGAAGTATCCATTAACTATCGTTAGGGGGAAGGCGAACATAAAATGGATTAATAAGTTTTCAAGCTCTTTTTGCCATATTATTGGTTTTCCTATTTTGAATAGTAAAAAAGCTAACTCAATAACTATTGCAATAACAAAGCTAATTCGCACTATTTTTAAGATACTTCCTTTTATGAAATTTTGATGGCTCATTTTACTACAGTCTTCTATTTACAATTTTGTTGGATTCTCTCTACCTGATCCAATCCCCATTTAGGATAAAATGGAATGTCACGTTTGGTTTCGTTTTCAAAGTACAAGATAGCTTTTTCTATTTCAGGACAAAAGGCTTTTGGGTCTTTACCCCAGAATTTTGCACCACCCATTTTCCATTCGGCATGATACAACATGGCTCTAGGATTTTTAGGTTCTAAAGCCTTTGCTTTTTGATAAAGCTCTTCAACTTTTGCAGAGTGTGTCATACCATATACTGAAGGATTGTATACCACATAAGCAGTATTAAGCATAGCTTCCATAATTAGAATTTCTGCATTGTCTTTTGAGAAAGTTTTGGCTTCATTTAAGAAATCCTGAGCTTTTTTTAAACGTGTCTCGATTTCTGTTGCATCTTTAAGCCCAAAAGTAGTTATTATATGAACTTGCCCCGCATAATAAAATGGCAACCAATTCTCTTTTTCTGCTCTTGCTATTCGCTCGAATAGGTTAATTGCTTCATCAGGTTTTTTGTCCCCCCATAACTCAAATGCTTTTTTCATTCCTTTTTCGTAGCTAGTTTGTGAGTTTACTGCTACTGCTGTTATCAGGGTTAGTATCATAGCTAAAGTCTTCATAGTTGTTTTTGTTTTATGTTTATGATGTAAAGATCAATAGGAGCGAGGTGTAATTATAGTTTTTATGGCCGAGTTGTTATTTTTTATAGATGAAATGTTATCTGCTGTTATAGTTTTATGTTTTGCACTACAATTTCGCTTTCAACATTGAACTTTGCACCTTCCCATTTTGGAGGGCCAAATTGTCCTTTGGCATTATTACTTACTCCATATGGCTCGGTTGGAATTCTTAAAAATGTATTTAATTTTTCGTTTTCATCCTCGTCATGATATAATGAAATGGCATATTCGCCTGGCATAATATCTTCGAAAGTAACAGTTACTCCACTTTTATTTGCCTTCACTTTAATAGATTTATATGTTTTCCGTAAGAAATTATCTTTCCCTTTATAGAGTCCAACCGATATATTGCCTTTGTTTGATTTTATATTGGTTACATGAACCTCTATAGATGGATTGTTTTCTTGAGCAAAGCCAGGTGTCGAAAAAGCTAAAAATAACGTTGTTAATACAAGAAGTGTAGTTTTCATAATTGTTTGATTTTATAAGTTATCTAATTGATTATCGGTTTTGTTGTCACTTATGGTCCAGAAGAAACCTAGAATAAAAAATTGATCTGCATTAGGTCGAATTGCCCGTCTTGCAAAATCCCCGTTTATATCGGGAGTACTTGCATATTGATAATTGAATACATTATTAAAATCAAGTACGTTTGAAACTGAGAAATACAAGATTTTTTGTTGACTAATCAAATAAGCCCAACTAAAGTTTAAGGAGTTAAATGTTCTGGTTTTTTGATTTTGAAAAACACCAGTATTAGGGTCGTTATATGGTCTTCCTGAAGCAAAATTATAGGTAGTGCTTAATAAGGATTTCCAATCACCAATCCAGTATTTGGTGACTAATGATAAGTTGTGAGTTGCAGCAAAGTTTGGAGTAGCGCTGTTGGGATAATTTCTATAATTTCTCTCTGTATCCAGATAAGAATAACTAGCCCAATATTCAAGATTTTTGATAGACTTGTTGTCTCTCCAGAAAAGATCAATACCGGTGGCATAACCGTCTCCGTTATTATTAAAATTGCTGTCAAATTGAGGGCGTTCAGTATCAAATTTTATTAAGTTATCATATGTTTTATAATAGCCTTCTGCTCTAAAAGTTCTTCCGTTTTTTTGATATAAGTAATTAAGTATATAATGAGAAGATTTTTCGGGTTCTAATGTTGTATTAAATTTTAATACTTCATTTTGAGCTGCTTGATAGAAATCTCCATAGGCCAATGAAATTTGAGATGTAGCTGAAGTTTTATAAGCCAAAGAAGCTCTTGGTGATATTTTGGAGTACTCTAATAAAGTGTTATGAACACCTCTTCCGCCTATTTGCATCGCTAGTTTTTTACTAAAGAAAATATTGGCTTCGGTAAAAAGAGCTGTACTGTTATTATCATGTTTTGTTCTGAAAGTATCAAAGTCTGGGCCTTGGGCTTTTTCAGAGAAAGAATTTATAAATTGTTCTGCTCCAAAATTAAGTTTAAATCGATTGCTGAAGCGCTTTCTCAGTTTAACTTTAAGATGAAAATTGTTTTCATCGTCTGTTACATCGGTGTTTATAATTTTTACATCATTATAATCATTTGCAAAGCTTGCTCCTGCGGTAATATCCCAGTCGTTTCCAAGGTTACCTTTGTAAGAAGTATTAAGGTACAGGTTTCGATTTTTTAGCCCAAAATTGATTCCTTCTGCAACATCGATGTCTTCTTGTATAAGATCGAAGTTGGCATAATTGAGTCCACCATATACTTTTAAAAGTCCGTCACCTAGTTTATGGCGATATACGGCTTCTCCAGATAGGGATTCATATGGTTTTAACCACTCTACTCGTTGTTCTATAATATCTTGATACGGTTTTAGGTTTACATAAAAAGCATTTACACTTAGGGAGCTGTTTTTCCACTTTTGTGTATTCCCTCCGCCTAGTCCCACATTGATAAATTGAAAGTCTGTTTTTTCTTGATCAGGTTCATCAATGGTATTAAGAAGCAATACGCTCGATAGTGCATCTCCAAACTCTGCAGAATACCCACCTGTTGAAAAATTTGTTCCTTTGAAAAGGAAGGAAGAAAAACGACCACGAGTAGGGATGTTATTAGTGGTTGCCAAAAAAGGTTGAAAAACTTGTAAACCATCAATATAAATATTGGTTTCATTGGCGTCACCTCCGCGAACAAAAAGTCGGCCGTCTTCAGAAACATTTGATGTTCCTGGCAAAGTTTGTAGGGCAGCAATATAATCTCCTGCAGACCCTGCTGTTGTAACAATATCCAGGGGAGTTAATACAGAGGCTTTGCTATTATCACCTGCAGAAAAAGATCCTGCATTAAGCACAACACTGCCTAGGGAGTTTACATCTTCTTTTAATTTGATGTTTAAATCCTTCATCTCTTTGATTTCGGCAGTTAGATAATATGTTTCAAAGGATAAAAAGGATACGATTAAGGTTTGTTGATCAGTTTCTGAAGAAGTAAAAGAAAAACTTCCATCTTCATCAGAGGAGCTACCATCGTAAGTTCCGTCAAGATAAACATTGGCTCCAATAATGGGTATACCTTTGGTGTCTGTAACCTGGCCGCTAATGATGATTTGTGCATTAGAGATAAATGAAATAAGTAAAAAAGAAATGGTTAGTATTAGTTTCATTTTGTGGTACTATTTTGATTGATGATTCAAAAGTCTATGAAGATTGGTGAAATTGAAATTGAAAATTTCTCAATTGTCAGAATAGGGTGATGAATTGTATGATTAGAGTAATTATTCTTTTAACTAATTTTTTAGTTAAAAGAATATGAATTACTTTTGAGTCATCACATTCATCAATCAAATCATGAGAAAAATAGGATTACTAGTTATTGCGCTATTCTCGCTAGGCGCGAATGGGCAAGAGTTTACAGTGTTTTATAAAGAAGTTAGAAAAGCTAATTACCATAGTCTTAGATCCAGTGAATGGGAAGCAGAGCATAACGGAGGGAAAGAAATTAGTGATCTCATAAAAGATAAAGCCAAAACACATGAAAAGGAACTTCTTATGTATGAATATACAAGTATTCTGAGAGTAGATAGTTATAAATCTATTCATTATCCTCTAAATGAAATAGTAAATGATACTATCAATAACTCTATTGAATATGGTGAGAATGGACATACTTTTATAAGTAGAGAAGTATCTCAGAAAAGTTATACTGTCACCTATATGGATTTGGATTCAAGAACAAAAGTTAGTACTGATCGATACTCGGGGAAAGATTATTTGATTTCTGAAAAACTAGAGGAGCTGGACTGGAAAATTACAAATGAAAAAAAAACCATTGGTAGGTATACATGTAGAAAAGCAATTTTCGTGCATCTGCATGATGATTCTGATTTATATGCAAATGATCATGAACATATTGATATTATAGAAGTTTGGTTTACCGAAGATATAAAATCCAGCCATGGCCCTTTGGGATACTGGGGATTGCCAGGCCTTATTCTTGAAATTAAAGCAGGATCTAACTACATACTATTTGATAAAATAGTATATGACTTGGGAGATTTTAAGATAAAGCCACCAATGCAAGGTAAAAAGATTTCTAGAGAAGGTTTTAAAAACCTTCCTATTTTAGAATTTATGGAGAATTAAGAACTTTCAAACTCTTTCTATCGAACCATTATCATTTTTAAAGGGTCTTACTATTAATCTGGCAGCCTTATCATAGTTGATATAGTTATAGGTCCAATTAAAAAAAGTAACAAATCTATTTCTGAAACCTACCAGAAACCATAAGTGAATAAACATCCAGATAAACCAGGCAAAAAAGCCGCCAAATCTAAACTTACCTATATCGACAACCGCTTTATTGCGTCCTATAGTCGCCATAGAGCCTTTATCAAAATATTCAAAAGGAATCATAGTTTTACCCTTAAAATACCTTTTTAAATTTTTGGCCAAATGTGTTCCTTGCTGTATAGCTGGTTGGGCAACCATTGGATGACCTTTGGGATATTTTTTTGTTTCCATAACAGAGATATCACCAATGGCAAAAACATTTTCATACCCGTTTATTTGATTAAATTGGTTTACTTTATATCGGTTTGCCCTAGGAATCAAAGATTCTGCCTTAATACCTGCAATAGGCGAACCGGTAACACCAGCAGACCAAATAAATGTAGCAGTTTTTAATGTAAGATCGGTATTTGTGTTGACCACATTGTTTTGATAGTTGGTTACTTGAGTGTTTAAATGTATATGTACACCAAGTTTTTCTAAAAATTTGGCTGCTTTTTTGGAAGCATTTTCACTCATAGGAGGTAAAACACGTGAAGCGCCTTCTATCAAATGAATCTCCATATCACTAAAATCCATATCTGGATAGTCTTTTGGTAATACATTTAACTTTAATTCGGCAATACCACCAGCGAGCTCAACTCCGGTGGGTCCGGCCCCCGCGAGTACAAAGCTTAGTAATTCTTTTCTTTTTTCGGTATCGGTCGTAATTACAGCTTGTTCCAGGTTTTCAAGCATAAGGCTACGAAGATTTAATGCTTGCGGTAAGTTTTTCATACGCATTGCATTATTTTCGATAGCGGTGTTTCCAAAAAAATTAGTTTTTGCACCTGTGGCGATTACCAAATAATCATAAGAGATGGTACCAATGTTAGTATGTACTTTTTGACTTTCAGGGTCAATAGCCTCTACTTCGGTCATCCTAAAGTAAGTATTTTTACCCCTTTTGATAATTTTTCGAAGAGGATATGCTATTGAATCAGGTTCCAGAGATGATGTAGATACTTGATAAAGAAGAGGTTGAAAAGTATGATAGTTATGACGGTCCAATAATACCAGCTGTACATCTTCTTTTACCATTTTTCTGGCAAGTGCAACTCCGGCAAAACCACCACCTATAATTACCAATCTTGGTAAATTAGAGAAAGGTATATTCATAGTCCATTACAATTGTTTTACAAAGGTAAAATCTAAAAACTATTTGGCCTATAGAATATGAGTTTTTGTGATAAAATTGATATAAAATTAATTTTGTTTGTAACAGATTGGTATCGGTTACTACTTATAAGATGTAACTATCAAAAGTGAATAAAGAATTAGAACATAGTTTTGTAACTAACCTTGAGCAAAATCAGAACATTGTGCACAAGGTTTGTAGAATATATACGAATGATCCTGACTCGCACAATGATTTGTTTCAGGAAATTACAATTCAACTCTGGAAGGCGTACCCCAAATTTAGGGGAGATGCAAAGTTTAGCACCTGGATGTATCGGGTAGCACTAAATACGGCTATTACTTTGTATAGAAGGTCTAAGAGAAGTTTAAATACTACCGATATAGAATCGATAGATTTTAAGATAAAAGCCGAAGAATATGATGATGAGGTAGAGCAACAGTTGAAACTTATGTATGCAGCCGTAAAGCAGTTAAACGATATTGAAAAAGCTTTGGTTTTTTTATATCTAGAAGATAAATCTTATAAAGAAATTGCCGAAACCATGGGTATTAGCGAAGTAAACGCCAGGGTGAAGATGAATCGTGTAAAGACAAAATTGAAAAAAATATTAAATCCTTAACCCCATATGGACGAATTAGAATTATTAAAGCAAGGCTGGAAGAGGCAAGAAGATGTGCTTCCAAAATTATCATATAAAGAGATTTATCAAATGATTTTAAAAAAGTCATCTTCGATAGTGAAATGGATTTTTGTTATTAGTATCATCGAGTTTTTGCTATGGGCTTCTTTGGATATTATCTTTAGGGTAACAGGGGTGCATGCTGAAGTAGAAAAAGAATCTATGGGGACCTTTTCTTTGATTGCTTCAATATTATCCTATGTGATCTTGATCTATTTTATAATTAGGTTTTATTTAAACTATAAAAAAATACAGTCAACCGATTCTACAAAAGTGCTTATGGAAAACATCATAAGAACAAGAAGGACGGTAAAACAATATATTTGGATAAACATTAGTTTCTTTGCTACTTTAATGTTTGGGACTACACTATATATGGTTTTCTTTACAGAGGAATTCCAGAAAAACGGAGGAGGTGAAACTCCTATTTGGTTAATCATTGTGGTTACATTGATAACTATAGGTGTGTTTGTTGGTATAATAGCACTTTTCTACAGGTTAATCTATGGGATTTTGACCCGAAGACTGAAAAGAAATTATAAGGAATTAGAAAAGTTGGAAATATAAATCACTTATTCTCATTAAAAGCAGAAGGTAATAACTGAGGGATAAACTTGACCAAAAGAGGTAGTAACAAGCTACCTCCAGGAAGGATAAAAATAGCTAGAGAAGGTATAGTTTTACAAATATCCAAAAGTTGTTGCTTAACTTGCTTTTTTTCTTCTTTAGATAAATCTCTGATTGTAGATTGTCCCAACAATATCATTAAATCTTTACTTTCTGAAATTTCTTTAATTAAACGCTTTTTATTTCTTAAAATCAATACACTTACGGTTCTAGAGGTTTGTTGATAAAAATGTAGAGCAGGATGGGAATAATTAAAATAAGAAATATGTTCTTTATGCTTATTTATAAAATCCTGAACTAAATTGACTGATTCATGGACAACGCTCTCTGGGATTTCTAATTCTGCTCCAAGTGCAGACATGAAAGTTTGTTCTCTCTTATCCAGTTTTTTATCATTCCAAACGGCCATACTGGTTAGATCAAGTATATATCTTTTTTCTATTTCATCGGTATATGGATCCAATTCTATGTAATCAAAACTTGCGTCTTCCTCGTTTGAGATGTCGGTATACCTAACCGATGATGCAAAAAGTTTAACCAATAATTCGTCGTGGTCGTCTTGTTCTTCTTTAGACTTAAGCGCCAAAAAAACTGTATTAGTAAGGGTTTCTTCTAACTTGGCTGCATACTCAAAAGGATTTTTATCGTGGATCAAAAAATAATCAAAAGCCAATACATCTATAAATAGCAATGCATTTGTTAGTAGATGACTAAAATTCTTTTTAAAAATAGATTCATTTGTTTGTATTCGAGTATGAATTATCTTTTCGAGTTTTTCACTGTTGTTAGAAGGAAGAACATTTATGAAAGAAAAAAATGACTTTTTAGTATCTAGAAAATTATAAAATTGAACTAATGCCTTTATACAGTCCTCCTCATTAGCATTTTCAATAGTGTCGTAGTAGGTTACTTTTAACGCAGTAAACAAATTGATTTTTGTCTTTTCTTCTTCAGAATATACAATATCTGACTTGTTAGAGATTAAAGTCTCCATAGAAGTACCATAAATGAATCCTGTTTTTCTAAGATTAGAATATAGTTCATCAATAGACCATTTCGAGATTTGTTGGTCATAATCTGGGTCTTTCAAAAACTTTTCTATCCAACCTGAAGTTGAAGGATTCATTTGTTAAGGTTTAATACAAAGTTAAATTTTATTTTTTTTAAATTATTTATCTCTTGTTATCAAATTATAAAACAAAAAAGAGGTTGTATAACAACCTCTCTTATTTTATTGTGTCTTAATGATTACTGAATAATAGCCCCACAGCTTATTCTGCTTCCGGCTGCTCCAGATGGCTGGGATTTAAAATCATCAACACCTTGGTGAACTATGATGGCCTTACCAACAATATTCTTTTTAGGGTCATCACAATCGATACACCAGTCGTTGGTAGCAAACGTGATGTTTCCATTACCATTGACATCTGCTTTAAAATTACCAATATCTCCTTTGTGGTATCCTTCTTTGGCACCCCATTTCCCATGAGGTTCCATAGTTGGGTTCCAGTGACCGCCAGTTGATTTTCCATCGGGTGAAGAGCAATCGGCTTTTTCATGAATATGTATGGCATGTTCTCCTTCACTTAAACCTGTTAAATTGGCCACCATGGTTACCATACCATCAGACTCGGTAAAAACAATTTTTCCATGTGCTTTGCTGTCACTTTTTGGCTCGAGAGCGATTTCTAAAGTCTTGGTTTCTTGTTCTTCTTTTTTCTCAACTTTAACAGTTTCGGTAGTATTCTCCTGATCTTTTTTCCCTTTACAGCTAAAAATAGTTATAGATAAAAAAGTTAATACTATCAATTGTAGCGTTTTCATAGTTTTGTGATTTGTTGTAATTCATTTCCTAAGATAATGTAGTTTTCTTTTATAGCAAAGAATTTATTTGGGAAACGCAGAGTTGTTGTAAAGATTACTCGTTTTAGAAGTTGTTTTATGAAACAAATAGCACGAATATAGATTACAGTTTTTTGATTAATTCACGATTGTCTCGTATTCCTCTTTTTAGATTTTCAGTAATTATAAGTGCTTTGTCGATTCTGGTTTGTGAATTTTTAATTTTCAGAATATAATAGATTAGGCTACGTTTTTTCCCATCGGTAAGGTTTTCAAAAATCTTAAAAGCTTCCAGATCGCTTAATAAAACAGCTTCGAATTCTTCTGGCATTTCGACACCATATTTCGAAGTATCCTCGGATAACTCAACTTTGAAGTAATCGTTGGGAAATATCCCCAGTTTTTTTTGATTTACTTTGTTAAAGGTTATATGATACCTGCCAAGGTATTTTTGCAAAGCCGCATGAAAGACTACCGAGGTGTCTTGAAAAGAAATTTTAACAACTACACGCTTCTGGCCTTTGTCAAGAAATATTTTTACCACATTATCGGGCACTTCAATACTGTGATTAGATTGTAGTGAAGTTTCAAAATTTATACTATTCATTTGAATAAAGTTTTTTCAAAAAAACACTTTGGTTTTTACAGAACAATTTACGAATATCTTGTTTAGGTTTTAAGGAATTTTGTTAATCAAATTGAAAATTTTTGTTGATAATGAATAATATTTTTGATAAAAATGACTAAAAATTTTTGACACTTTTACCGTAATCACATAGTGGTATTTGTATTCTTTTTGATTTTCAAGTGTTTGGCTTTTTTGTAGACTAGTTTTTGTTACATGTAGTGTTTACAACGGTTAAGTTAATGTTAATTAACAAAAATTATACATTTAACTAATAAGATGAAAAAAATATAATATAAATGTTAATTTATGATAATTAAATATGGATTTATAGGTTTTTATTATAAATCCTTTTGTTTTTGTTAATTTTGCAATACACAAACTCAAATACTTATTTTTATGAAAAATGTCTACTCGTTTGCCCTTTTATTATTTCTCACAGGGCAAACAATTTTAGCTCAGGACATGACTTCAATTGTCCAAAATCACTTTAGCGACGCGCTAACAACTTCTTCGAAATCATCAACAACGCTTAATGATTTTACAGAGTGGAGGATAACCGATCAAGTTCCTTCTCTTAAAGCAGGAATTATGCATGTATATGTAAAACAATACTATAAGGGTATTCCTGTCGAAGATGGAACTTATAAATTAACGGTACAAAACAATAAAGTGACTTATGAGCTGGATCAATTTGTAAAAGAACTAAATGCAAAAGCTACGTTAACAAAGGCTACAACCACTCCCGAGAATGCTATAGGAGCAGTAATTGATGCTCATAGGTTGTCAAAAGCTGCAAATCTTTCGCGCACGGTAAGTAAATCATCTCAGGGGAATAATGTTTTTGTTTATAAGAATTCTGGGATTGCGCTTTCGGATCAACCTATTGAAGCAAAACAAGTGTATATTTTACATGAAAAAGAGCTTCGATTAACCTGGAATGTTAGTTTGTATGAAAAGGGTGGTCAAAATTGGTGGAACGCTTATGTTGACGCTTCAACTAACAAAATTTTAAGAGAGCATAACTGGGTGATCAAATGTAGTTTTGATGCACCAGAGGGGCATGGATCTCATAATCATGAGTCTGTTCTTTTTGATAGCAACATCATTGGGCCAATGACAAAAGCAGAAGCGATGGCACCACTTGCACCAGATTCGTATAATGTGTATCCAATGCCAATAGAGAGTCCAATTCACGGTAATAGATCTATTGTGACCAATCCAGCAACTTCGGCATCGCCATTTGGATGGCACGATACTAATGGAAGTCCGGGAGCTGAATATACGATTACTCGTGGTAATAATGTTTGGGCACAAGACGATAGTAATGGTAATAACGGAACAGGATTTGCCCCTGATGGAGGAGCAAGTTTAGATTTCGATTTTCCTGTAGATTTAAGCCAACAACCAAGTGCTTATAGAAGTGCATCTGTTGCCAATTTATTTTATTGGAACAATATTATACATGACGTTTTTTATGAGTATGGTTTTAACGAAGCAAGCGGAAACTTCCAGGAAAATAACTATGGGAATGGTGGAGCAGGAAGCGATTCTGTAAATGCAGATGCTCAAGATGGAAGCGGAACCAATAATGCAAATTTCTCGACTCCTGGCGATGGAGGTAATCCGAGAATGCAAATGTTTTTATGGAACAGAACAAATCCAGGTAGAGACGGATCCTTTGATAACGTAATCATTGTACATGAGTACGGACATGGTATTTCTATTAGATTAGTAGGAGGGCCCTCTTCAAATACACTTGGAGGGTCAGAGCAAATGGGAGAAGGTTGGTCTGATTATTTTGGATTAATGTTAACCATGAAAGCAGGTGATGTAGGAACCGATGGTAGAGGTGTAGGGGCCTATGTTCTTGGTCAAGGAACTAATGGCGCAGGAATCAGACCTACTCGATACTCTACAGACAGATCTATAAATGATACCGATTATGCAGATATAGGTGGACTTGCCAGACCACATGGTGTAGGTTATGCATTTGCGACAATACTTTGGGATATGACCTGGTTGTTAATCGATCAAGAAGGTTTTGATCCTGATTTTTATAATGGTACCGGTGGGAATAATATTGCTATGGCTTTGGTTGTTGAAGGACTTAAAAATACTGCCAATAACCCTGGATTCGTTTCTGGTCGAGATGGAATTCTTCAAGCAGATCAGGACCTATATGGTGGACAGTATAGTTGTTTAATCTGGAAAGCATTTGCCGAAAGAGGGGTAGGAGAAGGTGCGAATGAAAACAATAACGGAGGTTCTAATGGTCAGACAGACCAGACCGTTTCATTTACGAATCCATGTGACGGAGGCCCTGGTCCAGGACCTGGAACAGGAGAGTGTACGGGAGATGTTACCTCATTCCCATTCAGTGAAAGCTTTGAAACTAATCTAGGAGAATGGTCTCAGGAAACTTCTGGAGATGATTTGGATTGGACAAGAGATTCTGGAGGAACTCCTTCAAATGGTACAGGACCAAGTAGTGGAGCAGATGGTAATTTCTATCTTTATGTTGAAGCCTCAGGAAACGGTACCGGGTACCCTAATAAAAGAGCAATTCTAAATTCTCCTTGTTTGAATTTCAGTAGCCTTACAGAGCCAAACCTTTCTTTCCAATATCATATGCTTGGAAGCGCAATTAATAGTTTAACGGTTGAAGCTAGAACAAACAATGATGGTGCCTGGACAAGTGTTTTCAATAAAACAGGAGCGCAGGGAAGTAACTGGAATGCTGCAGATGTAGATCTTTCGGCTTATGCAGGAGAAGCTAGCGTACAGTTAAGATTTAATGTGGTAACTGGTAGTGGCTCACAAGGGTGGCAAAGTGATATAGCAATCGATGCGGTAAGTATCCAAAATGGATCTACAGGTCCAGGTCCAGATCCTACTTGTGATGCTATAAACTTCAATGATTTCACTATTACTTCATTCTCTAATCAGGATGCAGCCGGAAACTTCTCTATTGGAAGTAGTGGGGCAGCGCTTACATTAACCAATAATACTTGGAAATACATTGTTCTTAATTATAATGTAACAGCCAATACTGTTGTAGAGTTTGATTTCAACAGTTCATCACAAGGAGAGATCCATGCTGTTGGATTCGAAAATGATAATACACTTACATCATCCAGATATTTCAAAGTTCATGGTACGCAAAATTATGGAGTTACCAACTATGATAATTATTCTGGCGGGACTACAAAATATGTGATTCCCGTAGGTAATTTCTATACTGGGTCTATGGATCGATTGGTATTTATTAATGACAATGATGCAGGTTCTGGTAACAACTCTACTTTTTCTAATGTGAAAATCTATGAGGGATCTTGTGGAGGAACCGCAGCACTAGTTGCAGATTTTGGTCAGACAACCGCAATTCTTGGAACTGAGGGTGAAGGAGCACTCTCATCGATTGAAATGTGGCCTAATCCGGCAAAAGATAGTTTTGTGCTTAGTATTGGTAAAACAACCGCTAAAAATGCGACTGCTACAATCTATACTTTGTTAGGAAGTGAGAAATCTAAGATTCAATTAAACCCAGGGAGCAATACGATATCTGCAAAGAGTTTATCGTTACGTTCGGGCATCTATTTAATTAAGATTGAAATGGATGGAGAAGAATCTGTGACACAAAAATTAATAATACAATAGATTATTGTGAGTAGTGCATAGAAGTATGCACAAAGAATCTAGAGCAATCAGACGCCAGTAAATAGTTTGATTATTAATATAATTGATTTGTTGAGAATTTCTAGATTTAAAAGGCCGTTATATGACGGCCTTTTTCTTTTATGATTTTTTAGATCCATTTAATTTAAAACCGTAAAACGTTTCTAACCTTTACTGTAAATGGCTTCAGAGTAAAGTATAGATGTTTCTTGATGAGTAATAATACTATGAGTGGGGTAAGACCATGTGGAATTCTATAGAGTGTTTCATGTAAATTTTGATGAATGGAATTCAGTGGAAATTCTAAGTGAAAATTGGAAACAATCCTCGCTAGGGCAGTAAGTAAACCCCAAAAGATGGCATACCACAAAGCATATATAGCGGTCTTCGGTATAAAAATTAACACTGCCAAGACAAAATCTAGAATTCCGGCGATGTATAAAAAAGTAATAGCTGTTGGTTCTGAAAATCCAAAGATTTGTATAACCATATCTACAAACTTACCGGGAACAGGGTAAAAACCAAAGGCATATAAACCATGAGAAAAAAATGTAACAGCAATTAATATCTTCAAGATTAAAATATGTTTTTTTTCGTCAAAATCCTTGTGCTGATATAATAAGACAAAAGGTAGTCCAAATTGAATGCTGTGTTCAAAAAACTGGGCTACATGATAGAACTTTTCTTTGGTTAAAAGAGTTGTTAAAATCAAAAGAGAAATTCCCCCAAGGAATATGGGAATACGCGTCCATCTTTTGTTATTCTTTGTAAGACTTAAAGAACAAATACTTGCAATTACATAGAGGATTCCATTTGCACGAATACTATTCTGAATAAAACTATCAGTTTGATTGCTAGTAACATATTCTGTCCAAGAAATAGTAAAAAATCCTTCAATTAAGGGCTTAAGCAAAGCTTCATCCCAAAAAAAAGATCGATAAGGAGCATCCCAGAATAAATGTTGCCAGGCTCGACCAATAAAAATTAAGAAAACAGAGATTTTTAGGAGTAATAAGGTTTTAGAGTTTTTCATGGTACAAAGTAAAACGTATTAATGATACTATTATTTGAATTTATTATTATGCTTTGAATAGTCTTTAGATTTTTTATTGAGGTTTAAGGGTAAGAATTGTTTTTAAAATAGGTTTTTAAATATATAAAGAATAAAAAGGCAAAATTTTAATAGGGGAGACCTTGATATTATTCGTCTTTATAAGTAGATAAAATAAATGATGTTAATCAAAGTTATTGTATTAGATTAATTTTTCTATAAGCTTTAGTTACCAATTTTAATTCTCGGTTAAAACTTTGAATTAGAAAAATTTTATCGTAGTCAGTGAATTATTTTGCAGTAGTAAACAACATTTTCACTTCAACGTGATTGATGTATTTGGAGTGAATATTAAGATTAAATGAACTTAAAGTAGATTAACTTAATATAAATACTAACTTTTAATTCACACAAGATGAAAAAAATCCTTTTGTTGTTAATTTCTTTGTTAACAATTAATTCGTATGCGTCAAATGGTAAATACCGTTTGACCTTACGAGATGACCCCGCGACCTCAATCGTAATTGGTTGGGATCAAACCTCAGGAACTACCCCTGTTGTTCATTATGGAACTACAGATTTTGGAACTAATTATAGCGATTATCCAAATTCGAAATCTCCAGATAGAACTATTTATTACAAAGGAATGGATAATAATTTTGCTCGTCTTACTGGATTAACCCCAAATACGGCGTATTACTTTGTAATAAGAGATAGCCAAGGTACTAGCGAACGTTTTTGGTTTAAAACAGCTCCGGCAGATAACAGCAGATTGTCCTTTATTGCTGGTGGAGATTCTCGAAACAATCGAACACCCAGACAGAATGCAAATCGTTTAGTTGCAAAACTAAAACCCCACGCAGTTTTATTTGGTGGTGACATGACTAATGGCGACAGTAATGGTGAATGGAGAGATTGGTTTAATGATTGGCAATTAACGATTGCCAGTGATAACAGAATGTTTCCTATAGTTGCTACCCGGGGAAATCATGAGGATAGTAATAACAGTATTTACAATCTTTTCGATGTGCCTTCGCCAAACGTTTATTATGCCATCACTTTTGGAGATAATTTGGTAAGAACGTATACCTTAAATACTGAGATTTCTATTTCTGGAAATCAAACTACCTGGTTGCAAAATGATCTCAATGCCAACCCCAATGCTATCTGGAAAATGGCACAATATCATAAGCCAATGCGTCCACATGTTTCCTCAAAATCAGAGGGAAATAATCAATATAATAATTGGGCTCAGTTATTCTATGATAAGAACGTAAAACTAGTTATAGAATGCGATGCACATACCGTAAAAACTACGTGGCCCGTTCGTCCTTCAACCGAATCGGGAAGTGACGAAGGTTTTGTAAGAGATGACCAAAACGGAACAGTGTATGCCGGTGAAGGATGTTGGGGTGCCCCATTAAGGTCTAATAATGATAATAAGAGTTGGACACGTAATTCTGCACGTTTTAACCAGTTCAAATGGATTTTTGTAGACGAAAATAAAATTGAGACACGTACCGTTAAAGTAGATAATGCGTCGCAAGTAGGATCGGTATCCAATGATAACCCTTTCACCATACCTAATAATCTTGATATTTGGAGTCCGTCGAATGGAAGTGTAGTTACCATTAATAAAGGAACTGTCGTTGACCCTGATCCTGATAACGGGAGTATCGATGTCGCCATTACTTCTGGAAGTGATGATGTTGAAGAAAAACAAAATGGTTCTTTATATACAAATAGCAGCGATCTTGAAATGGTATATGATAGTTACAATGGAAATGGATATCAGAAAATAGGTTTACGATTTAGGTCAATTCAATTACCCAAAAATGTAACAATTACCAGTGCGTATTTGCAGTTTACCGCAGATGAAAGTAATAGTACTGCTACCGAATTAGAAATTTCATTGCATAATAGTGCCAATTCCCCTGCATTTTCATCTTCTAATAATGTATCAGACCGAAATACTTTTTCTAATATAGTGATGTGGCAACCTGCTTCATGGTCGAGTAATCAAAGTGGTAATGCACAACGTACACCGGATCTTAAAGCTATGGTACAGAGCCTTGTAAATATGAGCGGATGGACCCCTGGAAACAATGTAAGCTTTTTAATCAAAGGTAAAGGTACTAGTCTGAATAATACATCTGCCAAAAGAGTAGCCGATTCTTATGAAGGAGGTGAGGGTAAAGCGGCAAGACTAATTGTAAATTATACAACTGGATCGGTACCTGATATTTGTGCAAGTATAGCCCCTTGGCAAAGTGGAGTTTCTTATGCTGTGGGAGATAAGGTTACCTATCAAGGTAATTTATTCGAGCGTGCGGCATCAGGATGGGATTTTATTGGAGCTTGTGGATCTACTCGTATTACTAAAGGAGATAAGAGAATTAAATACCCCCCGCTAGATGAAACAATTAAAGACGGCTTTGAAATTCATCCTAACCCCTTTACAGCAGATATTATTATTTCATCTTTACCATTTAGAAAAGGGGAATCGTACAATGTGAGTATATATAATCTTTCTGGCCAGGAAGTATATAAAGGAAACATTGATTCTGAAACTAAAGTGATTAATCCGGGTATTGAGCGTTCAGGTGTTTATTTGCTATCTATTAAGGATGGAAATAACAATGTATTAAAAACAGAACGATTAATTAGGGAATAAGAAATTACCCGGTATACTAGAAAAGATAAACTGCTGATTCACTAAAGGGTCAGCAGCTTTTTCTTTTTACTTATCAGACCAAATTGCCAATTCATTTCCCGAAGGGTCCAAAAAATGAAATCTGCGGCCACCGGGAAATGAAAAAATTTCTTTTGAAATCTTTCCTCCAGTTTTTAGAACGTGATTTTGAATGTCTTCAAGGTTTTCATGATATAGAACCACCAAGACTCCATTTACTATAGGATCTTCCGTTTTTTCAAAACCTCCTTCAAGACCACTTTCTGAAAAAGCAGTATAAGTTGGCCCATAATCGGTAAAACTCCAACCAAATGTTTGGTTATAAAACCTCTTTATAGCTTCCAGATCATTAGCTTTAAACTCTACATAGTTGATTTGTGTATTCTTCATTATGTTTACATTATTAGAAGGTATAGATTATATGTATTTCTATTTTATAATTTTTTGAAAACATTTACTGGTTTTTATTCCAGTGTATTGCCCATAATTATCAATTAATAGATATCCATTTTTCTCATATAAAGCAATTGCTTCTGGTTGTTTGATACCGGTTTCTAAAATACATTTTTTGTATGATAGTTCGGTTGCCCATTTTTCTAATTCGGTAAGAATTTTTGAAGCAATTCCCTTTCCACGACTTTGGACAGAGGTATACATTCGTTTTATTTCCATGGTATTTTTGTCATATTCCTTGATCGCACCGCACCCCACGGCCAAATTTTTATGGTATACCACCACTACATACTTAATATTATCAATACCATTAAATTGATTGTAAAATGAATGATCATCTCCGTCTCGTATGGCCAAATCGGCATCCAATTGTTTTACTAATTCAACAAAGTCTTTATTCATAGAATTAGTTCGTATTAGTTTCATAATTGTTCTTCTTTAGAGTGATTTTTCCATTGTGATCTGGTACAGGCTTATTTTATGAAACGAATTTATAATAGATTCTTTAATTTCTAATCCATTTTTTCTAAATAATAGACAGTGTTTTAATTTATAGTATAATAAATGTTTATGATATATGTAAAATAATTAAATAATAATTTATATATAATTCTTCTCATCTTTGTGTTCGAAACATTAAAACCAAACTTAGATGAGTACAAAGGTATTGACTAGACAACTGTCGAGAAAAAAACTTGACAAGCCGGTAAAAGTAGCAGTAGCGCATGGAGATGGTATTGGACCAGAAATCATGAAAGCTACTTTACGAATCTTGGATGCGGCTGGAGCGAATATAGAACCAGAGTTTATAGAATTGGGTGAAAAGGTATATTTGTCTGGAAATACTTCAGGTATAAATTCTAGGGGTTGGGAAGCTATTAATAATAGTAAAGTTATCTTTAAAGCCCCAATTACCACACCGCAAGGAAAGGGATACAAAAGTTTAAATGTCACTCTGAGAAAATCACTGGGATTATTTGCAAACGTAAGACCAGTTACAGCTTTGTATCCTTACGTCCCTACTAATTTTCCTAATATGAATCTTGTAATTATTAGGGAAAATGAAGAAGACCTATACGCGGGTATAGAGCACCGACAAACGCAGGATGTATATCAATGCTTAAAACTTATAACCCGACCAGGTTGTGAGCGTATTGTTCGTTATGCTTTTGAGTACGCTAAAGCATTTGGAAGAAAGAAAGTCACGTGCATGGTAAAGGATAACATCATGAAACTAACGGATGGATTGTTTCATCAAGTTTTTAATGAAATAGCGTTAGAGTATCCGGAAATTAGAAATGATACGCAAATTATAGATATAGGTTCTGCAAAATTGGCCGCTAGCCCCGAAAATTATGATGTCATTGTAACGCCAAATCTTTATGGAGATATCATTTCGGATATTGCAGCAGAAATTGGTGGTTCGGTTGGCATGTGTGGTTCTGCAAATATCGGAAAAAATGTTGCTATGTTTGAAGCTATTCACGGTTCTGCACAAGATATTGAAGGAAAGGGAATAGCTAATCCGTCGGGGCTTATAAATGCTGCTGTATCCATGCTGGCTCATATCGGACAGTCTGAAATAGGAGATAAGATTAAAAATGCATGGTTCACGACCTTAGAACAAGGCTATCATACCGAAGACATTTATCAGGAAGGAAGAAGTATTGAAAAAGTAGGAACTCAAAGATTTGCAGATAAGGTTATTGAAAACTTGGGACAAATTCCAAAAAGTATAACCAAGAGTATCCTTGCAAATGGAAATGGAAAAATTAAAATACCAGAGTATATCCGTAAAAGACAACAAAAAGAATTGGTAGGAGTAGATGTATTTTTAGATTGGCAAGGCAATGATCCTAATGAACTAGGAGATGCCCTGTCAAAACTAAATGTTTACAAACTGAAATTGAAAATGATAACCAATCGGGGGGTTAAAGTTTATCCCAAAGGATTAAAAGAAACGTTTTGTACAGATCATTGGCGATGTCGATTTGTTGGGGTAGATGCCAAAATAAATAGTGTAGAGCCCCGATATGCCGGTATAGATTTTGAACAGGTTGTCGCCTTACTATCTACTTTGTTTAACTTGGGATGTGACATAATAAAAACTGAGAACTTATACGAATTTGATGGAAAACGTGATTTTTCATTAGGACAGGGCGAATAAGAAAAAGTTTAATCTAAAACTATAATATCATGAAAAAGAAAAAATTAAAAAGATTAACATTGAATAAAATAAACATTGCTATACTGAAAAATAAGAAGGCTATACGTGGTGGTGGAATAATTGAAAGTATTAATGCACCTTGTGGAGAATATGATGGTACCGAAAATGGATGCTGGACAAATGCTGGATTGTGCGACGAGGTAACTAAATATTGTTAAATTTTAATCGATAAACGCGCAGACTATATTAGGCTGTGCGTTTTCATCATAGTAGCATTGTTATACGATTTTTTCCATTTTGTAATCTCTAACAAAATGTCCATTTGGGAATGAATTTACCATAGATTCTGTAATCTTAAATCCAAATTTTTGATAGATATTAATAGTATCTTGATTTTGTTGATTAACAATAAGTTCAATTTTTTTAAATCTATTTTCGATGGTATATTGTTGAACAAATTCTAATGCCACTTTTCCGATCTTTTTACCTCGAAAAGATTTACGAATATAGAGTTTACTTAGAATCAATTTTTCTTTATTTTTTTGAATACCCAGGTATCCTACGTGAAGCTTGTTGAAATTAAGGAGAAAATATCTGAAATCTTCATTTTTAATTTGATTTTTGATAACAGACGCAGATTGAAATTTCTTTAAAAAATATTCAGTATGAGCACTAGGTATTATGGGATCATAAACTTCATGTAAAATTTCAAATGCCAATTTTTCTATTGTTTCAAATTCTAACGTGTTATTTACCTTTTGTATTTGGATCATTGATACTGTTTTAATACTGCCTTTTTATCCTACATGATATCTATGTGAAATAAAAATTTCTAAGTTTTTAATCTCTTTAAGGTGGTTGTTGTTTTTCTCCTTAATAGTCTGGAGTTTTATTTTTGTGCGTTAATCAATTTTATGACCTCGTCTGCTACAAATTTTCCACTATTGGCAAAAGAGGCTGTTATCAATCTATTTATAGAATCTACTACTTCATAATTTATTCTTTTTTGATGATCATATACTTTTAAATTGGCACCTCTTTTTAGCAGTTCCATTTCCATGTCATAAGGTAATAATTTTCCAAAATCAGATTGTTCCATTATGTTTTTTTCATTCCAGGTTGGAAAACATGTCATTGTTTTATTTTTTACCAAATACTTTCCAGATTTTAGTTTCACATCGATTAGTGTTGCTGTGCCATGACCAATTGTGCCAATAACACCTCCTGATTCATAAACTTTTGATATAATATTGAGAATGTTCTTATCCTTGTGAGTATCCCAAAACTGGCCATATCCGCCAGGAATAATAATAGCTGAATAATCTTCAAAATCAATTTCGGTAGGTTTTAAACTATTTTCTGTTTTACTTTTAAATGCTGCACTTTGGATAACAGATTTTACTATACTAGAAGTATCTGCGTTATGATAAATCGGGATTTTTCCTCCTTTGGGAGATACAATATCAACATCCAAACTTTCTTTTAAGAACTGATAAAAGGGAACCGCTAATTCAATTAGATAAGTTCCATTTGGTTCATTTTTAATTTGATCAATGTTAGTTGTAATGAAAAGAATTTTATTTCTTTTATTGTTCTTAGTACAGGAAATCGATAAAAAAAGGAGTATCAGGAGTCCAAAAAGTTTATTCATACTTCTGTTTTTGTAAAGATGGTTGATGCCAAGGTTAAGACATAATTGTTTCTATTTACATGTTTGGACTATTCTTATTGTACCAAAGTAGTGATTACCTGTGTTTCGCTATGCAAGGTTCTGTGCACGGGGCATTTATCAGCAATTTGTAGAATTCTGGCAATTTGCTTTTCGTCTAGATTACCTTCGAGTTTAATCTCTCGCTCGAATGTGTCAATTTTTGCTGTGGGATCTTCACAATTTTCGCAATCTACCGCGTGAATCTTACCATAGCTGGTATGCACTTCTATATTTTGTAGATCCCAGCCTTTACGAGCGACATACATTTTTATGGTCATAGCCGTACATGCCGATAATCCAGCAGATACAAATTCATAAGGTGAAGGACCAAAATCATTACCACCTACACTTTCAGGTTCGTCGGCAACCATATAATGATTTCCTACTTTCATTTGTGTGGTGTACCCCTCACCACCATGCAAACTGGCAACTACATGATGCTTACTACTTATTTTAGGCTCTTCGGGAAGATCTACATACCGGGATGACCAACCCGCAATTACTTTTCCGGCATAGATAGAGTCACCTTTTTGCATCAATAAATGATCGGCACCATCTAGAGTTACAAAACTTTTAGGGTGTCTGGCCGCCACATAGATTTCTTCAGCATTTTTAATTGCGACTGTAGTATCTTGTGGCGAATGCATCACAAGTAGTGCTTTGTTAAGGTTTTGAGCAACTTCCGGCAATGATTTGGTTTCCAGATCATCCAAAAATTGCTTTTTGATAGTGAAATCTCTGCCACTTAGATTTACAACAGCCTTCCCATTGGTTTCAATTTCTTCAATACCACTTTTTAGTAGATGTTTTACATGTTTGGGATTAGAAGGAGCTCCAATTGTCGCTACTGCCTTAATCGAATCAATTTGTGCAGCAGCAAAGATTGCCGCTGCTCCACCTAGGGAATGTCCAACCAAAAGGGTAGGGGCTCGATATTCTTTTTTTAAGAAATCTGCTGCAACCACCAGATCTTCAACATTACCAGAAAAATTGGTGTCTGCAAAATCACCTTCGCTTTCTCCTAATCCGGTAAAATCAAATCGCAATACGGCAAATCCTTGAGAGGTGAGTCCGCGACTTATGTTTCTTACAGCGCCTAGATTTTTATTACATGTGAAGCAATGCGCAAATAGCACGAAGTTATGTGGATGTTGATCTGCGGGAAGTTCTAATCGCCCAGAGAGCGTTTGACCTTCGGTATTAGTAAAAGTAACTTTGGATAAACTCATTATAGAATTATTTATTTTTAAAAGTCGGTCGAAATTATTTATGCTTCCTTAAAGATAAATTTTTCAAACCAAAGTTACCTAATCCATATGCTAACTATTTCAAAATAGAATTGTTTTCTTTTTGTCAATGCTGATCTATTAAAATTGGATTGCCATCGGGATCGGTTACCATAAAAGAAGCTGGCCCTTCTTTTTGATCCATCGCATTGGACATTACGATGGCGATCCCTTCTTTTTTAACTATATCATGAATACTTCGGGAATTTTCGGGGCTAAAAGTTAGTGTATTGGTAGGGAACATTCCTTGAAACAAACCTATTTTGGAATTTCCGTTCTTAAGAATCGCCCATTTTTGATCCAGATTACCATCGATCATGGTAAAGCCAAGTTTTTCATAAAAACCTTTTGAAGTTGTGATGTCTTTTACTGCAAGTGAGAGTGAAAAAGTACCTAGGTCCATATCTTTTTTGTTTTTAGTGATATACCAAATGTAGGATCTTCTTTTTTTCCAATTACCGTTTTCTGAAATGTCAAAAGATGAGGTTGTTAATTTGCCATTTTTCAATGTAGAACGATGCCCATGTTTTGTTTTACTTCCATTAGGGCTTACGAATTTTTGAATCATCTCGGTTTGATAATTTTCTTTGTTGACGATTGGACCGATACCAATGGTTCCATCTGTGCCATATTGGGCTACTATTCCTTTATTTGTGTCAAAATCCCAGTACTGCCTAAACTCCCAAAATACACCTTGCTTCTTTCCGTTGATAATACCGTAGAGTTTACCTGTGATACTTTGTTTACCAATACTCCATTGCCAATCCATGCCGTATTGGTCAAAAGGCTCATTTTCATTTTTGTACACAGCGTTATCAGTAATCCAAGTACCGATTGATTGCTCCATGTTTTGAAGAAACCAATCCGGAATCTTTTGTTGGGCTGAAGAGATATTTAAGATTATTACTGATGCTAAAATGATTATACTTGTTCTCATTTTTACTTATTTATAAGGTTGTTTTTTAGTTTTCTGCCAATCTTTGCCAATTATCTAGCAGGTATTCGGTGTCCTCTTTAGCTTGTTTCATTCCCATAGACAAGAAGTAACCACTTAGAAAAGGGCTTTTAAACTCATAGACAAAGTCCATAAAAATTCTAGATTGTATGGGACTTACAGTTTCGACTTTCCAGGTGCCAGATAGTGATTTAAGAGGAAAAGGATAATCTTCTCTTTGAGTATTTACTTCAAATTTATACTCTTCTCCAGGAGTCCAAATGGTACAAGTTTCTTCCCAGCTCCTTCCATCGGGTGCACTACATATGCGTTTCATCCCTAAGCCTTGCCCAGAAATGATTTCTACATGATGAATATTAGGCGCTGTCACTTTATGATAGTTACCTACATCGGATATTACATCCCAGACTTTTTCTTTGGGAGCATGAATGATTCGCTCTGCAATAAAGTGTTGTTCTCCTTTAGCCTTGGGATATTGTACAAATCCATACACCAGTATTATTACAATGTCTAGCACCAAAAATAGTGCGATTCCTTTTAAAATTTTACGTATCATAACTGTTCGTTTTTGTGCTATAAAAGTACCCAACAAACTACTTGAATGAAACCAAAATTGAGGGCTCTCAATTAATTGAAACTCATTTCTAGTACTATCATCATGAGTTGGTTTTTTCATTTAATTAAGTAGCACTATTTTTATCCTATGAACAGTATTGAGTCTTTTGCTTTTATTATTACATTTTTACTTGGTGGGGTAATCCTTATAGGGTGTTTCATTATTTTGGTTGTTTTAAAAAGTACTTCGTTAAAACAATCTCGTTATTTTTTGGCATTGGCCATTTTTGGCTTAATACAGCATTTGTTTACGTATTTGTTATTTACAACGCAACTCATCAAACAGTGGCCGCACCTGTTGGGAATAGGTTTTCCACTATTGTTTGTGGTTGGTCCCTGTTTTTATTTTTTTGTAAAGAGTTATGGGGACTCTTCATTTAAATTGAAAAAGTTTGATTTACTTCATACAGTGCCATTTTTGGTGATGTTGGTGCTTTTTATACCCAGATATTTGGGAAGTATTGAAGAAAAACAAGCAGTAATTCAATATTACTATGATATTTTGCCTAATGGACCAGTTGCATTTTCAGATTGGCTGCAAGCTAGTTTGCATCTCGTTCTTTTGTTGGTATATGCTATTGCAGCAATATTTGTTGTGTATAAACGAGATAATAAAAATAATGCGTCGCTAAAACGTTTTGGTGCACTTTTGATGTCATTGGCAATAATAGAACTTGTTCTACAAACGGGATTTATACTTACAGGAGCATCAGCAATTACTACAGAGATTATTCTGTCGGGTTTTATGTCGATTACAATATTGTTATTAGGGTATTGGATTGTAGACATTAAGCAAGTGCTACCTGTTTTAGAAGGTAAAAAGTATAAAACGTCTCCCTTGTCTGAAACTCGATCAATGGAAATTCAACAACAAATACAATCCTTTTTTGATAAGGATCAAAAGTTTCTGAATCCTAACCTAAAGATTATTGATTTATCCAGGACCATTGATGTTCCATCACATCACATTTCACAGGTGCTGAATGAAAACATGAATTCTAGTTTTTATGAAATTCTTAATCAGTATCGCATAGAAAAAGCTAAAGAAATGCTACAATCTGGGGCTTTGCAAAAACTATCCATACAGGCAATAGGTGAAGAGTGCGGATTTAGTAGTAAAACCAGTTTTTATCGTGCTTTTAAGAAAGTAACGTCTATGACACCTACGCAGTATATCGAAACATTATCTTGATCTACTTCTGATTCTATAAGTTTTAATGTTCAAACGTTAGAAAAATAAAGAAAAATAATCATCATTTCTCTGTAGTTAATATATTCATTAGAGTTACCTTATACGATTGACCAATAGATAGTTTTGTAGTGTTTATGATTACAGATGTAGTATCAAATGAAGTAATATGATCCAGATTTACAATTGTCGATTTATGTATTTGTACAAACCTATCTCCTAATATTTCTAAGGCTTCTTTGGTGCTTTGTCTAGCCAGAATAGTTTTATTTGAAGTGTAATACGTAATATAATTTCCGTCTTTTTGTAAATACAAAATATCACTCGGATTGATCTTATACTGTTGATGGCCACTTTTAATAAATATCGTATCCTTTGGGTTTTTTGATTTTTTTTCAGTGTTATCGATTCCCTTTAATTTAAGTACTGCTTTAAGAAATCGATCAAATGCTATAGGTTTTAACAAGTAGTCTGTTACTTTATATTCATAACTTTCTACAGCATATTCAGAGTAGGCCGTTGTGAGAATAATCTCTGGTGGATTTTTCAAGGTCTTTAGTAAGGACATTCCTGAAAGTTGAGGCATGTTAATGTCCAAAAAAATAAGATCAACAGTATATTCTTCAAGGTATACCAGGGCTTCAATAGGGTTCCGAAAGCTGTTAGAACATGATATAAAAGGAACCTTATCTATGTATCCTTGTAGCAGCTCAATGGCTTTTGGTTCATCATCTATAATTACTGCCTTAATCATTATACAAGATCAATATTTAATTTGACAAAGAAGGTATGTTCATCTTGGATAATATCCAAATTATGGGTGTTAGGATATATCAAATTCAGCCGCTTTTTTACATTTTCTAGCCCTATTCCCGAGTACTTCTTATCAAACTCTGTTCTTTTTGAATGATGTTTCGAATTTTTCACCTCAAAATGTAAGGTGTTATCTAGCACCTTTAATTGAATATTCACAAAAGACTCAGATTGAATATCGATACCATGTTTAAAGGCATTTTCAACAAATGGAACCAGAAGGGTAGGAGCAATATTGGGATTAAAATTATTGGTGATTACATCAAAATTAATCGTTAACGGATCAGTTTCGGTATACCTTAATTGTTGCAAACTGATAAAATTTTGAATAAACTCAATTTCCTTAGAAAGAAGAATCTTTTCAGCTTGTGTGTCGTATATCATAAATCGCAAAAGATCAGATAGCTGTGTAATTCCAGATGAGGTTTCGGGAGTGTCAGAACGTTCAGAGATCGCCAACAAATTGTTTAATGCATTAAACATAAAATGTGGGTTTATCTGAGATTGCATGAGTTTTAATTCTGCTTTGATTTTTTCTTTTTCAAGTGTTTCTTGGTGGGATTCCATTTTCAATTGATGTCTTATAATTCCATAGACTACAGCAATAGCCATAAAAAATAGATTATAAAACAGAAAAAACCGTATCATCATTGAATGCAATACATATCGTTGAAAGGAAACAATTATCAACTCAAGACTTATTAAAAAGACTACACCAAGAAATAGATATAAGACATAGAGAAGATATTTTTTCGTAGCATAAAACTTGGAAGTAAGGTAAAAGGCCGTTAAATAAAATATTGGAATAATGGCGATCATTCCGATAAAGTTTTGCAGAGCAAAAGGTCCCATCTCTATGGTTTCTTGAATGATTTTTCCATTCTCATCTTCAATAACATTTTCAATTATTCCAGTTTGGGTGGTCTTTAACAGTATTATTATAGAGGCTACCCAAAAGATGATGTTAAGAAGAATCTCTACAGACTTTTGTAACGAAGTTTTTTTTAGATTCATAGTTCAAATGTATCTAATTATCTATGATTCATAATATCAAAAGTGATCTAATTTGAGTTTTTGTGATGAATATTAGTATTATGTTATAAATTAGATTCATAACAATTTGGAAACAGCTAATCACTTTGTTTACAGATACATAACTTTTTCTTTTATGCCAAGAGAAATCATCTTAGTATTGAGGTATAAAACGAAAAAATATGAGAAATTTTATAAAAATACTAAGTATTGTATGTTTGCTAGCTTCATGTAAACAAACATCTGTCAAAGCCCAGAGCGGCAGCGAAAACTCAAATGTCAGTGAAAAACTGAACACCTATCTAAATCGGTTAGAAAAAAATGGTTTTTCAGGAAGTATTTTGGTCGCTCAAAAAGGAAAAATACTATTAGAAAAAGGGTATGGTTATGCCAATCGTGATGAAAATGTATCATGTACGCCTTCGACAGTGTTTGACATTGGATCCATAACAAAACAATTCACGGGAGCGGCTATTTTAAAATTAGAAATGCAAGGGAAATTATCTGTACAAGATAAAGTGTCTTCTTATTTTTCAGATCTGCCAAAAGATAAAAGCGATATTACATTGCATCAGTTGCTGACTCATTCCTCAGGATTGCCACCTGGAATAGGAGACGATTATACAGAAATTAGTACTCAGAAATTTGTGAATGAAGCTTTTGGTAAAAAACTATTATTTAAACCAGGAAGTGCTTATGAGTATTCTAATGTAGGGTATAGTATCTTAGGAATTATTATTGAGAAGGTTTCGGGCGTTTCTTATGAAGAGTATCTGGCTAAAAACCTTTGGACCCCAGCGAGAATGAAACAAACTGGCTATAAAAAACCTGAGTTTAGAGAAATTGCTGTTGGATATAAGAATAACAAAAAATGGGGGAGACCAACCGAAAAAGAATGGTCTGATAATGGTCCATATTGGCACCTTAAAGCTAATGGGGGTGTACTCTCGACCGTGCAAGATATGTACAAATGGCATTTAGCATTGCTGAATAACGAAATATTAGATTCAAAAGCGAAAGCAAAATATTTTACAAAACATATTGAAGAAGGAGAAGGAGCCAATTCGTATTATGGATATGGTTGGGCAATTTTTCCGACGCCACGAAATACAGAACTTATTGCTCATAATGGCGGAAACGGTATCTTTTTTGCTGATATGTGGCGATATCTTGAAGAAGATATTACAATCATTATAATGACCAATGCAGTAAATCGAAAAGTAGAAAGAATTGCTTCAAACGTTGCGGGAATTTTATTGAAGCCCGGTTTTGATCCTAATGTTACCAAAGACCTGGGTAATAAGGAAATTGAAGAGGAACTAGTAGACCAACTTATAGAAAAATTTATGGCTTCTATTGCAAGCAGTGATAAGAAGGTATGGAAAACTTTTATTGAAACACATACGGCATCTCATTTCATGAATTCTTTCCCGATGGAACAGCATTTAAACTACTTTAAAGAATTTCATGATAACCTTGGTGGAGGCGAAGTGGTGCAAATTAAGTTACAAGAAAATGAAGTCGTTTTTCATGTAAAAATTAATGATGAAATAAGCGTTGTCAATTTTGGAATCGCGATGGACGCAAAAGACAAGTTCAAAATTGAAGGAATACAAATGTAAATTAATTGTTTCCGTATAAAATTACAGGTTTGAGATATTCGAGACTCAAACCTGTAATTTTCAAATTCAGTTTAATTTTTTCTGAATTGATTACATTTTCAAAATAGAATTTGTTGTTATAATCGTTGCAAATTCATCTTTTAGGCTTGCAATAGCAGTATCATGAATAAGTTGTGCACTATAGTTTTGTCCTTTGGTTCCTATTTTGTTAAAGGTGGCCACTGCATCTTCTACCAAATAAGTAGTAAACCCTAGGTTTCCTGCCATTCTGGTAGTTGTTGAGATACAATGATCTGTAGTTAGGCCAACAATAACTAGTGTATTAATACTTTTGTCTTGTAATTGCTCCTTAAGATTGGTTCCTATAAAAGCACTGTTGACATCTTTTTCAATTATGGGTTCATTATTTAGAGGAATATTAAAATCCATAAAGTCATTACCCGGTTTGCCTTTGGTCAAAGGAGAATTAGGATTTGTAGAGCAATGTTTAATATGGAAAACAGGTAGATTATTCGTTCTCCATAATTTAAGAAGTGCCTCCATATTCATTTCTGCACTTGGATTATTACGCTCCCCTCCCCAATACTCAATATCTTCAAAACCTTTTTGGATATCGATAAGAAGTAAAGCCGGATTATCTTCTTTGGAAATTGTCATAATATTATGGTTTACTTTTTCTAAAGTCGGTATTGTAGATTACTCCTAACTGTAAACGATCAAAATTGATTCCCGTAAAATGATTTTTAAGATATCCCAATTGAACGTTGAAATTTTTCTGTACATTATAACCTACAGCGCCATACAAACGATTTTGCCCAAATATTGGTTCCTGTAAATTGATAAATACTTCGTCATAAGCATTTAAGAACCATTTTTCATTAATAGGGTAAGTAAGTTGTAATCGATAACGAGCTCTATGTTCTGTAAAATCGTCTATTTGAGTGTTTATAAACCTTTGTTCCAGCCGGTATCTATGTTCAAACTTAAATTTACCTACCACATTTTTGAGAATAAATTGTTGAAAAATCCTGTGTTCATTAGAGTTTTCCTCATCGGGAATATCTTCAAAAGTTCCATCCGTATTGATGTAGCCATAACCTAGTATAGCAATGGCATTGTCATTAATATGGTAGTTTAACCCTGTTCTTAATAGTAGTTGGTTGAAGGTAGAAGTTACTTCGTAAAAACGAAATTGTGCTTCGGTATGTATACTTAATTTATCACTCACCTTGTTAGTTCCAAAATACATATACCAAGCGCCCCATTCATCCTCTCCGGTTTCCTGGGCGCTGGTAGTTGTATTTAGAAATAAAAAGAGTATTAACGAAAAAAATACATGTTTCATCTATCTATTTCAATGCTATTATTTATGATTCTTTATCTATTTTGGTAGAATTGGTTTCGCCGTCATTTATTACTTCAGCATTAGTACCTTTGAGGTATTTATCTAAGAATTTTAAAATTCTTCCATAGGCTTCAATCTGATTTTCTTTTTTAACAAATCCATGGCCTTCATCTTCAAATAAAACATATTCAACAGGAACCCCATTTTTTCTAACTCCTTCAACAATTTCATCCGATTCTACCTTAAGAACTCTTGGATCTTTTGCTCCTTGAAGTACTATAAGAGGTTTTGTAACTTTTTCAGTGTGAAATAACGGGGAAATTTTACGTAAACGAATGGAGTCAGCAGTATTTGGATCTCCCATTTCGGTATATAATGCTTCCTTAAAAGATTCCCACCACGGCGGAATATTTTTTAGTGTTCTTAACCAGTTGGTTACTCCAAATATATTGACACCTACTTTAAACTCTTCGGGAGTGTAGGTTAGTGCCGCCATAGTCATGTAACCGCCATATGAACCACCAATTATTCCTATTTTTGAAGGATCAACAATATCTTGTTGCGCCAACCAATCTTTTCCTGCAACACAATCTTTTAGGTCTTTATCCCCATGATTTTGATCATCCATCTTATAAAACGTCTTTCCATAACCACTACTTCCTCTATTATTTACGGCAAGAACAGCATATCCATGATTTACAAGGTATTGGATTATAGAATTAAACCCTAGTCGAGATTGTCCTCCAGGCCCCCCATGCACCCATACCAAAGCTGGGACCTTATCGCTAGCTGATGCTTGTTTTGGTTTATAATAGATCGCAGGAATTTCTAATCCATCAAAAGACTTATATCTTATTACTTCAGAAGTTACTAAGTGATCCGGATCAATATCTTTATTCAATACATCTGTTAATTTATAATATTTTTTAGTAGAAAGATCATAGGCATAAGAATTAGTAGGGGTATTGGATCCTCCTACTCTCAAAAGCACCATTGTTTCATCTCTAGAGAAACCTGCACTTAATATTTGTTGATTATCTATAGAAGGGAATTCTATTATATTTCCTGTGGCAACCTCGGTAACGGTCATTACCGTCTTTGCATCTTCATTTGTAAACATTACCTGATATTTACCATTTCTAGTAAAATAAAAGGCAGAAATATCCCATTTTTTTTCAATTACCTTTTCTTTGGTTCCATCTTGAAGATTGTAGCGCATTAGATATGCATATTCAGAATTATCATCTGTAGTATAATAGAAATATTTACCATCTGGAGAAAAATCCCGGGCAGAGTTACCGCTTACATTATCATTTATTTTGATTTTTTCTTTTGTCTTCGTATTAAGAATGTATAAATCAGAGTCATTTGTGTTTATTGACTTTCGTAATGCTACATACTTTCTGTCATCAGACATTCCTGTAAAGTCTAATCCTTCTTTGTTTTCATAAATGATTTTAGATTCAAAATTGTTGGAGATGTCCATTTCATAATGATCCATGAACTTCGGGTTACGCTCATTACTTCCATAAAAGAAACTTTTCCCGTCTTTGGCCCAACCTCTAAACAAGGCTCTAACATTTTTTTCTGGTGTAAGTCTTTTAATGCCTGAGCTATCTTTTACAAAAATTTTAAAAATCTCATCCCCATTACCATCCATTCTAAAAAGGATTCGGTCGTCTTCCGGAAAATATGAGATTCCAAATACAGAAGAACTGTCGGATTTGGTCACAGGTATTAGTTCACCGCCTTCGGCTGGTGTTGTATACATGTTATAGATTCCTGATCTATTACTAGTCATTAAAACTGTAGATTTATCTGGGGAAAATCCATTAGAGAATGCATTTTCATTATCCATGAACTGCTCGATAGTGTATTTTTCTACTTTAATCGTTTGGGCAGTTTCATCTTTTTTTTCTTGTTTACATGAGTAAACAAGAAGAATGGTTAAAAATAATAATGCGAGTTTTTTCATAAGTACTTATGTATTTGTTAATCTAAACTAAAGTTTTGTGTTTTTTTAAATGGAGAAACTTCAAGTTTTTCAATTTCTTCTCGGTATGGTTTCCAGCTATCATTAAAGAATGAATTCGTTTTTTGTAAAGCTTTTTGAAGGTCATCTTTTGCTTGTTTGATAAGTATGTTCTCTGTAGTTGTTAGTCCATTTTGTCTACTACCTACATACCAATCTGCTGTGCGTAAACGCTGCATGAAAGTCACCTCTGGATTGCGAGTAATTCCTTGTCGTTTATCTTCTTTACCAATATATAGAGCAATCACGCTATCAATTTTTTTGGTAATATTTTTTGACAACTTGATTTGATCCTTGTATTTCTTTTTGTCTAATTCTTTGAGTTCTTTTTGATATTTGGAGGCAATCTCTTTACTTTCGACCAGTTGTTTTACTGCATCGGCAGCTGTTTGTTGCATTTTTTCTAAATCTTTGGAAGCCGCATAGATTTCGTCAATATTTTTTTGAGATACCTTTAACCTAGGATCAGATTTTACTTCGATCGTTGTCTCTGAAGTTTGATCTCCATAGGTCATGATTAATTTGTACTTGCCCGGTTTTACTGAGACTCCACTTGGCTCTTTCTTTTGTTTTTGGATTTTTCGAGCAGGGCGATCTACGCCTTTTTCATCCATAAACCATTTTGTTTTATGAAAACCGGTAGAATCTGGAGTTTTTCGTTTTAAGGTTCTAATTAGACGATCTCCGTCATAGATTTTCAGATGAACAGAATCCCATTTCACTTTTGCTTCTTCTTTTTCGTCATTTTCTACTTCGTCTTCGCTCTCATCTTTATCGCCCTTTTCGGTTTCTTCTTTTTTCTTTTCATCTACTTTCAGATAATAAGAGATTAGAGCCCCGTAATCGCGATTCTCTCCATTATAAAGTGCATCACCTCCAAAGCGAGTTCCGGTTGGTTGTTGATATGCTGATTGATATGCCGTAGGAGGTTCAAAAAGTTGTAATTTCTGATTTAGAATTGTATTGTCTTTTGCTAGCGCCCTAAGAGGTCTGATATCATCTAATACCCAGGCCGCTCTACCAAAAGTCCCTATTACCAAATCATGCTCTCTAGGTTGAATTACCAAGTCTTTTACAGATACGGTAGGGAATCCCTTTGTCCATTTTGTCCATGTATTCCCTGCATTAATAGAAATATATAACCCATCATCTGTACCCAGGAATAAGAGGTTTTTTTCAATTGGATCCTCAACAATACTGAGTGTATAACTTTTTACATCATTTAGGTCCACAATACGTTTCCAGGTTTTACCATAATCTGTTGTTCTGAAAGCATATGGCGTATAATTAAATCTCCTATAATCATTTGCAACCAGTAATGCTTCACCTTTTCTTTTATTAGAAGCCTTTATCTGAACGATCCAGCTTCCTTGTGGTAGTCCTTTTATGTTTTTGGAAATATCAGTCCAATTGGCACCTCCATTTTGTGTAATATGCACACGTCCATCATCGGTCCCTACCCACAACATGTTTTGTTCTAATGGAGAAGGTTCGATAACCAATACGGTACAATGATTTTCAGCTCCGGTAGCATCCATTGTTAGTCCGCCGCTTTCATCTTGTTTCTGTTTTTCAGGATCATTTGTTGTTAAATCAGGAGAAATAATCTCCCAAGTAAGGCCTTTGTCGGTGCTTTTATGAATAAATTGACTTCCAAAGTAAATAGTATTATTATCGTATGGGTCAATGTTAATGGCTGCGTTCCAATTAAAGCGAAGCTTTATTTTTGGATCCGGATGAGTAGGACGCACGGTATAATTGTTTCCGGTCATCCAATCATATCGACTCACATACCCCTGCTGGCTCATAGACCAACCAAAACGTGAATCATCCTTATCTGGTACAACATCAAAACCATCACCAAAAGAAATCTCTTGCCAGTAAGAATTTCTTATTCCCTGGTCTTTCCATACATAGGCTGGCCCTCTCCAACTTCCATTATCTTGCATTCCACCATACACGTTGTAAGGAAATTCGTTATCTACATTAATATGATAGAACTGGGCAACAGGAAGATTACCTATAAAACGCCAGGTTTTTCCTCCATCTCGGGTAATATTTAAACCTCCGTCATTACCATCGATCATATAATTACCGTTGTTTGGATGTATCCACCAGGCATGATGATCTGGATGTACACCATTATCAACGCCATAAGCTGGCATCAATTGAGAAAAGTTTTTACCACCATCTTCAGAAACATTAACGTAAGTAAAAACAGAATATACTCTATTTTCATTTTGTGGATCCACGAATATATCAGAATAGTAAAAAGGACGATTTCCAATATCATTCTTGTCGTTTACTTTATCCCATTTGAAACCACCATCTGTTGATTTGTAAAGGGCATTCTTTTTAGATTCTATTAGCGCATAAATGATATTCGGTTTATTGGCTGCAATGGCCAAACCAATTCTACCAAGTTCTCCTTTTGGTAACCCTTCTTTTTCTGTACGTTTTTCCCATGTTTTTCCACCATCATGTGTGATGTGTAAGCCAGATCCTTTCCCTCCAGAATTAAAAAACCATGGATCACGCTTATGTTCCCACATGGCTGCAATTAATTTATTTGGATTTGTTGGGTCCATAATTAGATCGGCTGCACCAGTTTTGTTATTTGCAAATAGGATTTTTTTCCATGTAACTCCTCCATCGGTAGTTTTAAAAACTCCTCTTTCGGGATGTTCTCCCCAGGGAGAACCAATTGCCGCTACATAAACGGTATTTGAATCGGTAGGATCAATTATTACTCTATGAATGTGCCTGGTTTTTTCAAGTCCCATACTTTTCCAGCTTTTACCCCCGTCTAGTGACTTAAAAATCCCATAACCTCCGTTAAGGCTATTCCTGGGATTTCCTTCTCCGGTACCCACCCATATTACAGAAGGGTTGGATTGTTGTATGGCAACTGCACCAATAGAAGCTGTAACTTGCTTATCAAAAATGGGTTCCCATTTTATACCTCCAGAGGTAGATTTCCATAGTCCACCAGATGCTGTTCCTGCATATATAATACTGGGGTTTGAAGTAACTACATCGATAGCCGTTACTCGACCACTCATACCACCAGGACCAATGTTTCTAGGTGTTAGATCTTTAATGAGATCCATAGAGAATTCTTGACCCAATACCGTAGAGGTAATTAATAATACAATAATTGATAGTACCTTTTTCATTTTATGTAAGTGAGTTAATTATAGTTGTATTTGCTGTTCGAGCTGTGTAAAAAAGTGCGTTTTTGGATATCTTCTTTTTAATTCAGAAAGTTCATTATTTTTAATTCTTGGAGAAATATGGGTAGCAATAACTTGTTTGGGATTAATATATTTTTTGATGAGTTCTGAGGCATTTTCTTGAATAAGCATCCAATAGGGTAGAATTGCTATATCAATTTCCTCTTTTGATAATTTTAATTGATCAAACAAATCTATTTCTTCCAACCAATTAGTATCACCAACATGCAAGATCTTAGTGTTGTTTATGTTTACAATGTATCCCACATTCTCTACGGTGACATGTCTTTTTCCAGCATGATTTATTTTTATTCCTGTTATTTCTATACTTCCTAATTCAAATTTTTGTTTTGTATAATCTTCAGTTTGGATGGAATACACTTGATTGTTAGATGCTTCTATTTTCTTTGTAATTTGGTTTGCACCAAACAAAACCGATTTTTTGTTTGAATTAAGATAACTTTCAGATAATTTCTTGCTATAATGGTCGCCGTGGTAATGGGTAAATAAAATAGCATTGGGTCTTAACTGAGAAGTGATTTTATGTACTAATTCTTCTGTAGGGAATAAATAATCATCTCCATATTGTGTATGAAGGCCATCAATTAGAACCGAAGATTGAGGGCCAGAAATATATACACCCATATTTCCTGTATATGTAATCGAAATATTTTCTTGAGTTCTGGTAAAAAAACTTAGGAAAGAGATGGTTATTAGAAAAAGTAATTTTGGCACTTTTTGTTTGATTGATAGTGAAACGTCTAAAGTAAATAAAATGAAAATGCCAAAGTCTTAAAGGCGTGTTAAGGTGAAAATCTTGTAATTTTGAATAAAACATAGATCATGATAAAGTTTGTTGAGCTAACTCTTAAAAATCATACCATTGTACATGGTTTTGATGCTCGAAATAAAGAGGTAACAGAAGATGTTGAGGTTGCAGAGGCCTCAAAAAAACTAGTAGCGATAGATAGAATCTTATCGGTAAGTGAGAAGTATATTCTTGTCAAATATGCCTATGACAGAATCATTTATTGGGAATATGAAGAGGATTATGCCCAGGTAAAGATGATGCTTTCTGTCTAAGATAAGTTTCAAAATATAAATTGTTTTTAACAGGACCCTGGTATCATAATTTTGATATTATCACCAGTTCTTGCCGATATAAGTTTAAAGTCTTTATCAACTTTAATGATTATTTTTTTTCCGGTATGAAGATTTACCATCTTCCATCTAAAACCATATGATGTTTCAAAAATTGCCGATCTTGCCATTTTGCGTAGATCAATTTCATCAATCTGTTCTACAATTTCATTAACCAAAAGATCGATTCCACGTTGCTTAACTTCTTCTGGTGAAAGTTTACGATCACTTTGATTTTGAACTTTGTCTAGAGGTATAGTTGAAAAATTTTCCGAAGAAAAACTTGAGAATAGTAAAAAGGTGGAAAACAATAGTAGGGGTAGTATGTAATTTTTCATAATATGGGGTTTTAGCAAATCACATATTATGATATTCACATATTATGTGATCATTTTGGGGTTTTGTTTGTTGTCATAATGTATTTGTAAAGCGTTTTGACAATGGTCTCAACTAAGGGTAATATAAAGTTAACGCTTAAATAGGCCTTATTATGATATTGTTTTGTTAAAAATGATAAGGATTCTCTTAAAAAGCTGTGTTTTTGGATGTAGAATACTTCGTTTTAAGAGTGAAATCTGAATTTTAGAAGAAGCATTAGTTTTTACGTTGCTTTTCCAAATCATATATTTTTCTTCCTAGTTCTGCCAAAAACGGAATGCCGATTTCATCATATTCATAAGTATCGTCATTATATATTTTATTGTTATTAACATGTATCGTGGCAGATAACATAAATTCTATTTCATTTTTTGAATCTTTTACGTAAGCGCAGTCTGTAAGATATCCGTAAGCATACCCAACTTTATTATAAATTTTAATATGTTCGGGGATGCTTTTCTTGGTATCTCCATAAATAAAAAATTTAACATAACTATCATAGTACTTTTTCTTATTGTACCCTTTTTCATGGGGTAAAGCACTCATAGCGTTAAGAACATAATCACGATCCTCTGGTTTCAAAATAAAGCGTTGAAAATCCTCAAATGATTCTGGAAATTGAATACGTTTCATTATCCCATGTAGTGATCGTAAGGGTAGGTAATTTTTCTCAGAAAAATCTTTAGGTTGGGGTATCAAAGAATCGTTATAAACATGTCCTTTACCCTTTAGTTGTTTTTTTAATGATAATTTAGGTAATTGTTGATTTTCTACACTTTTCTGTTGGTATAATGGTAGACTATCTTCGATATGTTTTTTGAAGGTAATTGACTGAGTTTTTAAATTATGAGAATGAAATGCAGATAATCGATGAGAAATTCTTCCAACAAGCTTTTTTGATTTTAGTCTTTTGTTGATTTCATCCTGGCCAAGAAATTCGAACAACCTATTATAAGCCTTGTTACTGCTTACAGCAAAAATTTTAATAATTTCTTTCTCAATTGTTGTATGCAAGGTATCACTTTGTGTAATGAAAATCGTATTTCGGTCAATATTAATTCCCTGTTCGTGTAACTCATTAACCTTTTCCAATGCCATTAAAGCAATCGGTAATTTTACAGAACTAGCAGGATAAAAATAAACGCTGTCATTAACATTGAATTCGAAATCTGTAAATTTTATTTTGCCATTATCATCTCGATCTATTTGGGTATAGATAATTTGTACCTCATGTTTCTTGAGGTTTTTCATTACACGTTCTATGGCAAACGAATTTGAGTTAAGGATTTCATCCAAGGGGGATTCCTTCGAACAAGCAACAAGGGCAACGATTAACAAGGCTAATAAAATTCTCATTTACGATGGGTACATAATTTAATCTTGGTATAACTTTTTATCGGCGTCATAGTACTTTTCATCTTCTATCTAAAAAGGTTTTTCATAATTAAGATACTGTAAGCGATTGAATTTTTAGAGAGTGTTATTATGTGTTTTGGGTATTCATTGTTTTCAAAGATAAGAATTGTGGGTTATATTAATCAACATGTTTTTTTGAAGTAAAATTCTGTAAAACAAATGTTAATTCTTGTTGCTTAACCTTTGTTTAGGTGCTTATCTTATTTAAAATGTACTAACTTTATCTTATGAAAGAGAAAAAGAAAATGTTCAAAAAAGGCTTTGCTTTTAAACCTTATGAAATAAAAGAACAGTCCCCGTTCGAAAAGCTTTTTGATATTTTTCAAGAAATTATAACTCATACTTCGGGTGATTTGGATGAAGCGCTTGATTGGATGAGGGAGCTTGATAAAGAATATCAGTTAACCGATGAAGAGTATACTCTTGATGATTTTGTTGAAGATCTAAAAAAGAAAGGTTACATACGTGAAGAGATAAAACCTGATGGAAAAGGAGGAATGTCCATTACAGCAAAAACTGAGCAAGCGATTCGAAAAAGAGCACTTGATCAGATTTTTGGAAAGTTGAAGCGTAGCGGAGCCGGTAATCATAGAACAAATTATACAGGTAGAGGAGATGAGCATGCGGGAGAGTTTAGAAACTATCAATATGGAGATTCTTTAGAACGAATATCCATTACCGAGAGCCTTAAAAATGCACAAATTAATCATGGTATAGGAGATCTTCATCTTACCGAAGATGACTTGGTGGTAGAAGAAACGCAATATAAGGCTCAGATGAGCACGGTTTTGATGATTGATATTAGCCATAGCATGATTTTATATGGTGAAGACAGAATTACCCCAGCCAAAAAAGTAGCAATGGCCCTAGCAGAGCTTATTACTACTCGATATCCAAAGGATACACTAGATATATTGGTTTTTGGGAATGATGCCTGGCCCATCGCAATAAAGGATTTACCATATTTACAAGTCGGGCCTTATCATACAAATACTATTGCGGGTTTACAATTAGGAATGGATATGTTACGAAGAAAACGTAATACCAATAAGCAAATTTTTATGATTACCGATGGTAAACCAAGTTGTATGCGTATGCCCGATGGTCAATATTATAAAAATAGCAATGGTCTGGACAGACATATTGTAAACAGGTGTTATATGATGGCGCAACAGGCAAGAAAATTACATATTCCTATAACCACATTTATGATTGCCCAGGACCCCTATCTAATGCAATTCGTAAGGGAGTTCACCTATGCAAACCAGGGAAAAGCTTTTTATACAGGCTTAAAAGGATTAGGAGAAATGATTTTCGAAGATTATGAAACCAACCGAAAAAAAAGAATTAGAGGATAACTCGATTAAGAATTAATTGTTTTGTGAAAAGAAGAAATATGAAATTATCAGAAATAAAAACATTTGGAGAGTTAAAAAAAATAGGATATAAAAGTAAATCGATTAAGGATGAGTTAAGAGATAACTTAAGAGATAGAATAAAAAATAATGAGGAAACATTTGTGGGAATACACGGATATGAAAATACCGTAATTCCAGAATTAGAGAGAGCTATATTATCTAGGCATAATATTAATTTATTGGGATTAAGAGGACAGGCAAAGACTCGTTTGGCTAGACAGATGATAAATTTGTTGGATGAATGGATTCCTATTATAGAAGGATCTGAAATTAATGACGATCCCTTTAATCCTATTTCGAGATATGCTACAACCATACTTAATGAAAAGGGAGATAACACTCCTATAGCATGGTTACATAGATCAGAACGTTTTGCAGAGAAATTGGCCACTCCCGATGTTACTGTTGCCGATATAATTGGAGATGTGGATCCTATTAAAGCGGCAAACTTAAAATTGAGTTATGCCGATGATCGTGTAATTCATTTTGGGATGATCCCAAGAGCAAATCGTAGTATTTTTGTAATAAATGAATTACCCGATTTGCAAGCACGTATCCAGGTAGCACTATTTAATATTTTACAAGAAGGAGACATTCAAATTAGAGGGTTTAAGTTAAGACTTCCTTTGGATATTCAATTTGTTTTTACCGCAAACCCTGAAGATTATACAAATCGTGGTAGTATCGTAACACCTCTTAAAGACAGAATAGGCTCTCAAATTCTTACTCATTATCCCGAAAACATTGAAATCGCAAAAACGATTACTCAACAAGAAGCTAAATTAGATTCTAGACAAAGTGATTTGGTATATGTTCCCGAAATTGCAAAAGATCTTTTAGAGCAAATTAGTTTTCAGGCGCGACAAAGTGAGTTTATAGATCATAAAAGTGGTATTAGTGCCCGAATGAGTATTACAGCTTATGAAAACCTACTCAGCACCGCAGAGCATAGAGCTTTGCGATCGGGTGACGATAAAACACTATTACGATTGAGTGACTTTATTGGAGTAATTCCTGCCATAACAGGAAAGGTAGAATTGGTTTATGAAGGTGAACAAGAGGGAGCATCATCGGTAGCACATTCATTAATTGCAGCGTCGGTAAAATCATTATTTCCAGAGTATTTTCCTGCTATCGAAAAACTAGAGAAAGAAGATTATGAAAGTCCTTATCAAGATCTTATAAGTTGGTTTTTTGAAGAAAGTGGATTTGAATTGCTGGACGATATACCCGAAAAGGAGTATATATCAAAGCTTGACTCTGTAGGACCTATAAACAATCTTATAAAACAATATCAACCTGATATTGGTCAAAATGATAGCTATTTTATGAAAGAATTCCTGTTGTGGGGATTGGTAGAGTATAAAAAACTTAGTAAACATAGGCTTTCTGAAGGTTTTCATTTCAAAGATCTTTACGGAAGTTATATTAGTGGATTGTAGATTTCTTGTCAAGATGATTACCACCATACTATAAAAAAACGGTCAAAAGTATCTTCACTTCTTTTTACCCAAAGAAGTGGAGATTTTTTTTGCTCTAACCTTGCATTTACATGCATTATTATATCCTCGTAGGAAAACCAAACAAGATTAGATTTTGGGTTAACCACCCAATCATGTTTTTGGGGTATGAAGAATTGAAAAGCACCAAATTTTTCTGAAGTAAATTCATTGTGTTTTATCCAGTACCCCATCACATTATTAGATAGCGAGATATTCTTTTCTTTGCTGGACATAGGAATGAAAAGATTGGCTAAAAAACATACTTCTTGCTTTATTTCATGTGATTCAAGTTTTAATTCTTTTAATATTGAAGAAGTTTCCTTTTTATAAAGTAATGGAAATTGATGATTTTTTAATTTCTCAACTTTGTATAGAAAAGCATCTTTGCGATTGGGACCAACCCATCGATGTAATTCTTGATCAATATTGGGATCATAGAGATAGAATTTATATACCAATTCAATATGCGTAATTTCTTTTTTTAAAAGATCTTTTACGATAAAATCTAATTCTCCAATGGTAATTTTATTATCAAAAATCTGAATATTCTTTGATATTAGATCATATCTTTTCGAATTTACAATGCTATATTCAAAGAAATGTTCGATGCGCTTACCTAGCACTTCATTTTCTCTAATAACTATTTTTGCTTCTTCTAATTTTTGTAGCGTTGTGGATAGTTCTTGGAAGTCGAAAAGAGGTAGGTCTAGAAGAAATTCAACTTCTTGAAGAGGTTTACTATGTAAAAAACCTAAGTACTGATCTTCAATAGACATTTGATAAGAGTTTATTGAGAGAAACTAGAGAAATATCTTCCAATAATTGGTCTAAGAAGTTTGCGATCAACAGGTTTGGAAACGAAATCATCGCAGCCGGCATCCAATGCTTTTTGTATATCTTCTTCGGTAGAATAGGCAGTTTGGGCGACCACAGGTAAACCTGGGCGCATTTTTTTTATTTTTTTGGTGGCGGTATATCCATCCATAACTGGCATTCTAATATCCATAAGAACCAAATCAATATCTTTATTGTTTTCACAAATGTCTACAGCTTCTTTTCCATTTTCAGCCCGATGAATCACAAATTTATATCCAAGCATTTTTAGCAAAATTGTTTTGAGAAACAAAAAGTTAACGTCTCCATCCTCAACTATTAAAATTACTTGTTTGATTGGTAGTTCTTGAGTGGTGCTGGTATTCATATTCCTGTTATCTTTTCCAGGATCAAAAATTGGGTGATGTGGTACTTCTAATGTAAAAGTGGATCCTTTACCCAGAATCGAATTAAATGTTATATTCCCTTTTAATAATTCTGCATTTTTTTTTGCAATTGATAACCCCAAACCAAGTCCATCATAGCTTTTGGTGACTTCCTTTTCGGATTGAGAGAAATTTTTAAAAATAATCTCCTGGTCTTTGGTATTAATCCCTATTCCTGTATCCCTTATAGTAATAAAAAGTTTATTAGCTTTTACTTCACTCGAAATTTCAACAAGTCCTTTTTGTGTAAATTTTATCGCATTATCAATTAGATTTGTTAGAATTTTCCTGATTTTGGATTTATCCATTAAAATGGTTCCCTCTTCTTCTGTTAGTTTATTATCTAGATGAATAGCAATCTTTTTATCAATAGCTAAATTCTGAAATTGAGAAAACAGTGTTTCAAGTAGTTCATTAAGATTTACTTCTTCAAGTTGTAACTCTACCTGGTTGGTTTGTAGTTTTGAAATTTCTATAATATCGTCTATAATGCGAATTAGTTGATGACTACTTTCTATGATTATTTTAGAATACTCTCGTTGTTTCTCGGGGGTTGTTCCAGGATCATTCAGTAATTCAGAAAATCCGATAATTCCATTCATTGGAGTCCTTACTTCGTGTGATATATTATGGATAAATGCTGTTTTTAATTGATTACTTTCTTCGGCTAATTCTTTGGCTATTCTTAGTTCTTTTGTTTTCTGACGGATTTTGTATTTTAAGTATCGATTGATTAGGCTTATTACTAAAGTTGCAAATAATATGATTGCTGAAAGGAGCACCCAAAACGATGTTTTCTGATAAAATGGAGTAACTACATTAAATATCCAATTGTCTAAAATTGCCTGTTTTTCCGATCTCGTAATACTTTTGGTAGCTTTAGAAAAAATAGCATTGAGCGTTTTATTTTCTTTAAAAACTGCAATTCCCGAATTGTAATTGAATTGTGTTTCACCGGTAATTTCTAGATCGTTTAGGTTGTTAGCGCGAATAATATAATTTACAACGGCTCTTGGACCTATATAGGCATCATATTTTCCATGGTTTAATTCTTGCAAACAAGATAAATCATCTTTTCCCGTTGCCAAGACAATTTCAGGTTCTTTTTGTTTAATGATTTCTGCGATGGCATAATCTTCAGGAAGAATAATAGTTTTATTCTTAAAGTCGGATAACTTCCTTCCAGAGAATTTATTTTTTCGAGTAACAACTACCTGTGGACTTTCAAATAGGAGTGCATAAAAGTTTAAATACGCTTCACGATTTTTTGTGGGATGCATTTCGACTACGATGTCTACTTTTCCCTTTTCTACATCATCCATTAAAGATGGCCAGGTGTCGTAAATGTTTTTTTTAAAAGTATACCCAATCTTTTGCTCGATTAACTCCATGTATTCCGAAAAAATACCATCAACATTTCCTTCTTTGTTAATAATTTGATAAGGCGGGTGATAAGGATATATTGCAACGGTAATACTATCTTGCTCTTGCAACCATGCATTTTCCTCTTCATTCAATATACTGTGTCTTGAACAAGAAGATGAAACTATAATAGTAATAAGTATTACAAGTACAAGAAGGGGATATTTGCAAAACATTTTTCGTAGTTTCTAGCAAGAGGCTTTTAACAGTTTTTTAATAAAGATACTATAATAGTAACACTTTTAAAAATGTAATGTAAAGAAAATAACTTGTAACTATTTTTTATGATAAAAGCCTAGCTATTTAAGAATTTCATTTCCATCGGGATATAATGCAAACCTTCCTCTGGATTTATCATGTACGTGATCATAGGTTGGCCATGGCCAACCTCCAAACTCGGTTTGTTGATATTCTTGTATCGCTTCTCTAATTTCTATTTGACTATTCATTACAAAAGGGCCATGTTTAACAACCGGTTCACCAATAGGTTTTCCCTGAAGCATTAATAAATGTGCTTCGGAATTACCATTTGAAATTTGGAACGCCTCATTTGCTTTCAGAATAATTTCATGATTTTCGGGTATAGTATATCCCTCGGTAAAAAGCTCTTCCCCTTTAAAGAAATACAAAGACCTATTAATTTTTTCAGAAGCTTTAGGGAAACTGTAAATGGCTTCAGGGTCCATTTTTATGAGCCAAATGTTAACTTCATTTTTGGGGTCGGCTGCCCAAGAATCTGGAGCTGGAGTAGGAGCGATTTTGTTATTAAGTGCTCCTGAAATTAAAGTAATTTCTATAATCTTTTTATTTTCATCTCTCAAAGTTAATTTAGGGATTTCCTCATTCCAGAGCATTTTAAAATGCGGATTAACCATTTTTTTATCCCTGGGAAGATTGAGCCAGATTTGAAAAAGCAGAAAAGGGTTTTCTTTTTCGGTGTTTAGTAAAGGAAACATTTCAGAATGTTGAACACCTTTACCGGAGGTCATCCATTGTACATCTCCATTTCCAAAACGTCCCGCAGCACCCAGCGAGTCTGAGTGATCTACTAAACCTTTTTGGGCAATAGTAACAGTTTCGAAACCTCGGTGCGGATGCGCAGGAAACCCTGGTACTTTGGTGCCATGGTACATGCGCCACCCATCTTTTGGAGCAAAATCTTGACCAATATTGCGACCCTCTAGTGAAGCATTTGGACCTAATTTCCCGTTTCCTTTTGGGTATTGATCTTCGTGATAGGCGCAAAACAAAAATGGATCGCTGGTTTCCCATGGAAAACCTAAAGGTTTTATTTTAATAATTGAAGACATTACTTTTATTTATATTTCTAAAAATATCGTTTTTGCATTTAAACATTTCACAAAAAAGGGTTAATCCTTTTTACAAATCACTCGCCTCTTTTAATTGTATAAAACCAATTAATACTAAGCCATAAATCATTTTCGGCTCCAGAATTTAATAACTTGTCAAGTCGATAATCTAGACCAATTTCTATTTTATTCTTTGTGTTAATTTCATACCCCAAAAAAGGCAATACTCTCATTTCTAGATCTGATTTGTCATCTTGAAATTTAAAAATGTATTCGTTTCCTAATTTTAAATAAAATTCACCTTGATCTATATTGTTTCCAGAAAGAGGTTTTTCTAGAGTAATTCTATAGCGTCCTCTTAATTCTACAGATTCTTGAGAATTAAAGGTTTGATCTGTTGCAAAACGATGTCCAATCCTGAAGGTATCATAATTAAAAACCAAGTTGTATTGCTGAATGGTCCTATGAAAAAGCTTTTCATCCTTTATTCGAAGTAAATATCCTCCATTTAGTACGCCATGAGCTCCAATCCGGAATGACAGCAGAGAAGAAATATCGGTAAGAACATAATCGTAATTAAAAGAATCATCATTGGTGTCATCTATTAATAATTGTCTGGATTCTATACCATTGATCCATTTTATTTGATCTGTTAATTTATAAGATACACGTACCTTGGGTAATATTCCTGAAGAGAATGAAGATTGGCCATAGAATAACGGCCCAATAAAAACAAATAAACAAAGAAAAAGAACACTTTTCATAATCTTGCTTACTTAACTACAATTCTAAGTTATCTGAAGGGCGTTGAATAATTTCCAATACCTTCAAGGCTTTTCCTTCAGAATCAAAGAGGATTTCATACATTTTAAAAGTACGCTGCTTTTTGCCTTTGATGACTATCTCATACAATTCGGAATAGTTCTCTTTTTTCGTATCTTTTATTAATTTCAAAAGATTTTCTTGATCTCCCTTCCATTGAATTTGAACCTTAAGAATTTTATGCTTTACAAAAAGTGAATTGAGAGAAGAGATGATTTTGCTTTTTAACACATTCTGTAAAGATTGAAAAGATACTTTTTTTTCAATATCCAGTATATTGCCTAATGTGTCAAACTCAATACTATATTTGTTTTTTTTGTAATTAGTTTTGGCTTCAAAAGTTTTCCCGTCCTGACTTTCTTCAACATACCATTTTACTTTTTTTTCTGAAAACCCTTTGCTTATAAAAGCTACTGCGGCTTTGGGCGCTTCATGTTTCTTGATTCTATACTCCCTTTCAAATTTAGTCTGAGCTTGTAATGTAATACCAAAGCAAAACATTGAAAATGATAGAATTTTGAGTTTGAAGAAATATGAATTCATGGCTGATAAGAATTACTTTTTATACGCTTTTAAATCTTCAATGGTAAATCTACTCTTAAAGGTAAAAGCATAAGGGGTTTCACCATGTTTTCTAATATAGTTTAACCTTTCTTTAGCTTCTTCTGGCGAGGGATGATGTCCCTTTTCTACATACCAAAAGGCCATGTGCATTTGTTTCATATTATGAAACCATTCTTTTTTACGTTTTAAGATTTCGACATGTGCCGTTTTGTAGGTGAAGTCAAATAACGTATCAATATCTTGCCAAACAGACATATTAATAATTAAAAAATCATATTCAAAAACTCTTATGGCTGTTGCATTTCCTTCTTCATCTTTGAGTCTCCAAACAAAACCCGGGCTACCTTCTGCAAGGGCATTAATACGATCTAGATTGTTTACAAAATCGGCCATTACAGGATCATTAATAGGAGCGATCATTTCGGCAATATTTACTTGAGCTAAATGCATATAGTAGTATTTATTAGTTTCTAGCTTAATTTTCAGGAATTTCCTTCTTCTTTCTTATGTTTTTTCTTTTTCTGTACCTGTATAGTTAAAGTTAAAAACACCCCTGATCGTACGATAGCTATATTGTATCTGAGCTTGATGTGTATTTTATGTCATCCGAAAATAAGGATTTATCAAAAAATATATCTTAAAGTGGTGTTAATGGAGAAGTAGTCTTCTACCATTAGTTTTGAGTTTTTTTGGATTGTTGTAGTAGATTATCCCCAATTTCCCCTGGTTTTCTGGTTAGCCTTACAAAACGTAATGATTTCTATAATTCTTTTCTCCCGGGTTTCTTGTCTTTTGGCTTGATTTAACCAATATAGATAACTTTTTCTATACCCTTGGGCAAAATTTTGGTAATTTTTAAAGGCTTTCGGATTGGCATTAAATGCCTTTTGCAAATCTTGAGGAATCACTCCATTTTCGACATCATCCAGTGCAGTCCAGGAACCATTATCTTTTGCTATTTGGATACTTGTAAGACCACTTTGATGCATCAATTGGTTTTTTATAAGATCAATAACATGATTCTTATTGACTTTACTCCATACGCTTTTAGGTTTTCTTGGGCAAAAGTATTGTCTTCGTCGTTCGTGATCTAATCTTTTAACTGTAGAATCGATCCAACCATAGCATAGAGCTACTTTTACAGCTTCTTCCCATCGCATGCTGGGTTGATTACTTTCGACTTTATAAAAAATTAGATATACTCCCTGGAATTGGTTATAGTTGTCGTGCAACCATCTTCGCCATTCCCGGTCATTTTTGAAGTATAGTTCTGGTTTTTCAGACATCGAGATGTATTTGATTGTTATTGTTGATTCAAGATAATAATTTCAGATCTGATCCCCGTATTTTTACGTGTTTTTTAAAAACCGTATTTCTGGTCTGTTATAATTTGTTTTGCGTTATGATCTTTGCTTATATAAAAAGATATACAAGCAGCTGTTGCATTTTATGATCTAGGTGTAATCCGAAAAGCCTAAGAAAAAAGAGTAGGATCATCTTAAAATTATTGAAATATGATTAGTGATAACCAAATTACGACAGAACAGCTTGTTGATGCAGCTGATGCTGCCACTAAAAAAGCTTTTGAAGGGAAATTTGAAAATGAGAAGATTAATGATTTTTTGGAATCTATCAGAGGAGTAAATGCTCCAGCACCCATTGCAGCTACAGGAGGTATTATTTTTGTTGGTATTTTTGGCGAAGTGGTTTGCGAGCCTATGGATAGACCCTATATATTTAAACGAAAATCCTGGGGAGTTGGTGCTGCCGGGGTAAGGTCTGTGGGACTTTTGTATACCGCATATGATAGTTGGAATAGTCTATGGAAAAATACTACCAGTTATCATGCCCAGGGAATCGCCAAAGCAGGAGGGATATTTCAAATTAATTTCTTTAATAAAAAAGGTATTCCAATTGGTCAGTTTAATGGACCGGCCATTGGGATTGCCTTGTTTGAAGTTGGAGGATCGGGAAAGTGGAAGAAAAAATGAGAATACAATAATAAACGCTAGGGAGTAGCGAATACAAAAGTCCTAAAAGATCATATATAGTATGTTTCTTTTAGGACTTGTCTTATTAAGTTTATAAAATGTGGTTTACTTATCCTTATTTCGTTTACCTGTAATTAGATACTCTACAAGGTCGTCATGCAATCGATCTCCTGTGTTGCTATTGGTAAATATTACAAATCCCATATCCAAATCCTGATACATTAGTGCAAGGCACTTAAAATCTCCATTATTGCCACCATGTCCAAAAGCTAATCCAAAAGGAGATTTTTGAATAGATAGACTTAATCCAAAGTAATTTTTATATTCTTCGGGAATGGGGTCGTTATCCCCTTTTGGGATCTCTGTCTCGAGTGAGAACATTTGTTTATAGGTCTCCGATTTTAAGCCTTTTTTGTCTGAAATGCCTAACAAAAAATTAGTAAATGTTTTGGCCTCTGTATGCATACTCCAGGCCATGCCGGGTTCATTTGGTAAAGAAGCTTGGGTAGGCATGTTATCAAAATGCCCGTTGGCAACTACTTTGGTCAAGTAATCATTTTTAGAAAAATAGGTGTTCTCCAGTCCTAATGGTGTAAGAACTTCTTCTTTCAATAAATCATCAATATCCTTTTTGGTAATATGGGCTACTACTCTTTTAAGATATTCGAATCCTTCACCTGAATACCCATATTTTGTGCCCGGAGTAAATTTAATATCAATTTTTCCATCTTCATTCATATAAGCCCAGTTTGGAAATCCTGTTTTATGTGTTAGTACATGTCTGGCGGTTATTAGTTTGTACCTGTCATCATGAGCAATTTCTTCAAATGGGAGATATTCATGCAATGGTTTGTCAAGATCAATAATACCGCGTTCTACCAATCGCATTACGGCAAAACCAAATACAGGTTTAGTTATTGAAGCTGCTTCAAACAACGTAGTATTACTTATCTTTTCTTTTGTAAATGTGTTTTTTACTCCATAGGTTTTATGGTATGCAATTTTACCGTTCTTAATAAGCGCTAGTGAAACGCCAGGTATTTTATAATGGTCTTGATATGTTTTAATGAATTCATCTATTTTTTTTGAGTTTTTGGGATTAAAATCCTGTAAAACTCCTTTTGACCCAATCATATCGGGTTTTGTTTTTCTTGCTAATTCTAAAACATTGTTTTTGTCAGCATTATTTTCACTTACAATTACATTTGTTTTTATGTTTTCTGTGTCAATTCTTATAATATTGGGGTCGTCATAAATGATGTCATTTACTGGAGATATGCTATATTTTCCTATGGGCAGTTCTGTTTTATAATTCCCTGTAGAGTCGATAATAACCTGAGTCCAAAGCATAGGATTATCTATTGTTGTAAAACGAATTTTATTTGGAAATTTTTTGATGGTATCATTTTTCCATTTTAGTTGGCCTGTAATGGTTTGGGTCTTTTGTTTTTCTTTCAACAGAATAACATCTCCCAATCTTCCTGGACCGCTACTTTTTCCACCTCCATTACCCCAAGCTATAAATGAATTTCTCCCTTCAGAATCATCGGCATCCTTATCTATAAATACATAATCGATTCCAATTGTTTTATTTTCAGTTAATTGATTGGTCGCTTTTACCTTACATTCATAAATTGTAGTGTTACCTTTTCTTTTGGATATAATCTTTACGTTATCCCAGTTAGTCTTTGTTTTTGAAGGATCCCAACTTATCGACTGATTATTTGTGTCTTTATAATTTTCTCCATATTGGTATAGATCTACACCCGAACCGTTAGGCGAATGTAGCAGATCCACATAAAAATTAAAAGTATCTTGTGTATTCCAATCAGATTTTTCTGAAGTATCTACTATATACGAATCATCTGTCACTACAACCATTACGTATATAGCCTGTTCTGAAGTATTGTAACCTATATGAAAATAAGCATCAAAATCATTTTGATCTTTTGGAGCATTACCGTAAGGGAGTTTATTTATAGGATACTTGGTGAGATTTTTTGGCCAATCTGAAATATCACCATCAATTTTTATATTTGAGATGGGGTATGCATAGGCTATGGCTCCATTGGATATGTCTTCATAGTACTTCGAATGTTTTTTTGAAACTGATGTATTACCAAAAGTTGTAAAAACGAACAAGGTTATAAAAATGAACGTTACAAAATATTGTAAGATGGAAGAAGAATTGAATAAACCCATAATAATTAGTTTAATAATGAAGATGTATAAAATATAGATAAGAAAATGTTCTCTACATTTTCTTATCTATAGATATACTTTTAAAACTATTGTTACAGTTTACATTTCTTTTTTATTCATCATTTCGTTAAAAGAAATCTTTATCAAGAATTCTCATCGACCATTTTTTTTCTCAATTCAATAATCTCCAAGAGCGTTTTTACTTCTTGTTTAATACTTTTTCTAATGATTGGAATAAAAATAGCTGCGCCTATGATATAAGAACCATCAATCAAAATCATTTGCCAAGTTGTAAAATAGAGGCTGAATTCTGGGGTGATCATAAAAAAACCAATGCTATATAAACCAATAATTATTATAGTAATGGGGCCATGAATTTTTTTTCTGAAATTATAATATGAAATAGTGTTTTCTGTAGTGGATAGAACATTATCTACAATATCTATTTTTTTTGATCTTGTAACGCTTATAAACTCAATAATAATTCTTAACAACAACCCTCCAATCATCATTCCAACTCCAATCCTGCTAAGAACTTGTTTTACGGGAGCCACATAGTAAAAAAAAGCTGAAATTACGAATAAAGTGATTGTCAACACTATAATATTACCATATTGAAATTCAACACTTGATTTTTTCTTTGCCTTGATTGCAGACAACATTTCAGTTGTGCTTTTTGGATCGTTTTTAAGCTCTTCTTTATTTTTTTGCCACTTACGTTGCAAATCTTCAAACCCATTATTCATCGTTCAATATTTTTTTTAGTCGTTTTTTTATTCTGTGGATCTTGACTCTTACATTGGTCGGTTTAATCCCCATTACATGTGCTATATTCTCATAATCTTGTCCTTCTAATACCATCATGATTATCAATCTATCTAGCTCTTCTAGTTTCCCAATAGCACGATATAAAGTTTGATTTTGATCGTTTACTGATTCTTGAGATTCTACCATTAAAGTATGCTCAACTTTCTCGATGGCTAGTTTGTTATTTTTCTTTTCTTTTCGGATGTATTGAAGGCATGTATTTACCGTAATTCGATATACCCAGGTTTTATAAGTAGATTTTCCTTTGAAGTTATCAACAGATTTCCAGATATTAATAAACACTTCTTGAGAAAGATCATTTGCCAAATCTTTATCTCCTTTCATAAAACCCAGGCACATTTGCAGTACCATAGGAAAACATTGTTGGTAAATATCCTCAAAAAGCAATTGATTTTTCTTACTCATTAGAAAGGAAAGCATTAATTTGTTTATAATACCATTCGGGTTGATCGAACATAATAAAATGTTTGCTATCTGAAGCCATTTGAATGGTTTTGTTTGCTAAGTTAGCATATTGCTTTTCGTAATTGGATTTTGCTATTTCTACAGATGGGAACGAGGCTCCCAAAATTAAGGTTTGTGCTTTTATTTTATCTAATACAGTTCTTAAGTCCAGCTTAAGAAGGTCGGTATAACCATAGACATAGGTTTGACGATCGGCTTCCATAATCCAATTGATCAGGGTTTCTACTTTTTCTTTATTATTGGTCATGTTTTGAGACATCATTGTAGCTGTTTGCTTAAATTGAGTTTCTTCCATGGCGAGCATTTGTTTGTTATATGGACTTTCATATTGTAAACTATTGGCAGGTACCCCTGGCATCATAAGTTCTCTCATGCATGGTATAGCATCAATGATTACAATCTTGCTGATGGTGTCTGGTAGTTCGGCAGCAAGATCTGTGGCCAAATTTCCTCCCATACTGTGCCCTATAATAATAACACTTTTCAGGTTTTTATTTCTGAGATAAGTCACTAGTTCTTTTTTAATGGTGCCATACCATGATGATTCATTGTTAATCTTGATTGGCTCGTTTCCATTAAAGCCAGCATATGAAATTAGATGTGCTTCGTTTTGAATGGTTAAGTGATCAACAGTATCTTTAAATATAGACCCAGGAGTGGTGAATCCAGGTAAAAATAAAATTGGAGAACCTGTTCCTATCACTTCGGACTTAATTGCTGAGGTTTGACCAAAGGTGAAACTTACAATAGTTAATAATACAAGGGTGATTTTGAATGTTTTCATAATATTATTTTTATGATTTTATGTTTTGACTTTTCCCTTTGATGCAGAACCACGAAAATTGTTACAGGAAGCATCAAAAAAAATTAAAAATAATATTACTTAAGAGATTATTGTATTGATTATTAATGGGTTATTTTGTTTGTGAATTATTCTTCGAATAGTGATTTTATATCAGTTTTTGTATCAATACCTTTTACAAACCATGTTATAGTTTGATTTTGTGGTCTGTGTTCGATAGTTTTTCTGGTTACCGGGTCGTACCAGATAGCATCAAAGTTCCCTTTGGTATCCAAAACTACTCTCCATTCTTTTTCTATTAATGTTGAATCTGCATAATTTGCGGTTAGATTTTCCCAGTCAATAGCAGATAAGACCTGGGGATCAAGATGGACGATTACTTCGGTTTCATCAAGTATAGCAATCCAAATAGGGTCACTTAGATGTTCAATAGAATGATTTTTCCCTTTTGCTCCCCAACCAATACGTACCAAAGCTCCTTTACGAATAGCATTAATCAGGTCCTTTTTATTGCCAAATACAGTATTTCCTTGTTTGTCATTTTTATAAATAGGAGACCAGTAAGATGCTGATTGCTTCACCTTATGGCAAGAAAAGCAAACAAACAAAATGGCTATATAAATAGATACTTTGTTCACTATTATTAAGATTTATTCTTTGGAGTCTTCTATTTTGGAAGCAATTTCTTCCATATGTTCTGTATAATATTCTAGATGCTCTTTGTCATATTTTTTTGCTAGTTCTATGGCTTTCTTTTGTACTACAAAAGCTTCTTTTAGATTTTTATTGTATTCAAGTGCCGAAGCAAGAGTGCTTAAAGCTTCAGCAGATTTAGGTCGATATTCAACCAAACGTTTATATACTTCTATAGACTCCTCAAAACGTTTTTGTCGTAATAATCTATTGGCACTGGCTCTTAGGCTATTTCCACTATTCCATCTTTCGGCCTTAGGTAGTACAGCATATCCATATTCTGTGGAAAGCTTTAAATAATACTGATCTATATTGTCTAGAGTGTTACCCGGTTGCTTTTCAAAATCTCTAAAATCCCGGTTCCATTTTTTTTTTGGAAAGAAGGTCTCCATTGCTGAAATAAAGGCTGGAATGACCACACCATAATGACTTTCGTTTGGGAACACTTCGGCTTTCAGTTTTAAATGGTTAGATGTAAAAGCTTGCATTTGGCGCTGAAGTTCTTCAAGATTTTTTCCAATTACTGTATCATAATCCGAATCCTCATCAGCCGATGTAACATAAAGATGGGCTCTAGTTCCTGGATTTCGCTTAACTGCATCAATAATGGCATCTATAAAAGTTTCATTTGGAGTGTACCCCATACCAATGATATCTCCTGCTGCAATTGCGATATGCCCTTGAAATAAATTAGGTTCTTTACAAAAAGCATGCAAAGGAAAGGTTGAAGTAGGGGAGGTGCCAACGATAATGCGATAGTCTGCAATACGATATTGAGTTTCGAGGTAGTTAAAAAGTTCTTCTTTAAAGAAATCGACAAATTTTCCAGGAGCTCCATCAAATGGCATTTGTGTCCAGCTTTTGGGCCAAAAATTGCTGTTGTTGGTATAGATTTTGGGTGCGTAAAACTTTTCAAATCCATCTGGGAAACTTATTACAATAGATTCTGGCATACTACTTACTGAACTGAGGTGTTTGGCAATTCCTGTTATCTGATAAAAAAACTCATTTTCGAGTAGTACGATCAATGGATATGTATGCAAATTGCAATCTTTATTGTAGGATTCAGGTAAATAAATATCAATAGCAACTTCTTGTTCAAGAAACTTGGAAATAAGTTTATGTTGCTGAACAAAGGCTAGTGGAGTCGACGTAACTTCTTTATTCACAATCTTGCCTTCATGCGTTTGAGCCAGAACAAAATGAGAAATAAGAATTAAAATAATTGACGATAGTGTGTTTTTGGGTAACATGATGTAGGGAAATAGGTTGGTTTAATGTTTTGTGGTATCGTTGTATTGCCATAAGACATTTACAATTTTCCATGCATCATTTATTTTTATAATGTGCATGTAATCGATCCATTCATCGGCAATTAATTTTACCGATGCAGTTCGGTCAGATACATCCAGTAATATAACTTCCTTTTTAGGTTTTTTAGGAAAACGATCTCCATTACGATTATAAACTTCGGAAAGCATAACCATATAGTCTGTGAAGGTTTCACCAAGGTATTCTTTTTTTGAAGTTTTATCTTTCCAAAATGTTCTTTTCACCATTCTGGGGTGTGCAGCACGTTCGAACTGCTCTGGATTTAAATTGTGTTGTGCCTCGATATAATCTAGTGCTACTTGCTTTATGTCTAGTGAATCTTGTTTTGTTTGTGAAAAGGCACTTGAAGATATTATCGCAAAGAAGGCAAAAAAGACGAAATGTGATTTCATTGATTTGGTTTTTGATTGAGTTGTTATAAAATGAGTTACATTACCAGTATTCAAATATCTTAGATATTTTACCATTTTTAAATTCAAAAAGAGTCATTTGATAATCACCATCTTTAATACCACTTTCGGTTTTGGTTATATACTTTCTTTCTACTGCAATAGCATTGAGTCCGGTAATCATATTAACTATTTTAATATCTATCACACTGCCATCATATCCACCATTTTTTTGATTACGAATATAACCATCATATAATTTTTGTCTTGAATAGGTGCCGCCATACTTAGGATGAACATAAACAAAGTCGTTTGTAAATAAATCAAAAACGTTGTTAATATCTTCTACAGAAGAATTAGCGGCAAATATTTTTATGTTTTGGGAATAGTAGGTGTTTACCAAATTTACTAAGGAATCTTTTTGTACTTGATTTGTACTTTGGGAATTTATTTTTAAACTAAATAAAAGACAGAATAATGTTGCACAAAAAGTATTGACGACGGTACTCATTTATAGTAATTCATGGTTTACTCACCTAAAATATAGCATATCTGTCAATTAAGTTTGAAATTTATCTTAAAAGTTACGGGAAAAGAGTAGTAAACTTATGGAGTACTTTTGTTTATCGGTCATTACATTCATTAAATTTTGATATGAAAATTTTAGAAAAGAGTACAAATACCGTATGTGTACCTAAACACCCTGTTTTTTCTTTATCATAAAGCTGAAGCCTTCTACTTTTGAGAGAAATAATATTTATGAATTCTAAAAACAATGTATTTATGAAACAGTTGAAATTTGTAATGCTTTCTCTTTTACTTTGCTCATGGGTTAGTGAAACCAATGCGCAATCAAAAATTACATCATATTCATTCAAGAAAGGTGAAGTTCTTGATATTTTGGTGTTAACTTCCAAACCCGAAACGAGTTCATTATTTGAGAGATATAAGAAAACTGCGTTTCCAGTAGCTTTTAAAATGAGTTATCAATCGTTACCTGGTTTTAAAATTGATGAAAATGTAGCAGGTAATCATCATCCAAAAGGATTTATACTTGGTAAATGGGGAAGTATTGATAAACGAGAGAAATTTTTAGTTGATATTGATGAAGAGGTTCCAGATTTTCATGAGCAACGTAGGGATATCTTTTCTTTTTTTGGTTTGACCTATTATGAGATTAAAGAAGATGTGAATTTTAGTGTGGATAGAAGTAAGTATAATGTAGTTACAGCCTATTGGTATAACAATAATACAATGTTTTCTGAATTCAAAAATGAATGGTTGAATAAAGTCATTAATTCTGGGGGAAAAACCATTATCGAACTTAAGAACGGTAAATCACCGTATGGTTATTATTACAATCCAGATTATATGGTTATTACACAATGGGATAATAAGGAGAAGTTTGAAAACTTTAAGAAAAAAAGCCTCGAAATGAATCATAAAGGTTTACAACATGTAAATCAATTTGTAATTAAGTAAGTACTTTTAAAGTTTCAAATAATCCTTTTTACATGCAAACATTACTGAATCAATTTGTATACTTTACTTTTTTTCAAAGCCTATTTTTATTAGGGATTTATTTATTCTCAAAAAAAAACCGAAAAAATATCAATGGTTATGTTGCATTTTTGATTTTTGTATTGTTATTAGGGTTAAGCGGAAGGGTTTTATACATATCAGAGGTGTTTGGGAAAACCCATAGACTTATTGCTTTTTCAGAGTTTGCTACCTTATTTTTTGGGTCAACGGTATTTTTATTTACCAGGTCTTCTTTAGAAAATAGACGTTTTTCACTCAAAGATCTAATTCATTTTATTCCTGGGGTCTTATATATTTTGTTTATAGTAGGCTACTATATGCTACCTTCTAGAGAAATTATTCAGGAAAAAGTGAATAGCGGAGAACTATTTAAGGTTGTTACGTTAATCATAGGTATAAGTCTAATTTTTAATATTGGGTACTGGTTTTTTAGTCTGCGATATTTTTTGCGTTTTCGAGAAAATCTTAAAAACGAATTAAGTTATACTGTAAAGACACAATTCTTTTTAAATTTTTTAATGGCAATAGGTCTATGTTTGGTTGTTTGGCTTATCATATATTTCATTAGTATCATTGGCTTGCCAAAAATAGAAAGACAGGCCCGGCAATTCATCTGGTTAGGGATCGCATTTATCATTTTGTTTATTTCTTATTATAAAATGATTGCCCCCGAATTGTTTAAAATTAAACAAGTACCTGTTACCAAAAAATATGCACAATCAAAGCTTAGTACTTCTGATCTGGAGAAATTAAAAACACAATTAGAAATGCTAATGCAGGAAAAGAAGCCTTATCTTAATAATAAACTTCTTAAAGCCGAGTTGGCCGAAATGCTTGGATTAAGTAATCCTGAATTGGCACGGTTACTTAACGAAAGTATTGGCATGAATTTTTTTGAATATGTAAACTATTATCGCATTAAAGAATTTGTGTCGCTGGCTCAAAACAATAAATACAAAAATTTAACTTTTTATGGGCTTGCACAAGAAGCGGGCTTTAATTCTAAAACCACATTTAATAAATCATTCAAAAAATTGATGGGAACTTCTCCGTCAGAATATTTTAACAAAGAACTTCAATAAAAATCGAATTATGTTACAAAAAGCATTCATAATACTGTCTTTTATTTTTGGATCTACTACTATAGGTGTAGCTCAATTAAAAGTACCAGCATTAAGTTCTTCTTCAGAGATAAAACAAACTCTGGGGTTAACTACTATCGAAATACAATATTCTAGACCAAATCGCAAAAACCGAAAGATTTTTGGTGCCAATGGATTGGTGCCTTTTAATGAATTTTGGAGAACAGGTGCCAATAGTGCAACCAAGATAATTTTTGATGATGATGTATTTGTAGGTGATAAGAATTTAGAAAAAGGGACTTATACAATTCTTACAAAACCCGGTGATGAGAATTGGGAAGTAAACTTTTATCCTTACAACAGTAGAAACTGGAACACTTATGTAAAGCTGAAACCAAAAGTTGTTTTAACTATTAAAAAGAAAGCGTTACAAAATATGGTAGAGACACTTACCATAGGTTTTGATGAGGTAACATTTGAAAATGCAAATTTGATTATAGCGTGGGAGCAAACACAGGTAAAAATACCTATACGTGTGGCTGTAAAAGAAAAGGTCTTAAACAATATAAAGAAGACAATGAATGGACCAAGTAACGCTGATTATTTTCAGGCAGCGTTATTTTTGCACGAAACCAAAACCAACCTTGAAGAAGCACTTGTTTATATACAAAAAGTGACAAAAAGTGATAAAGCCTTGTTTTTTCAAGTGCATCGTGAAGCACTTATTTTAGCAGATCTCAATAGAAAAAAAGAAGCAATGCAAGTTGCAAAATTATCACTTCAACTCTCTAAGCAAGCTAATAACAAGGACTTTATAAGGTTAAATGAAAAATTAATACAAAAACTTTCAGATTAACTAAGTAGTATAATAACTACCCTGGTTTAAAACTAAGTATTTTCAAATCAGGGTAGAAAATTTAACTTTTTAAGAAATGAATATAATTATAACTATTTATCCCTTGAGAATAGATGCTTTTTGTTGATCAAACTCTTCTTTAGTAATAGCGCCTTCATCTAAAAGCTTTTTCAATTTGGTTAGCTTGTCAATGCTATCTTCTTTAGTCTTTGGTATTTGCTGATTAACGATTATTTTTTGTGGTTTACTATCACTAGAAAGACTCCAAACTAATGAAACTACCCAACCTATAAGGCTCCACCCTAAAAAAAAATTTAGCGCGATGATTGCAATTAAATTTTTTTTCATTCGTAGTAGAGCAATAATAGATGGTATGAAATAGGCCACTACGCCCACAACAAGCATAATAACCAAAACGGTATCCTGCTCAGACAAGCCGGATTTGGATTGAAACAATAAGTTCATAGAAAAAGTATTTATAATTACGTATAGCACATAAAATAAGCGGGGAGAATGAATTTTATGCATTTGGATACTAATCTACCAAATTTTCTTAAAAAACCCTTGAAAAAAATATCTAAAGCCAGAGAGGGAGCTACGTGGTAAATCGATTTCTTAATTAAGAATCAAGAATACTTTTGAAGAATCAACCTGCAAAAATCGTTTATCTTTTTTGTGTTGCCTTCTCTTGCATTGTAAAAATTGAGAATACTCATTTCAAAAGGAAGATCTGCCGAGTATAGATATAGAGGTAATACGGCCTCATCTCCTTCTTGAATATATTTCAAATTACAGAAGGAGTACTCATATTTGCACACTTTAGACTGAATATAGGTATCAGATAAACAGACTATAAAGCGTTTGGAGCCAGCCATGGCCTTATTGATTTTATCTAACCAATTGGTTCCTATCCCAATTTCTTGAGTATCGATAAATAGTTTAAACTTATTTCCTAATTCCTTTCTGATAATCTCTATTTCTTTTTCATTTTTCCTACTATAGCTTACAAAGAAATCATAATTATTATCATTCATATCTTTTTTGAAAAGTTCAGCTTTTTTTTCAATAGCTTTCTTTAAAAGCATTACTTTTTTATCACTTAGTTCAACGATTTTAATGGTTTCAAATGGTTGTTTTTCTAACCACAAAAGACTTGTGTTTACAAGCTCATCTATTACTTTGTCAACAGAGTAATTTTGTTCCCCTGTCATTAGTAACGGAAGACCTATAGATTTTATAGAGTGACTTTTTGATATTAATGTTAAGCTCTGAAATATCTCGGCAATTTGCGAATACGGATTGGCAAATGGATCTGGCTTGGGCTCAAAACATAATATTCTTTTTATGTTTGGATAACTAATTTCCTTTGATATCCAACAATGCGAATAGGCCCTTAAATCCAGTTCTTTTTCTTGGGCTAATTTTTCTACGCTCAATCCTTTGCGATACAACGCTCCAATAAGAGATGTCGTTGTAGGTAAATAATTATCAGGAAAAGCAGAAAGCACCAAGAAATCTACCTTTTGGTCATAGGGTATTTGAGTTAGGTCTCCTTTAAATAATTGAAGTGATTTGTTATCTGATATCTTTAATTCAGAAATAAGCTGCATAAATCGTATTGGTGGTTTTACTTATAGTTTATCGATAATAAAGATAGCACCTTTAACGAAATATTTTTTATTATTACCAAGGATAATTATTTTATTTTTCCATCGTGAAATCCAGCTCTTTTCCAAGCTCCATCTTCTAGCACCCAAATATTAGTAACTCTATATTCATTGGTTGTTAATATGCCATTTTTGGTGCTTGAGGTAGTTATTTTGGCGCTTACTATGACCATGTTATCATATTGTTGAATTTTGGTTTCATTCATCTCGTATGAATGCACCTCAAGTTTTTGAGTGTCGATTTCTTCTTTTCTTTTCTTGAGATAGGCTAACCAAGTTTCTTTATCAATAGGTTTTGCATTGCTATTAGTGTGTATGTAATCTTTGGTTATCATCGATGAAAGCTTATCAACATTTCCTTCTTTAAATGCGGTATTAAACTCTTCGATGGTTTCTAATACATCTTTTTTTTCTTCCTGAGAATTTACAAATTGCGATACTAATAAAATGGTAATTATGATTATTGATTTGATATAATGATACTTTTTCATGATTGGTTATTGATTAAATTACTTTTCTGAAGTATAAATACAATATTGTTTTCATTTTCATTATCCTTTCTGTTCTCTTCCAATATGAAGTTATTTTTTTTCAACAGTCCTTTTGAAGCTTCATTGTCTTTATGCGTGTACGCTTCAATTTGATCGAGTTTCAGATCTTGAAATCCGTAGTTAAGAACTCGAATCAAAGCCTCGTTCATAATACCTTGTCCATGAAAATCAGGATGCAAATCATACCCAATTTCAGCAATTTTATGGTGATCTGAAAAATTCCATAAGCAAATGGTGCCTATAAGTTTGGGATTACTTTTTAAAGTGATTCCCCAAAAAAGCCAATCATCTTCTTTAATACCATTGTTGATTTTATCAATAAAGGCAATGGTCTCTTCCAAAGTTTGCGTTTTTGGCCTGTTTACATAGGTGTTTACGATCTCATTCGACCTTAAAAAGAGGATTTCTTTACTATCACTATATGCTATTTGCCTCAGTGTTAATCTTTTTGTGTTTAGTTTTAGAAGCGTTTCAATCATTATATAACAATAAATTTCTATTCATCAAATTTGTGATCTAACCAATGTATGATATTTAAAAGTAATTTATAGTTTTCTTTGGCATCCTCACTATTCATACCAACTTTTCTCTTATTAGGACCAGCTAATTGTGTTGTAAACATTGCTGCTTCGCCAAAAGCAACAATTCTTCCTTTTCCATATTTCTTATAAGCACCTTGAGACCATCCTTTTACATTATACGTTTTTGTTTTAGAATTAAATACCCAAGCCGTATCGGGTAATTTATTAACAAATCTTTCATTAAAAACTAGAATTGGGGTTGCATCTTTTGGTATTTTAAAAGCTTGCCCAGTAAATGTTGCAACCTGTTTTACTTTTTCCCCAGTATTTCTACCGCTAGAAATATTATTTTTAATAAGAGTACCTTCTTTTATAGTAAAGTAAGCTGGTCCACGGCCTAATGTGTCTAATGCAAATGCATTGGTAAATTCAAATCCAAAAGCAGCTGCAAGGTCTTTTGCTGCCCCGCCCATAGGCATATGATCGGCAATAAGAAATAAACTCCCTCCATCATTTACCCATTTTTTAACTATTTCTATCTCAACTTTGGTAAACGCTGAAGGATTTGGGAGATACCAGTTTTGGACATTGGCCTTGTGTAAGGCGTTCGATATAACAAGAATTTTTCCTTTTTCCAGTTTTTCTTTTTCAAACAATCCTGTATATGGTTTTACTATATAACCATCGGCTTCCAAAACGTTAGAAAATCCTTTGTATCGGCCACTTTTCGTATGAAAGTTATAATGACCTTCATCAATGAACACAATTGAACCTTTTCCTGCCTCATATTCGGGATTTTGTATGTTGGGTTTATAATAGGGGTCACTTACTTGCTGAGCAAATGACGTATGATAGAAGATTAGAAGTGCGAAAAAATAGAAAAGTCTCATTTTATGGTGGTGTTATTTTTGTAGGTAACCCTTATATTTTAATAATCCGTTGTTCATCATCTCGACAGCAGCCTTACTTGTTATTGTAGCCCCCGAAATCCCATCTATTTTATGCTCCCCTTGAACCAATAACTTGTCATCTTGGGTCAAACCAAAAGTTTTTGACCTGAAAGATATTTTATTTCCTACAAATTTATTTTCAAAAGAACTTAATGTGAAATCTGCACCATAACCTTCAGACTCACCTTTGTGATCAAATTGAACTTTCAGGATTTCCAGAGTACTCTTATCCACCAGAATTTTGGACCATATCGCTCCAGTGTATCCATTGCTTTTGGTCATAAGAATAATGTTGTTTGAATTTATGACCTCAAATATTGGTCTGTTATTTGACTGATTGGAAAGTGCTTTTTTATATAAGGTGGTCCCACTTTTCAAATCTATAGATGTTATTTCACCCTCTTCATCAATTTGCTTTACAACAAATACTTCGGCAAGATTTGTTTTCTCGTTAATAGTAATATTTGCAAAAGTGGTCAGTTCTTTTACTAAAGATGGTATTTGTAGGGTTTCTTTGACTTCTGGTTTGGTTTTTTCTGTGTCAGATGATGCATTATTACTTGCTTGTTGTTTACACCCTACCACTAGAAAAAGAAAAATTAGATAATAGACTGGTTTCATAATTTTTACTTTTTTGAAGTATTGTTTTCGATTTTTATTTCTGGTTGATTTTTTGCTTCAAACCTAAAAATATCATTTCGTGAATAATGGCCGATAACATCAAAATCAAGTTTACTCTCATTTATCTCATTCATATCGAGTTCGGCAATTAACACTCCGGCCTCATCAAAAAGAGGTCCAGCTATTATTTTTCCCATGGGAGAAACAATCACACTTCCACCGGGGCACATATTTTCTGGCTCGTCTTTTACCAAAGACTGAAATCTTTTTGGATACATTGATTTTGTATAATATTGGTTGCAACCCAAAACGAAACATCGCCCTTCGAGTGCTATGTTTTGCATTGTTGCGGTCCATGCTGGCCTCGAGTCGGCGGTAGGGGCAATGTGAATTTCAATTCCTTTTTGGTACATGGACATTCTTGCCAAAGGCATATAGTTTTCCCAGCATATCAATCCGCCCAGTTTTCCAATTTTTGTTTTGAAAGTAACGAGTGATTCTCCATCGGCTTCACCCCAAACGATTCTTTCGGTTCCCGTTGGTTTTATTTTTCTGTGAACTCCTAATAGTCCTTCTGTTGGAGAAATATAGAGCATAGAACAATATAAGCTGCCGTTATTTTCTTGTTTTTCGGTTACACCAATAACCAAATATATGTTTTGAGTATTAGCAAGCTTTTCAAGTCTTTTAAGGTCTTCGCTCTCTAGGTCAAGGCTGTTTTCATGATATTCTGCAAATAATTTCCGACCTTGTTCTGTTCTATTACCAATGGTTGCTCCAAAAGAAAAACCTCGTGGATATCCCGGTACAAATGACTCTGGAAAGACCAATAACTCACAGCCTTGTTTTGCACATTTTTGGGTAATCTCTTCAATTTTTTTGATAGTTTGATCTTTATCAAAAAAAATGGGACTATCCTGAACAACGCCAACTTTTACTTTCATACTTTATTATTTCATAAGCAAATTAACTATTCCTTCAATTGGTTTTAACTCTGAAGGAATAGTGGCTATAGATTCTAATACACTAGACCCTACAATGTCAAACTTTTCTTTTAAAGCTTTAATATAAGTTTCTGCATTCTTGATTTTTATACCATTAGGAATATTATAGTAAGTTTGGTTGTAGTCTTCGGGATCCAAACAGTCAAAATCAAAATGAAGATAGAGCTTAATTATTTTTTTTGATTTTAGAGTATCAATTAGATCATCAATGTCCAACTTTAAAGGACAATAAATGGTATCAAGATCAATTCTTTCTTGTTCTTTGGCATCAATATCTCGCAAACCAATATAATGAATTTGTGAAGCATTAATTGTAGAGAATATAAGGTTGTTCATTTGTTCTTCACCTTCGCCTAATAGCGTTCGTAAAGGCATTCCATGAAAATTACAACTTGGCGAATCACAAGGATGATTGATATCGGCATGGGCATCAAACCAAATGATACCAAGATTGGGATATTTTTGATTGAGATACGATACAGGGATGATTTCTAATCCACAATCGCCTCCAATGGTTTTAATAGACTTTGGCTGCTTATTGATTAGATGTTTTTTGAAACGAGTCAACTGATCAAAAAGAGCATCGTAATTATTAATTCTAAATTTTTGGATACCTTTTTCACCTGCCTCAATTTTAGATAGAGGTATCTCTATAAATTCTTGATCGTTAAGGTGTTTTAATATTGTATTTGCACCGGATTCAATTGTTTTACCGTTGCCAGATCCTTGCCATTGGGGAAAGTAAACATTCATGAATTGAAATGATTTGGTTAAAGAGATTTTATCGTTTTCTTTAGCATGCTTTTCACTATAAACCTGTGGAAAACCTTTACAGGTAAGAAGTACAATTTACCAAACCAATTATTAAATATTACTATTGTCGAGATGATTAACTTTTCTTTATGCATAGAATTGGGTACAATAAAAAGAGAAACTCTGAAATTAAGGTGTTTGTCATCCTCGCCTAGGATTAATTCTGTTTCAGTTTTATTAAATACTTTGAATACTCCGATATGATCTCCTTTATTGAAATTAAGATCCTTTTTAGATAACTCTTTTTGATTAGTAGTAGTCCCGGTTTTCAGCCCGACAATAGAAACTATTTTATTGCGCAATGTCATTAACAGACCTATCCATTTTGGTGAAGATATAAAGAAAGCTCTTCCTATATCAGTAGAGGTAACCAAGCTATTTTTTTTGCCTAGATTTCCTGAATAACTATCTGAGTAATCATAATTATGATTAAATAATATGGATTTTTCGGGAAAAGTAACCTTTTTAATTTTCATCAGAGTGGCTTCACATAGATATAAAAATTGGGGTCTATAATTATGCGATCTCCTTTAAATTCTTTTGTTCGCCATTCAGCACTGGGTTGTATCCAATATGGATTATCCCCGATAAAAATACGAACAGGAGTATTATAGCCTTCAATAACATCGACATACCTATATTTTAATTTCCCTCCTTTAAAGGAATATTCTAAAGTGGGAATTTTGGTAGTTCTAAGATATTGGTCAAAAAAGTGGGTAAGATCAATTTTTGTTTCTTGGCAAATGTAATCTTCAATTTGTTTAGAGGTAACGGTTTGATGATAAAATGTTTTGTTGAGGCCTCTTAAAATTGATCGCCATTTTTTGTCGTCTCCAATCAATTGTCTCAAGGTATGAAGCATATTGGCGCCTTTGTAATAAACATCAACAGACCCCTCTTTGTTTACATTATACGTACCTATAATAGGGATGTCATTTTGAATCTTTTTTCTTATCCCTACTACATATTCCTGGGAAGCTTTTTGGCCATAATAATAATCAAGAAATAAACTTTCAGAATAACAAGTGAAACTTTCATGAATCCACATATCTGCTATATCCTTGTATGTAATGTTGTTGGCAAACCACTCGTGACCAGTTTCATGAATTATTATATAATCGAATTTTAAACCCCATCCAGAACCCGATAAGTCGTTTCCTAAATAACCATTTACATATTTGTTCCCATACGTAACCGAGCTTTGATGCTCCATTCCCAAATAGGGTACTTCGACAAGTTTAAAACTATCTTCATAAAAGGGATAGGGACCAAACCAGTGTTCAAAAGCTTTAATCGTTTTTGGAGCGTCTTTAAATTGTTTTTTTGCCCTTTCAAGATTATCTTTTAAAACATAATAATCCATATCAAGAGCGCCTTTTTCTCCTTCATATTTTTCTCCAAAATGAACATAGTCGCCTATATTGATATTCACGCCATAGTTATTTATAGGATTGCTCACAAACCAATGGAATGTTTTTGTATTGTTATTATGTTCCTCTACTTTTCGTAATCTTCCATTAGAAACATTTATCAAATCCTTTGGTACATTAACGCTTATTAGCATGCTATCGACTTCGTCATACATATGATCTTTATTGGGCCACCAAACACTTGCACCCAAACCTTGACATGATGATGCAATGAAATGTTTGCCATTTACATCTTTTTTCCAGGAGATTCCGCCATCCCACGGTGCGCGAATAGCTTCTCTTGGTTTTCCATAATAAAAAACCTGTATACTATCGAGGTTACCCTTTTTTTGTTCTTTGGAAAGCTTAATAAAATGAGCATTACCTTCAGATTTTACATTTAACTCTTTACCATCCTGAAGTACTTTTTCGATTTTCAAGGGAGGTTGCAAATCAATCTGAAGGATATCATGTTCCTTTACTATTTTATAATGTATAGTATTTTTCCCTTTGATCGATTTCTCATCGGGATCTATGCTTATATCCAGGTGATAGTATGAAAGGTCCCACCATGCTCTTTCTGGAGTAATTGAACCTCTAGGAGTATCCTGTCTTGTATATGTTTTTTCTTGTGCTGTTAAGAAAAATGATTGAAACACAAATAGTAGAGACAGAATTGCTTTATTCATTCAATATAATTTTTAAACCTACAAAATAGTGGACTTTATTTTCTTCCACAACTTATTTAAAATATAAGTCGCTATAATCACAACTATTGTTAAAATCGTGGCTGATAAATATTTTCCGTAAATCCAATACCCAGTTGCAAAAAGCACACCATAAATTAAAACACAGCCTACCAACATTGCTAGAATACCCGAAGGAACGCTCCACTGTGCAAAATCAGTTTTAATATCTATATTTTGCTTTTTTGCGGCTTGTAGCGTCTTACTCCAACCGGGTCCGCCGGGTTGAGTTTTCTTATAAAAATTGAACAATACTTTAGAATCTTCGGGTTTGGTTAAAAAAGTTACGGCCAACCAAATTATTGTAGTAATACCAACAACTAAAAGATATTTTGACCATCCAGGCAACGGTCCTTCTTCAAATAAAACCAGATTAACCGATTCTAGATTGAAAATTATAGATACAATTCCCGAGGCAAACATACCCGAGATCTCACTCCAGGCATTTATGCGCCACCAAAACCATCGCAATATAAATATTAATCCTGTTCCCGCTCCAAACATAATGATATAGTCAAAAATTTGCTTGGCATTTGTGAGTTTCAGAGCTAGCACTGTGCTTATGAGCATTAATACCGCTGTTGAAATTCTTCCAACTAGCACAAGTTCTTTTTCTGAAGCATTTTTATTGACTTGTTGTATATAGAAATCGTTTACAATGTATGAAGATCCCCAATTAAGGTGTGTAGAGATTGTAGACATGAATGCCGCTATTAATGAAGCAAGAACAAGTCCTAATAAACCAGATGGTAGTCGAGTAAGCATTGCTGAGTAGGCTAGGTCATGGCCAATTTTATCCTTTTGTACTTTCTCTTCGGGGAATGCTTCTCTAATGGCAGTCAATCCCTCAGAAGCGAAATAGTAGGTGTCCATTCGTTCTTTTTCTTCTACAGTTAAAGCTCTGGTGCCTTCCAGTTTTTGCATTTCAATATAATTATGCTTTGCGGCTTCCATGGTATTGGTATCATCTTTTGGATAAAGGACCAAAGAGGCCAAGGCCACCAAAATCCATGGCCATGGGCGCAATGCGTAATGCATAATATTGAAGAAAAAAGTAGCACCAATGGCGTGATTTTCATCTTTTGCAGCCAACATTCTTTGGGCAATATATCCACCACCACCGGGCTCACCACCAGGATACCAAGAACTCCACCATTGTACTGCCAAAGGAATTATTAATAGCGTAATTAATAATTCTGTGTTGTCAAAATCAGGTAGTAAAGAGATTTTATCGATTACTTGTGGGTGCACAATTAGGTTTGAAATGCCATCTACTTCTGGAAGGTTAACACAATAATAGGCTGCTCCTATAGCACCAATCATGGCCGTAAAAAATAGAACAAAGTCTGTATAAACCACACCTCTGAAACCTCCAACAGCGCTAAAAGTCACCGTAATCAGAGCTGCAATACCAACGGTATATAAGGGATCAAGACCAAGCATGACCTGACTAATCTTTATTGCTGCCAATGTAACTCCAGACATGGCAAGTACATTAAAAATAACCCCTAGATAAATCGCTCTAAAACCTCTTAAGAAATGAGCTGGTTTTCCCCCATACCGTAGATCATAAAATTCTATGTCTGTATTTACATTCGATTTTCTCCATAATTTGGCATACACAAATACAGTTAGTAATCCCGTAATTAAAAAAGCCCACCAGGCCCAATTGCCAGAAACTCCTCCTTTTCTTACAATATCGGTTACCAGGTTTGGGGTATCAGTAGAAAAAGTAGTTGCTACCATAGATAAACCTAATAGCCACCAAGGCATATTACGTCCAGAAAGAAAAAATTCGCTTGTGTTTTTTCCTGATTTTTTGGAAACCCAAATGCCTATAGCTAGTGTTATGGCAAAAAAGGAAAAGATTAGAACAAGGTCCAGCGTCGAAAGTGTGATCATGAAGATGATTTTTTAAATGTGTAAGTCTTTGTTGTTGCTAAAAATAGTGTCTTTTACGTGTTTTACATAGTTGCGTCCAATAGGAATTCTTTTCGAATCTATTTCTATCAAATTACCTTCAACAGATTTTATTTTATCTATAGCAATGGTATATGATCGATGAACGCGAATAAAGTTTGAATTTGGTAACTCTTCGGTTATTCCAGTTAAAGATTTGTGAACCAAATAGTTGCCATGAGTGGTGATTACCTTAATGTAGTCTTTAAGACTTTCAATAAACAAAATGTCTTTTAACAGGATTTTTACTAGTTTTTTATCAACTTTCAGGAATATAAAAGGTTCTTTATTGCCTATATATTCTTCATTTTTTGATTGATTCTGGTTGATAACTTGATTTAATTTATTGATAGTTTTTAGAAAACGATTGAAAGGAATTGGTTTTACCAGATAATCAAGTACATCTAGTTCAAAACTTTCAACGGCATATTCTCGATAAGCAGTAGTGATAATAATTTGGTAATCATTTCTGCTATTTTTAATGAAATCCAACCCGCTCATGCCAGGCATATTGATATCCAAAAAAATGGCATCTACCTCTCCTTGCTCGATAACTTCCAGAGCTTCAATAGGGTTATTAAAGGATCCAAGAAGTTCTATGTTTTTGAATGATGCCAGGTGCGATTCTATGATTTTTATCGCAAAAGGCTCATCATCAATTATTATGCATTTGACAATCATAATATGGGGATTTTTAGTAATACATTAAACGTATTATCTATTATTTTGGTTTCTAAAGAGTAATTGTTTTTATACAATAGCTCTAATCTTCTTCGTACATTTTCAATACCTATACCTCTTTTCTTTTCGTTATTATTATTGGTATTGAAGTTGTTTTTCGCACTGAAAACGAGTTGTTGGTTTTTTTTATTTTCGAAGTGAATATCTAAGTTTACCGAATCATTATTCTTGCTGCCATGTTTAAAACAGTTTTCAATAAAAGGAAGAAGTAATAAAGGAGGGATAGAAATGTCATCAATGTTTCCTTTGATTTCAATCTGAGAGTTTATTTTTTCTCCATGTCGCAATCGTTCTAACTCTAGATAACTTTGTATATAATTAATCTCATTTAATAAACCAATTTTTGGCTCTTTTACATCGTACAATACATATTGCATAATCTCGGATAGTTTTAGAACAACATCTGAAGCCTTGTCAGATTTTTCAATGGTTAGATAGTATAAGTTATTTAACGTATTAAAAAAGAAGTGAGGTTGTATTTGAGATTTTAGGTATTTTAATTCTGTTTTGAGTTGTAATTGTTTTAGTTGAGCATTCTTTCTCCTCTCTGCGATCCAGTCCATGGTTAGCTTTATTGCAGTTGCCAAAGCAACAACATAAACTTCTCCTATTGTCACAGCGACGATATGATTAAAACTATAGGCTTTTTGAATTCCAATGGCTTCTGGCCAAATGTTACTGGTTACTAATAAAAGATTTAGCTCTGTTCTTACAATGTATACTAACCCCAATGTAAGAATAGCCGAAATAAAGTATAGAACTACTCTTTTTTTTAATATAAACTTTGGAATCAAATAATAAATATGAAAGTAGGTAATTGGAATATGAATAAAAAACTCTACCAAGTTTGACTTAAATGAATACATGTAGTCATCAAAATAACTTCCCCATCGAATAAAATTGATCATGAAGTATCCTATCCAGAAAATAAAATGATACTTTCTGGGAATACTGTAACCATCATATTTTGTTATTTTGTCGGTCATAGTTTTTATAGTTTTTTATGACAAATTGTTAAAAAACGTGAAAAAATTATGCGTTTTTTTGGTTAAAAACAAAATACTTTAGAGAATATTTTAAAAAGCATTCATTTCAAAAAACGCTAATATGTAGAAACATGTCGTTTATTGTTTTTTTTGTGCTGTTTAGATATTTAATTTCTTTTTCAATTTTATTCCTAAAACCTTTAAATCAGAATAAATAAACAAATCAATCTTAATTTACATGAGAAAAAGTATTTTAATTTTTTCTGTCTTTTTATCCTTTTTTATAGGGGTTCATGCGCAAGAAAAAATAATTTCGGGAACAGTAACTTCCAGTGGTGAGAATGCAATGCCGCTCCCTGGAGTTAATATAATTGTAAAAGGAAAAACAATTGGAGCACAAACAGATTTTGATGGTAAATATACCATAAATGCATCTTTGGGAGATGTATTGGAGTTTAGTTATGTTGGTCTTACTTCAGTTTCTGTAACGGTAGGAACATCGGATGTAATAGATGTTACTATGGAAGAAAACCTGGAGCAACTTGAAGATGTAGTGGTAACGGCATTAGGAATTCAAAAAAGCCGAAAATCTTTAACCTATGCTGCACAGGATATTAATGCAGAAGAACTTAGTAAAGTAAAGCAAACCAACCCTGTAAACAGCTTATCAGGAAAGGTTTCAGGAGTAGTTATCAATCGTAGTTCTTCTGGTACAGGGGGATCTGTAAAAGTTACATTACGAGGTAATTCTTCATTAGGTAATAATCAACCATTATATGTAGTAGATGGTGTCCCTTTATCCAATCCAACAGGAGGCCAACCTTTAGAAACATTTGGGGATATTAATGGAGGTAACCGAGATGGTGGAGATGTCTTATCTCTTATTAATCCAGATGATATCGAATCATTGACTGTTTTAAAAGGGGCATCGGCATCTGCCTTATATGGTAGTGCAGGATTAAACGGGGTGATATTGATTACTACCAAAAAAGGACGATCAGGGAGTTTTAAAGTAGATTTCTCTTCAAATGTAATTGTTGAAAATGCTGCGTACTATATAGATCTGAATGATGAAGCTGAAAGTAACATTGAAGATTTTTTTGATACCGGAGTTACATCAATTACTTCGGTATCGGCTTCTGGAGGAACAGAAAATGCACAAACGTACTTTTCATACTCAAATACCTTTGCTACTGGGATATTACCAACGAATGATTTAAAACAACATACTATTAATATTCGCGAAACAGCAAAATTCTTTGACGGGGTGTTAACAGTCAATGCAAGTGTTTTGGCAACGACTCAAACTATTGATAATCGACCAGTTTCGGGATTATATTTTAATCCGTTGGTAGGGGCATACAATTTTGATTCCCCGGGAGAACAACTTTCAGATTACAGAAACTTTGAGCAGTTGGATCCCGATCGAAATATTCAAAGTCAACGTTGGTTTAGAGCCACTTCAGATATTGAACAAAATCCATATTGGATATTAAATAGAAATGCCAATGAAGATACTAATAGAAAACTTCTGGCTTCGATGAGTTTAAACTTCAAGATTAATGATTGGATATCTATACAAACTCGTGGAACATATGATCAAACTTTTTTAGGATATGATAAAGAAGTGCATGCTACTACTGATGCAACATTGGCACCAGAAAACGGAAGATATATTTTTAACGAACAAGATATCCGTCAAATCTATGGAGATATAATTGCTACCATAAATAAACAATTTAATACCATTTCTATATCCGCCAATGTAGGTGCCAGTACGACTAGAAATTCTACCGAGATTTTTAATGCAGATTCTGGAACCAATGGCGGGCTGCAGTTTGCAAATGTCTTTTCCATTCAGAATTTTAATGCCAATCCTGGCGTTGCAATTTCACAATCATCTTTAGAAAAAAGAGTAAACTCTTTATTTGCTAGCACAACTATTGGCTTTAATGAAAAGTTGTTTGTTGACCTTACGGCACGTAATGATTGGTCTTCGTCCTTGCCATCAAATAATAATTCATACTTCTATCCATCGGTAGGTGTTACCGGGATATTAAGCGAGATCTTTGGTTTGGGAGATGCAACCTTCGGAAAAGTAAGAGGTTCATATGCCGAGGTTGGTAATGATGTGCCCGCAAATACTGTATTTCCAGAGCGTCGAATATTATTTGGTGGAGGACTGGATCCGTTAGACCCGGTAAGACCCTTGGGAGAGGTTCGACCAGAACAACAGAAGTCCTTTGAAGTAGGGACAGAATGGCGATTTTGGAACAATCGATTTGGATTCGATCTGGGGTATTATAATACCAGTACCGTAGATCAATATTTTCAAGTCCCTGTATCTACTGGAACAGGCTCAGTAACTGTTGGTGTTAATTCTGGAGACATTATAAACCAAGGGTTTGAAGCTTCCATTTTTGTTGCGCCTATTCAAACTGAAAACTTCAAATGGACTGCAAATATAAATTTTGCGGCAAATGATAATGAGGTAAAAGAAATTAGCAATCCATCTGATGATGTACAGATTGATAATCAGGTAATTTCGCCACCTGGAGTAAATACATTTGCTTCATATCTGGTAGAAGGAGGTTCGTATGGGGATATTTATGCCCAGGTAGTAAAACGTGATAATGATGGTAGACCTGTTGTTGAAGGTGGTGCTATCGTTATTAATGATGAAAATCCCGATAACACTATTGCAGGGTTAGAAAAAGTAGGAAATGCAAACCCAGATTTTACTTTAGGGTGGAATAATTCAATCACTTTCAAGAATATTAGTCTTGATTTTCTTATTGATGGAAAATTTGGTGGAGAAACCATAAGTATGACAGAAGCAATTGTTGAAGGACTTAGTAACAATACTCAAAGAGAGACAAGCAATGGGAGTATCGAAGTGGTAAACCTTGCGGGTGATGTTTCTACACTTACTGCACAAGAATATTATGGGCTTGCTGGAGGAAGAAATGGATTTACGGGAGAATATGTTTATAGTGCCACCAATGTTCGTCTAGCCGAATTTGCCGTTGGTTACAATTTCAAACTATCAGAAAATTCCTTTTTCAGAGGTATAAAAGCATCATTAATAGGTAATAATTTATTCTTCTTTTATAAAGATGCGCCTCACGATCCTAATGTATCATTAAGTACAGGAAATGCGTTACAAGGTGTTGACGTATTAGGACTCCCATCTACTAGAAGTTGGGGATTAAATGTTAATCTAAGTTTTTAAAAAAATTACAATGAAAAATACTAATAACATATTTTTATCTGGTTTAATGGCACTTTCTCTATTGTTGTCTTCCTGTACCGAAGGGTTGGATGATATCGACGAAAACCCAAGAAATATTAGCCAGGAGCAATTAGAGGTAGATTTTCAGAATGTAGGCTCTCTTTATAAGCCGATATTCGAAAATATTTATCAATACACCCCGGCATGGTCTTACCAGTTACAGCAGAACTTAAATGCAGATGTGTTTTCTGGATACATGACGAATCCAAGGCCTTTTGTAGCAGGAGCAAACAATACCACATATAATTTGGTAAGTGGTTGGAATAATTTTATCTGGAGTGTTCCTTACTCTAATGTGATGAATAATGCCAGAACAATTGAAAATGAAACCAAGGATAAGTTTCCTGAACTTTTTGCTATTTCACAAATTTTAAAAGTGACGGCGATGCACAGAGTATCAGATGTTTTTGGTCCCATAGTGTATACAAAATTTGGAGAATCGGCTACTACAAGTGAATATGACTCTCAAGAAGAGGTTTATGATGCATTTTTTACTGATCTTGAAGAAGCCGTACAGATCTTATCCAATAATATTGATAGCCCAAGGTTTACAGCTTTTGATTTGTCTTATGGAGGCAGTTATGAAAAGTGGATTAAATATGCGAATTCCCTTCGGTTACGTTTGGCTATTCGAATTTCAAAAGTAAACCCTTCCAAAGCAAAAAGTGAAGGAGAAAAATCCTTAAATCATCCTGTTGGGGTTTTTCAAACCAATGAAGATAGTTTTTTTGTAAACGGAACATTGGATCACCCAATTAAAACTATTAATAATTCTTGGGGAGATATACGAATGAACGCCTCTATGGAGTCTATTTTAGGCGGGTATGAAGACCCTAGGATAGAAAGTTACTTTAATGTTTCAGGAGTAATTGAGGGTGAACATAAAGGAATAAGAAACGGTTTACCATTACTGCCAGGTTATGATGATGAACTTGCACAGAAAGCAGACTATGTGGATTTTTCATTATTATCAGATCAGGTGCTAACTTCAAGTGTTCAGCTTATGACAGCCTCAGAAGTATTTTTCTTAAAAGCAGAAGCAGCTTTAAGAGGGTGGACAGGTGCAGGAACGGCCCAGGCTAATTATGAACAAGGAATTAGTACTTCTTTTCAACAATATGGTTTGAGTGGATCATCAAATTATATTGCAAACTCTACACTCACCCCTAAGGATTATGTGGACCCTGTAACTCCATCAAATAATATTACCGCACTAAGTAATATCACAATTGCCTGGGATGAAGGAGCCAGTAATGAAGAAAAGCTAGAGCGTATTATTACTCAAAAATGGATTGCTATATTTCCTGAAGGACAAGAGGCCTGGAGCGAGTATAGACGTACGGGATATCCGAAAATTTTTCCAGTAGTAAGTAATCAAAGTGCTGGTGTTGTTGATACCGATATTCAGATTCGTAGGATTCCATTTGTGGATAGCGAACTACAAACCAATCCTGATGGGGTAGCAGACGCCGTAATTAAATTGGGAGGACCAGATGATGCAGGAACTCGATTATGGTGGGATGTCCCAGGAGGAAATTTTTAACTCAGTTTGTTATGTGTTTTAAAAGGGAGAGATACGTTTTATTTCTCTCTTTTTCTTCAAAGCCTCAAACAAAACGAAATCAAGCGTAACACAAATATTAATTTAAACTATGAAACTACTTAAAAAAATTTCGATACTTATACTATTACAGGTTTGTTTTTTCTCCTGTACCAACGAAAATTTTCTTGAAGACCCTTTAGAAATTGAAAATTCTACGGCTTTCTCACAAGCAAATAAAACTTCTCTTATCCAGCCCATTATTTTGGGATATTTTCCGTCATGGTCCGAAAGTTGGACGACTACCGGTCAGGGATCAAAATTAAGAGATATCCCTAAACATGTTACTCATGTTTTTTTGGCTTTTGCAAGACCAAATCTAAGGTATCAAAAAGGGTCTCTGGATATTACAAATACCGGGATTCAGACTCCGTATGGAGGAGCAACATTGAAAGAATCTGTGTCGGTATTAAAATCAAAAGGTATTAAAGTAATTTTATCGGTTGGTGGTGAGACATATTGGGGATCCAATGCTGCATACGATATCAATTATCAACAAATAAAGGATCTTGTTGATGATATGGGGTTCGAAGGAATTGACTGGGATTTTGAACCTAATGGAAGCTTTGCTACTATAGGAGAGCCTATTAATGTGCAGCGATTTATTGATTTTTTTAATAACTCCAGGGCTATTATGCCAAAGGGACAATACTTATTGGCTTGTGCTCCTGCGGGAGTAGGAGCTCTGGGAGGATTAAATAATGATGATCCTTCATCTCCTTTTGCCTATAACAAAAGAAATACGGTTACAGGAGAATCTGATGCCAATTTGTATAATGCAACTTCGCCAAATGAAGCTATTAGTTTATATGGATTTGCTACAACGGGACATATGATACCGGTTATGAATGCCGTTGGAAACAAAATTGATTTAATTGCATATCAAGGTTATAATACGGGAGCAGCAAGTAACAGAAAAATTATGTATGATGCTTATAAGTATTATGCAGATCAATATGGATTTTCCATTGCAGCGGGAACACATTACCCCAATGAACCTTGGGGTCCATACTATACGTACACATATCAAAACGTAGCTGAGCTTTCTGGCCATATTAGAGTAAATAATTCTAATAATGATGGTATAATGATATGGCAATTGTTATTGGGTGACGGAGTCTCGTCGGCATACGGATATTTGTATACGGCGAGTCAGGTACTGGATGGAGTTTCTCAATCTCAAGCTATAGCTAATGCAGAAAATTACCCAGAATCTCCTTACACCGGAGGTGGGGACGGAGGTGGTGGTGGAGGTACCGATTGTAATTCTTCACAATGGGTCTCAACTACCGCATATTCAGCTAGTCAAGAAGTAGTTTACGAAAACAAGCTGTATAGAGCAAAGTGGTGGACACAAGGAGATGTCCCTTCATCGAATACCGGAGACGGAAAACCATGGGAATTTATTAAGAACTGTGGAGACGGAGGTGGTACAGGAAATCAAGCTCCATCTGTTAGTATAACCTCGCCATCCAATAATACAACTTTCACTGAAGGTGAAACCATTAGTATTTCTGCAAATGCTTCAGATAGTGATGGAAATGTAACCAAAGTGGAATTTTATCAAGGAAATACAAAATTGGGAGAAGATACTGTAAGTCCGTACCAGTATAATTGGTCTAATGTTTCCGTTGGAAATTATAATATTTCTGCTGTGGCTACAGATAATTTGGGAGCAACGACAACTTCTGCAATAGTCATTGTTAATGTTCAATCATCAGGAGGAGGTACTGGTTCCTGTAGTGGAGTTGCGTCTTGGGAACCATATCCAAAAATATATAATCAAGGTGACCAAGCTATTTATCAAGGGGTACTATATGAGGCACAAACTGGCCCTCTTTGGGTAACTCCCGGTAGCGGAGAACACTGGTGGAAGACTATTGCGACTTGTAACTAATTACGCTTTTCATACAAATTAGTATTTTGATTATGGGAGACCTTGATAATAGTTATGTGGCTACTATTATTGAGGTTTTCCTTTTTTCGAAACATTATACAATATTTCTCTATACCGTATGATCTGGTTTTTAAGTCATTTATAATTGCTTTTATGTCATCTGTCGAAAAACTTTTCATAAAAATGATATAGATGATAGCTTCAATTTCTATAAGCTATTAAACAACATAACTTAAGTTACACAATGAGCACAGAAATAAGATATAATACTTCCAATAGTAATAATACCGGTCCGTATTATAAAGATATTACTTATAGAGAAGCGGGAAAATTTGAGGAGACGAGATTTGAAAAAATTCACAACGTTATTTTTAAGAGCTCAGATTATGCTTCAGTAATCATTGCCAATGAAATAGCTCAATTAATAAAAGAAAAACAAGCCCGTCAAGAGCATTGTGTTTTGGGATTGGCAACAGGCTCTTCACCAATCAAGGTGTATGACGAATTGGTAAGATTACATAAAGAAGAAGGGCTAAGCTTTGCAAATGTCGTCACATTTAACCTGGACGAGTATTACCCTATGGATAAAAGTAATGTACAAAGTTACCACTATTTTATGTATGAGCATCTGTTTGATCATGTTGATATTTTGCCAGAAAATATACACATTCCAGATGGCACGGTTTTGCAACAAAATTTACATCAATACTGCATCGATTACGAATTGAAGATTAACTCTTTTGGAGGTTTAGATTTTCAATTACTAGGAATTGGCAGAACAGGTCATATCGGTTTTAATGAGCCGGGTTCTCACTATAATTCGGTAACTCGAAGTATTACGTTGGATCATCTCACTCGATCAGATGCCGCTCCCTCGTTTTTTGGTATCGAAAATGTACCTAAAAAAGCTATTACAATGGGAATTGGGACCATTAAGAAGGCAAAACGAATTGTGATCATGGCCTGGGGGCATAAAAAGGCCGAAATCGTTAAAGAAACTATAGAAGGTAAAATTACCTCTGACGTTCCAGCGTCATATTTGCAAAGACATAACAATACCACTTTTGTATTAGATAAAGAAGCAGCCAATGAGCTTACTCGAATTAAAACTCCTTGGTTAGTAGGACCTTGCCGATGGACCGATAAAGTAAAGAATAAGGCAATTATTTGGTTGAGTCAAAAAGTTCAAAAACCTATACTAAAACTAACAGATAAAGATTATAATGATTATGGAATGTCCGGGCTTTTGGCCGAAGAAGGCTCATCATACGAGCTAAATATAAGAATGTTTAATACGTTACAACATACTATTACGGGATGGCCAGGAGGTAAACCAAACGCCGATGACACATATAGACCAGAACGTAACACTCCTCATAAAAAACGAATACTGATATTGAGTCCACATCCCGATGACGATGTGATATCAATGGGAGGAACTTTTCTTCGTTTAATAGAACAAGAGCATACAGTTCATGTCGCATATCAAACTTCTGGAAACATAGCGGTATCTGATGCAGAGGCTATGAAGTATGCCGAAGTAATCCGAAATATGACCCCCGATAAAGACAAAGAAGAGATAAGTTCTATTATTATGGAGCTAAAAAAGAAGCAAGAACGAGCTATAGATGCTATTGAAGTAAGAAACTTAAAAGGACTAATTAGAAGGGGAGAATCTTATGGAGCTACACGTTTTTTGGGATTACCAGATGCCTATGTTCATTTCTTGAACCTTCCTTTTTATGAAACCGGAACCGTTAAAAAGAAACCATACGGAAAAGAAGATAAGAACATACTTTTAAAACTAATTAAGAAGGTAAAGCCACATCAGATATATGCTGCTGGAGATTTGGCAGATCCACATGGAACCCACAAAGTCTGTTTGGATATTTTGTTTGATGTATTGAAACAATTAAAGGAAGAAGAATTTATGAAAGATTGTTGGGTGTGGCTATATCGGGGAGCGTGGCAAGAATGGGATATTCATGATATAGAAATGGCTGTGCCTTTGAGTCCCGATGAGGTGCTTAAAAAACGTAAGGCTATATTTTTTCACCAATCTCAAAAAGATGGTGTTATGTTTCAAGGGGATGATTCCCGAGAATTTTGGGTCAGAGCCGAAGAACGTAATCAGCAAACCGCTCAAAGATATCATAAACTGGGCTTAGCCGAATATGAAGCCATAGAAGCATTTAGGAGATACCATTTTTAAAAAAATTGAATGAGAAAATTGTTTAAAGCCACATTATTGTTATTAACAGCAATACAAATTACAAGTGCACAATCAGTAGATTACAATTCATATAATTTGATGCCATGGCCCAAGGAGATTAACTTAGGGCAAGCAGAATTTATAGTTAAAGAAGATTTTACAGTATCAATACCTAAAGAATCCACTAAGCGGTTACGCGCTGCAGCTACGCGTTTTTTAAGACGATTAAGCGGAAGAACGGGTGTATTTTTCGAAAAAGGTTTTCCCCAACAAAAGGAAAATACACCCTCTTTGATAATTAATGTAAAGCGCAGAGGGAAATTAGCTATAGAAGAAAACGAATCTTATACTTTAAATATTTCAGTTAACAACATCATGTTGGAGTCTGAAACAGATATCGGAGCAATACGCGGTTTGGAAACGCTACTTCAACTTGCAACGCCGAAAAAAGATCATTTTTACTTGCCCGAATTAGTAATAAGAGACTCTCCAAGGTTTCCCTGGAGAGGGTTAATGATTGATGTAGCCAGGCATTATCAACCAATAGAGGTCCTAAAAAGAAATTTGGATGCTATGGCAGCAGTAAAACTAAATGTATTCCATTGGCACTTAACAGATGATCAGGGTTTTCGAATAGAATCTAAATCTCATCCAAAATTACACGAATTAGGATCTGATGGTCAGTATTATACACAGGAAGAAATCAAAGAGATAGTTCAATACGCAGCAGACAGAGGAATTAGAGTGGTTCCCGAGTTGGATGTCCCTGGGCATGCCTCGGCTATATTAACAGCCTATCCCGAATTGGGAAGTAAAAAGGATACCAAATATAACATAGAACGATATGCAGGTGTATTTGATCCTACTTTAGATCCAACCAATGAGAAGACTTATGAGTTGCTTTCTGACTTGTTCAAAGAAGTAGCTAGTTTATTTCCAGATCCTTATGTGCACATTGGGGGTGATGAAAATGAAGGAAAACATTGGGATGAAAATCCAGAAATTATGGCTTTTAAGAAAAAGCATGGTTTTGAATCCAATCATGATTTACAGACCTATTTCAATCTCAGATTACAAAAGATATTAGAAAAATTGGATAAAAAATTAGTGGGCTGGGAAGAGATTATGACTCCCGATATGCCAACATCGGCAGTGATTCATTCTTGGAGAGGAGTTGAAGAAGGCTTACAACCAGGAGAGTCACTGATAATAGCTGCAAAAAAAGGGCATTATTCTATATTGTCTACAGGGTATTATATAGACCGCATGCACGATATAGCTCATCATTATCTTGTTGACCCCCTGCCAAAATCTTCCGATTTGACAAAAGAGGAACAAAAAAAGGTATTAGGAGGTGAAGTTACTATGTGGGGAGAGTTGGTAACCCCATTGACGATAGATTCCAGGATTTGGCCAAGAACAGCTGCTATAGCCGAAAGATTCTGGTCTCCGGCTTCAGTTGTGGATATAACTCATATGCGAAAAAGACTTTCGGTTATAAGTTTTCGGTTAGAAGAATTGGGATTAACCCATTTAAAAAACCGAAATGTAATATTGAGAAATATTGCTAATGGATATGATATTGATGCACTTATAAAATTGGCCAAAGTCTGTCAGCCTTTACAAAAATATAGCCGTAATAAAGGAGGTACAGAATATAAATCGTATTCACCGTTTACCTTATTTGCCGATGCATGTACAACCGATGCGCCAGATGCATTCAAGTTTGACGAAAGAGTAAATACATTTGTTGTTAACCCTAAAATGTCTAAAAAGCTATTAGAGCCTATGTTGCATCAATGGGTCGAAAATCACGAGGGATTATTAGAGCTTAATGGAAAGACACCTTTGGTAAGTGAATTGCTGGAACTATCATCTGCACTTAAAGATATTTCAGCGTTCTTTCTTAAAGTTCTAAAACAAGAAGGAGTGTCAAAAGTAGATAGTAACGAATTTATGAAGCTAATGACTAAAGTAAAAGAACCGTATGCCGATGTAGAGATTGTTGCTTATGGGACATTTATGAAGTTGTTTACCTATTTGAAAAAAAATGAATTGTGATGACTGATACTTTATTATCCTATTTCTATTCTTTTAGCTAAAGTTTTGACGTATATGTCATTAGTAATAAAAATGAGGTTGTTTAGCTATCATTTTAGTGCTTCTGTATAAAAAATTACGCATTAGGGTTTGTGGTTAATACTTTTAACATAGACTTAATTATAAACACAAACCATATAAACTCATGAAACTAATCGCTACTAGGGACTGGTTGAGGAATGCTATCCCCAAAAGATCGGCCCAATTGTTCAAAATTTTTCCAATCATTTTATTATTTCTTACTGGTAACCTGTTAATGGCACAGGTAAATACCGGGGGTAGTGCTACAACTGCAAACCATAACAAACAAGTTATTGGGTATATTACCAACTGGGATGCCTGGAAAGCGGCTAACGCAGGAGTACCTTCTGCAGGAGCATTAACACATTTAAACATTGATTATTCAAAATATACCATCTTAAATTATTCCTTTTTTGGGGTAGCAGTCGACGGTTCTCTACATAGTGGAGATTTAAGAAACAAAAATATATACCAACCTGGAGCGGTTCAAGAACCTGCCGATTTACTATATGGAGATGTTTATAGTAGTTGGGATTTTCATATCTTATTTGGTGAAATTGAACCCATTCAATGGATTAATGAAGAAGTAAAACTAAGAGCCGAAGCTCTGGGATTTCAAGTTACAGTTGGCGGTAATACCTGGACACATCCAGAATGGGGACTCAGTGGTGTATTGCCATTACCTTTACCTAAAGAAGGTAGTGGAGCCAAAGGTTTATTAGAACTGGCCCATGATAATGGAGTTAAAGTAATGGCTTCTATAGGCGGATGGAGTATGTGTAAACATTTTCCCGAAATGGCGGCAGATCCTGTTAAAAGAGCACGCTTCATAGAAGATTGTAAAAAGCTTATTAATATGGGCTTTGATGGTATTGATTTAGATTGGGAATATCCAGGACCTTTTCCCGGAATGAATTTTACAGGAACCAATGCAGATTATGCAAATTTTGAAAATCTAGTAGAAGAAATTAGAGCGGCTATAGGTCCAGACAAGTTAATAACAGCTGCCATGGCCGCAGATTATAAAAAGCTGGAAGGATTCAATTGGTCCAGACTATCCAATACCATGGATTATTTCAATATGATGACCTATGATTTTAATGGTGGTTGGTCAAATATTGCAGGACATAATGCTCCTGTATATCCTTATGATGGGGCTGAAGCTCCAGATTTTAACTGGCAAACATTATTAACTAGAATGATAGGTATGGGAGTGCCTACATATAAAATTAATTTTGGAGCTCCTTTTTATGGTAGAGGTGTTGTCACAGATGGGACAGCAGATTTAAATGCTCCGACGGTAAAGAGGAATGTTACCATACAACCCGATGGCCCTATAAGCACAGCTGCCGATTATACAAATTGGCCTCTAGAAGTGTATGACGGTACTCCAAATCATTTTTTTATTAAACAAAAAACGGGGCCAGGCACTGGCTGGACCAGAAAATGGGATGATCAAGCCAAAGTTCCTTATATGGTAAAAGGAAATTTCTTTTTAAGCTATGATGATGAAGAATCAATAACCGAAAAAGCCAAATTTATTAATACAAATAACCTAGCCGGAACCATAATTTGGACAGTATTTGGTGATCTTGAATTTAGTGGTTCTGCCCAGTCTTTTGGTACAAAATTAAAAAGATGGTCCAATGTAAAATCTCCATTAGTGAATACATTAAATGAAGTTTTTGCTAGCGGTGGTGTTGGTAATCAACCACCGGAGGTGTCCATAACATCTCCTAATGAGGGCGAAACCTTTTCTGCTGGTTCTACTATTAATATTTCTGCAAGTGCAAGTGATCCAGATGGAAGTATCACTAGGGTGCAATTTTATCAAGGAACAACATTATTATCAGAAGATACTTCAGCTCCATATTCTTATTCGTGGACTAATGTATCTGCGGGGAGTTATTCAATAATAGCAAAAGCTTATGATGATAAAGGTGCGAGTACTACGGCTACGATTGCTATAACTGTTACTGGAACTGGAGGAAATGAACTGCCATCGGTTTCGATAACTTCTCCTCAAAATGGGGATTCATTTTCTGCAGGTACGGCTATAACAATTTCGGCAAACGCTTCTGATGTTGACGGAACTATCAATAAAGTAGAATTTTTTGATGGCGAAGTGCTTCTAGGTGAAGATACAACAGCACCTTACAATTATAATTGGAACAATGCAGCTACAGGAAGTCATACTATAAATGTAAAAGCTACAGACAATGAAAATGGCGTAGGTTCTACCTCTGTTTCAATAGAGATAACAGGAACAGGAGGTTCTTGTACTGCACCCGCATATGTTCCTGGACAAGTGTATACAGGAGGTGATAGAGTTTCTTATCAAGGCAATGAATATGAAGCAAAGTGGTGGACACAAAATAATGATCCGGTTACCAATAGAGAAAATGTCTGGAAGCTAATAGGTCCATGCGGAGATGGACAAGCTGCTCCACAAGTTTCAATTACCTCGCCAAGCGTTGGTCAGTCCTTTATCGTTGGTAATAATATTACCATTAGTGCTAATGCTTCAGATGCCGATGGTACGGTTTCAAAAGTAGAATTTTATGTAGATGGAAACATGATAGCCGAAGATACTTCAGCGCCATATTCAACAAGTTGGACGGCTACTTTAGGTAATCACAGTATCACTGCTAAAGCCACAGATGATTCAAATAAAACAACGACTTCAACTGCTGTAAATATTAGTGTGACTACTGATGGTGGTGGAGGTTGTGATGGAGCCGGTAACTTTAAGGTAGTAGGATATTCGCCAAGTTGGCAAGGAGATGCGAATTCAATACAATATGACAAGTTAACTCATATCAATTACTCTTTCCTTTTACCAAATAGCGATGGTAGCTTACGACCTCTTGATAATGTGGCAAAAATGCAACAAATTGTTTCGCTTGGACATGCACAAGGAGTGAAGGTATTGATTGCTGTAGGAGGATGGATGGATGGTAATGATTCTGCCTTTACTACTTTGGCAGCAAATCCATCTACAAGAACAGCTTTCATCAACAATCTAGTCAATTTTGTAAATCAGTACAATCTTGATGGTGTAGATATGGATTGGGAATATCCACGTGAAGGTAACGAACCTCAACATTTTGAGCTATTGATGCAAGAGCTTGGTCAGGCGATGCACAGTAGAGGTAAATTACTTACGGCTGCTGTAGTAGTTTCGGGATGGAATGCTGATGGTGTACTTAATGGAGTATTTGATGATGTCGACTTCTTAAATATCATGGCATATGATGGTCCTAATCATGGATCTATGGCTCAGGCCACTGGCGGGCTAGATTATTGGTTAGGTCGTGGATTACCCAAAGAAAAAGCTATATTGGGTGTGCCTTTTTATAGTCGCCCACAAGCACAAAGCTATGCTTCATTATTGGCACAGGGAGCAGATCCAAATAGCGATTCTTTCCAAGGGAATAACTACAATGGGATTCCAACAATAAAAGCTAAAACTCAAATGGCATTAGATCGTGCGGGTGGTATTATGATGTGGGAGTTATCTCATGATACTACAGACCCTAACACTTCTTTATTAGCTGCAATTAGCGAGGTAGCAGGTAACCCTTGTGGTCCGGATAATGTGGCACCTCAAGTAACAATTACTGCTCCTGCTACAGGAACAACGTATACGCCGGGAGCTAATGTGAATATCACGGCAAATGCCTCGGATAGTGATGGTAGTGTGACCAAAGTGGATTTTTATGTTGATGGAAATTTGATTAGTTCTGATACATCATCTCCTTATGGTTCAAATTGGTCTGCTATTGTGGGAAATCATACAATTACAGCCAAAGCTACGGATAATGACGGTGCAGTTACAACTTCTACCCCAGTTACAATTACTGTTTCGACAGGAGATAATACTCCTCCATCAGTAAATGTAACCGACCCATCAGAAGGAGCTTCTTTTACTGTCGGTCAAGATATAAATATTAGTGCAAATGCTAATGATACAGATGGCAATGTAACCAAAGTTTCTTTCTACATTGATGGTACTATGATTAGTGAAGATACCTCGGCGCCTTTTACAGCGAGTTGGACTGCAACATCGGGGAATCATAGTATCACAGCTATGGCAACCGATGATGATAATGCTTCGACTACATCTTCTGCAATAAATATTACCGTTCAAACTGATACAGGAGGGGAGTGTAACGAACCTCAATATGTAGAAAGTGGTGGGTATATCGCTGGTAGTCAAGTACAAAATAATGGAAATGTTTACGAATGTAAACCTTATCCGTTCTCAGGATGGTGTAATGGTGCTGCATGGGCATATGCTCCTGGAGAAGGAACCTATTGGGAAGATGCCTGGACATTGGTTGGTGAATGTGGTGGAGGCAATCCTCCAGGAAATGTTCCTCCTACAGTAAGTATTACCCAGCCTGGTACAGGACAAAATTTTACTGTAGGAAGTACAATTACTATAAATGCTTCGGCATCTGATAGTGACGGAAATATAACTAAAGTAGAGTTTTTCAGAAATGGAACTAAAATAGGAGAGGATACAACAAGTCCGTATAGTTTTACCTGGAATAACGCTGCGAGTGGAAGTTATACACTTACTGCAAAAGCAACAGATGATGATAGTGCGACGAGCGAGTCTACTCCGGTAAATATTTCAGTAGGATCTACAAACCCACCAAATCCTGGAGGAGATTTGCCAAAAAGGTTATTAGTAGGGTACTGGCATAACTTTGACAATGGTTCTTCATTTCCTAAGTTAAGAGAGGTGTCGGATAAATGGGATGTAATTAATGTTGCTTTTACTATACCAACAGTACCTGGTGGAGCCAATATGACTTTTACACCAGATCCTGCCTTATATGCAAATGCACAAGAGTTTAAAAATGACGTAGCATTATTACAAAGTAGAGGTAAGAAGGTTGTAATCTCTATGGGAGGTGCTACCGGAGCAGTCGATGTAGATAGTCCTGCTGATGCGCAGACCTTTAGTAGCTCTATGGTCAATATAATTAGAGAATATGGCTTCGATGGGATGGATATTGATTTTGAAGGAAGTTCTATTGTACTTGGATCGGGAGATACAGACTTTAGAAACCCTGTTGGACCAAAGGTAGTTCACTTGATAGATGCTTTCCAGTCTATTCTTGCACAATTCGGTTCTGATTTTATACTATCAATGGCACCCGAAACAGCATTTGTTCAAGGAGGTTATTCTGCTTACGGCAGCACTTTCGGGGCATATCTGCCGGTGATTTATGCACTGCGTAATAACTTGGATTATATTCATGTACAGCATTATAATTCAGGAACTATGCGGGCATTAGACGATAAGGTGTATGCACAGGCTACAGCAGATTTTCATGTGGCTATGGCAGAAATGCTATTACAAGGATTTCCGGTTAATGGAATTCAATTCCCCGCATTACGTCAGGATCAGGTAATGATAGGATTACCGGCTAACGGACCTGCCGCACCAAGTGGTGGTTTTACTCCTGCAGCCGAAGTCCACAAAGCATTGGATTATTTGATTAAAGGTCAGTCTTTTGGAGGTGGATATACACTTAGAAATCCATCAGGTTATGCCGACTTCAGAGGATTAATGACGTGGTCGATTAATTGGGATATTGCAGCTGGATTTAGCTTTTCTAATCCGCATAGAGCATATTTAGATGGCTTGGATGGTAGAACCAGTCTTATACAAACTCAAAATACCATGACCGGGACACTTTCACCAAACCCAGTAACAGGGGATGTGATCAACTTACAAATAGAAAGTGAAGTATCAAACTCAACTTTTGATCTACAAATATTTAATGCAACAGGTATCCAGGTATTGCAATATCGAAATACCAAACTTCAGAAAGGAAGTAATCTAAACACCTTTGATGTGAGTAAACTAGAAGAAGGTTTATACTTCTATACAATTTCCACTTCAACAGGAAAATCTACAGGAAAGCTTATTAAACGTTAAGCCCCTATATTTTAATCACCCGATGATATTAATTAAAGTGTCTTCGGGTGATTCTTTTTACATCTATTTGATGTAGATGTCTCAATCTTAAAACCTTATTTATGAAAACACAAAATACATTAGCCAATTATGTTATTTTGATTTCATTTGTGTTCAGCATGCTTTTTGGTATTACGACTATGGCGCAAAATACCCCTGTAGCATTAAATGGTCAACTTAAAGTGTGCGGAACACAACTTTGCAATCAATACAACAAGCCAATCCAGCTTAGAGGTATGAGCACCCATGGTATACAATGGTATGGCTGGGGTGACTGTTTAACCGAATCTTCGTTAGACGCCTTGGCGTATGATTGGGAAGCCGATATTCTTCGAATTTCTTTATATGTTCAGGAAGGAGGATATGAAACTGACCCTGTTGGATTTACAAATCAAGTAAGCCGATTAATAAACGAAGCGACTGAAAGAGGAATGTATGCTCTGGTAGATTGGCATCAACTTAACCCGGGAGATCCCAATGTAAATCTTGAAAATGCAAAAAGATTCTTTACCGATATTGCTAATCTTCATAGGGATAAAAACAATATTATTTATGATGTGTGTAATGAACCTAATGGCACAGGCGTAAATTGGAACCGAATTAAAACCTATGCGGATCAAATTATTCCGGTAATTCGTGGTGTTGATAACGATGCAGTAGTATTAGTTGGAACTCATGGTTGGGCAACTTTTGGAGTGTCAGGAGAAGGAAACTTGCAGGATGTTATTGATAACCCTTTGCAGTTTGATAATGTAATGTATACGTTTCACTTTTATGCAAAAAGTCATCAAGAAGCATATTTGAACACTTTAGATCAAGCCTCTTCTCAGCTCCCTGTTTTTGTAACTGAATTTGGAAGTCAAGAATTTACCGGAGACGGACCCAATGATTTTGAAATGACTCAACGTTTTATTGATTTGATGCGCCAAAAGAAAATAAGTTGGACCAGTTGGAATTATTCTGACGATTTTAGGTCGGGTGCAGTATGGCAAACCGGAACTTGCTCTGGAGGCCCATGGACTACAAGTCGATTAAAAGAAGCAGGAAGCTGGATACGGGATAAAATTAAATTCCCAGAAGATGATTTTCCAGGAGGAAGTTCCGGGGATGCACAATCTCCTTATTTAGGAACTCCGGCTTCAATTCCAGGTACTATTGAAGCCGAAAACTATGACTTAGGAGGTACTGCCGTGGCTTATAATGATCTTACCCCTTCAAATCAAGGAGGATCTTATCGCACCGATGAGGTGGATATCGAACCTTGCTCAGAAGGAGGATTCAATATAGGCTGGGTAAGACAAGGCGAATGGTTAGAATATACAGTAAATGTTCAGGAGACAAAAATGTATACGGTTGAAGCTAGAGTAGCGGCAATATCTTCAGGAAGACAATTTCATTTAGAAATAGATAACCAAAACATTAGTGGTCCCATGGTGGTTCCTAATACAGGAGGTTGGCAAGTTTGGCAGACGATTTCTGCTAATGTTTCCCTTTCCTCTGGTCAACAAGTGCTCAGGGTTGTAATGGATAGTGATGACCTAAATTTACATCGAATAACGTTTAAGGAAGAATCAACGGTGCCCGATAATCTACCGCCAACAATATCCATTACCGCTCCGCAAGAGGGGACTACATATACTGAAGGACAAACTATTATCATTACCGCTAATGCAGCTGATAGTGATGGTAACGTTGATAGTGTTGATTTTCTGGTTGATGGAAATATAATAGCCACAGCTAGTTCATCTCCATTCGAGACCACATGGTTGTCTACTGCTGGAAATCATTCAATTTCTGCTATTGCAATCGATAACGACAATGCAAGTACTACGGCTTCATCAGTTACTATTTTGGTAGAAAGTGATACTGGTGGCACTAGCTGTAGCGAACCACAATATGTAGAAAGTGGAGGATATGTTGCTGGTAGTGTCGTTCAAAACAATGGCAATAAATACGAGTGTAAACCTTATCCATTTTCCGGATGGTGTAATGGAGCAGCATGGGCCTATGCTCCGGGAGAAGGAGCGTATTGGCAAGATGCCTGGACACTAGTAGGTGAATGTAGCGGAGGCAACCCTCCCGATGGTAACGAACCTCCTACAACGGCTATTACTTCGCCTTCTAACGGGCAATCTTTTGCGTCGGGAAGCTCAATTGCTATTACAGCCTCTGCTTCAGATACCGACGGTGATATTGTTTTGGTTGAGTTCTTCAGAAATGGAGTTAAAATAGGAGAAGACACCTCTGCTCCATATAGTATTACCTGGAATAACGTGTCTTCAGGAAATTATACATTAACCACCAAAGCCACTGATGATGATAATGCATCGACAGATTCGTCTCCAATTATGATTTCAGTTGGAACTGTTTCACCACCACCCACCACAGGATTACCTGTAAGAGTTTTAAATGGATATTGGCATAATTTTCAAAATGGCTCTGGACTTATAAAATTAAAGGATGTATCGCCAAATTGGGATGTGATTAATGTGTCTTTTGCTGTTTCCAAAGTTTCACCTACCGATGGAGAGATTGGATTCGAATTATCTTCAGATTTTGATGCTATTGGCTATACAGATGCTGAATTAAAATCAGATATTCAATTCTTACAAGGTCAAGGAAAAAAAGTAATCATTTCTATTGGAGGAGCCGAAGGACAGGTGCAATTGAATACCACTGCTGCACGCGATAAATTTATTTCTTCTATGATTTCAATCATCGAGGAATATAATTTTGATGGGATGGATATAGATTTTGAAGGACAATCACTATCCTTTAATCTAGGGGATACAGATTTTGAAAATCCAACTACTCCCGTAATTGTAAATACAATAGATGCCGTTAGAAATGTTTGCGATCATTTTGGTAACAATTTCATACTTACCATGGCACCTGAGACATTCTTTGTGCAATTGGGGTATTCTTTTTACGGAGGTATTTCTACAGGAGCAGATCGTAGAGCGGGAGCTTATTTACCTTTGATTCATGCCTTACGAGATAAACTTACATTTTTACAGGTTCAGTATTATAACTCAGGGCCTATTACAGCACTAGATGATCAATTTTATGGTATGGGAAATTCAGATTTTTATGTATCTCTAGTAGATATGTTACTCAAAGGTTTTCCGATTACAAGAGATCAGAATAAATTTTTTCCTGCTTTGCGACCAGATCAAATCTTAATTGGCGTTCCGGCTACGGTAAATGCAGGTAACGGTCATACGGGTGCTCAGGGCGTGACTACTGCATTAGATTATTTGATTAAAGGAAATGCCTTTGGAGGGCAATACACACTTACACAAACATACCCTTCTTTACGCGGAGTAATGAGTTGGTCAATAAATTGGGATGCATTTGAGAATAAAAACTTTTCAAATGCTGTAAGAGCCTATCTTGATGGGCTTGGTAGTAGAAGCTTGGAAGGTGTAAACACAATAGCTACTAATATGAAAATCTTTACGGCGTTTCCAAATCCAGTAAAAGATTATGTTCACTTTGCTCAAGATTCTCCAATTATTGATTTCGAAATCGAAATATATAATATGGTTGGGATTCAGGTTTTTAAACAAAAAAGATTTGATATTAAGAAACCTAATTCGTCTATCAAATTGAATCTGGAAGATTTAGAACCAGGTTTATATTTCTATACCACTTCTATAAATAGCAAGAGTTACAGTGGAAGGTTAATCAAGAAATAAGAATGAGGAACCGTTAAAACTTATGAGTATGAAAATGAATAGAATACAAAGAAGATTAACTTTTCTTGCCTTCATATTGTGTTATACTGCATTTGCACAAAATTGGACTTTGGTATGGCAAGATGAATTCACCAACGGAATAAGTAATGATTGGATTTTCGAAATAGGAAATGGAAATTCTGGATGGGGTAATAATGAATTACAGTATTACAAACGTGAAAATGCTACAGTCGAAAATGGAAATCTTGTTATTACAGCAAGACGTGAGAGTATTGGAGGATTTAATTATACATCGACCAGAATGAAAACCCAGGGAAGAAGATCCTGGAAATATGGTAAAGTTGAAGCCAGAATTGCTATGCCATCATTCATAGGATCATGGCCTGCTTTTTGGATGTTAGGAGACAATATATCAGCTGTGGGTTGGCCTGCTTGTGGCGAAATAGATATCATGGAACATGTGAATACTGAAACACAAACCCATGGCACCATTCACTGGCAAGATCATAATAATACCTATGCAAACTATTCAGGTGCTACTCCTGTAAATTCAGTTACAAATTTTCATGTGTATACTATTGAGTGGGATGCTTTGGCAATCAAATGGTTTGTAGACGGAAATCTTTATCACGAAGCCAGTATTGCCAATGGAGTGAATGGAACGTCAGAGTTTCATAACAACTTTTTTATTTTGCTCAATATGGCAATTGGGGGGAATTGGCCGGGATTTAATATTGATAATACAGCATTTCCGGCTCGAATGTTGGTTGATTATGTTCGTGTTTATCAAAGAACCGTTGCACCTTCAGGTCCGGTTACCCTTTTTCAGCATTGTGATTATGATGGTTATGCAGTTTCTCTTAATGAAGGGAGTTATACCATGAGTCAATTACAAGCTTTAGGGTTTGTAGATAATGATATTTCTTCGATACAAGTACAAGATGGATATCAGATCACCATTTATGAGCATGATAATTTTACAGGCGCTTCTTTGACTATGACTGCTAATGATGATTGTTTGGTAAATGAAGGGTTTAATGATATCATGAGTTCTGCTAAAGTATCAAAAACGACTACACCTTTATGGTCAATTTTAATTGAAGCAGAAGATACAGTGGTACAATCTGGAACCCAAACCGAAGCTTGTTCTGAAGGAGGGCTAAATGTAGGTTGGATCGATACCAACGATTGGATGGTATGGGATGTAAATATACCTAATACTGGCAACTATACCGTTGAATACAGGGTTTCAAGTCCTAATACTGGTAGAACGCTTCAATTGGAAAAAGCTGGTGGTGTACCGGTATATGGTATACTAGATATTCCCAATACAGGAGGGTGGCAAAACTGGACTACGGTTCAACATACAGTAAACCTAATTGCTGGAGCACAACAAATTGCAATAAAAGCGCTTTCTGGGGGATTGAATATCAATTGGTTAAGAATAAGCAGTACCACTAATGATGGATTGAAGGCTATTTCAAAAGATATAACAATCAGAGATGGCAAACTAATTGCATATCCAATCCCTACTTCAAATACCTTAACTGTAAGAGGTTTAACACCGAAATCTTTACTTGGAATTTATGATATCAACGGAAAACTTATTCTGGAAACAGAAGTAAAAGGGAAAGAAGATTTGATGATTTTGGATGTAAGTGGTTTACAGTCAGGATTATATATTGTTAGAGATTTTAAGACAGGTAAAGCTACTCGTTTTGCAAAGCAATAAATGAAAAATGCTATTCGAAGTTTACTTCTTAACTATTTTTTAATCCAAATTTTTAATGTTATGAAAAAAATCAAAGTATTCCTGTTTTTTCTGTTTTTAATAAGCCTTTCAAAACCTGTATTTTCTCACGGTACCGTTATTTGGCCTCCTAGTCGAATATACCATTGTTATAATAACCCTTCTACAGGTGTATGTCAACCTTGTGGGGATGCAATTTATAATTGGATGGGAGTATTACAACCTGATACCAATTTCGGCAAACATTCTGATTACGTTCCTGATGGCCAAATTGCTAGCGGAGGTAATGGTGGTGGAATAGATTTTAGTTGTCTTGATGTTTTAACTACAGCCTGGTCAGCAACAAGGGTCAATCATGGATATATCGATGTTAAATGGGAAAATACGGCGCCTCATAAAACACAATATTATAAAGTTTATATCACTCCCTTGGGATGGGATCCCACAAAACCTTTAAGATGGAATGAACTATTAGAAATTGGTCATGTCGGTCCGAGCCCGGCAACATCATTTACTATCGTTAAATCTTTTATTCCTGATTCTTATATTGGTAAAAGAGCAGCTTTGGTAAGTGTATGGCAAAGAGATTACAATGAGAGTCATGAGGCATTTTATTCGGTAAGTGATATATTGGTTAATGGTCAAGATGGTTGCATTACGGGTGATACCGTAGGTGTTACTTTTACCAATACTACAAATTGTACGCTACAATATTTTCAGAATAATGTATTACAAGGGTCAGCCAATGCGGGAGATTCGTATACTACAAATACTATTGTCGGAAGTCAATGGCAGGCTCGTGAGGTTTCTGGGAATCTGATAAATAATTTTACCGTGATCTGTGATCAATCAACTTATGCTTCTACAGGAACTTGTGTTGGTAATGGTGGAGATGGTTGTGATGGCTTAACGATCTGGTTATCCATGGCTATCTACGTAGGAGGCGATAGAGTTTCATATAATGGAATAGAATATGAAGCAAAATGGTGGACAAAGGGCAATAACCCTGAACAATTTTCTGGCCCTTGGGAAGTATGGAAGAATATTGGAGATTGCACTAGTGTTACAAGAAACAGGACTTCGATAAAGGAATCTTTCACAATCAAAAGTGTATCAAGTTTGTTTGAAAATGTTTCAATTATAAATTACCAAGTAGATAGCCCAAGAAGGTTGACCATGACTATTCGCAATTTATCCAATCAAACGGTACTTAAACTGTTCGAAAATGAACCTACATTATCTGGAGAATACGAACATTCTTTTAATACTAAAAGCTTATCGCCAGGAATCTATTTATGCATTCTAGAGGATCATAATGGAGCCTTGGCATCATTTAAAATAATCATTAGATAGAAAAACTGGAATTCAGATAAGCTATATGAAACTTAGTACATGGATATGTTGCTCCACAATTCATGGTTATCCATGCACTATTATTGAGTTGAGTGTTGATAATAATAAAAAAAGATGAATAGTAAAAAATTAATAACCTTTAATCTTTTTATAGCACTACTAATTTTAGGCAGTTCCTGTTCTGAAAGAAAGGAAGAGCATAAAAAAGTATTAAACGAATCTCACCCTATAATAGGAACCTGGAAATTGATATCTGGCACTACTATAAAAGGTAATGATACAGTGGTCATAGATTATACCCAACAACAGGAAATGATAAAAATTATTAACGAGACACATTTTGCGTTTTTAAGACATGATTTGAACAAGGGACAAGATAGTACCGCAATATTTGTTGCAGGTGGAGGGAAGTATTTTTTAAAAAACAATATATATGTAGAATATCTTGAGTATTTCAATAATAGAGCATGGGAGGGCAATAGTTTTGAATTTGAGTATACAATACGCGGTGATACTTTAATAACCAAAGGAGTAGAGAAGATCGAGGAGTTAAAAGTAGATTACTTCAACATTGAAAAATATTGCAGAGTACCCCAATGAATTTACAATAGATGTGATTAAACCGTTAATATACAAAACTTTATAGAATTTAACTCAAAAAAGTCATATGTCATCGAATACTAAAAAGATGACGCCGAATTCTAAATGAGCACTACTATAAATAGAGTATCAGACATACTTTTATAAGATAATTAATTAATACACAAACCTTAATAAATTAAACCTAACACAAATTCAAATTATGAAGACTAAAATGAAATTCGTACAATGGTTGCTCATAGGGCTACTAATTTCCTCATGTAGTAACGAACAGTTTGATGAATCCATTAATGCAGTGAACGAATCTGCAAAGAATGAAACTGTAGAGATAGCATTTCCAGATCAAACAGGAAATGTTTTAGATATGTATCATGCGGGTGAACAATTGGCCATAGAAGAAGTTAATGGAAAATTTGTTTACGAAGGAGATATCATTTTTGAGAAAGACATGTTATCCAAAACACCTCAAAAACTTGTTTTTGAAGAAGGAGAGGCCCCGGTAAATAAAAGTGTTGGGAGAACCGGTGGAAGATGGCCCAACAATACGGTTTATTATACAATTGATAGTGATCTTCCAAAAAAGTATCGAGTTACCGACGCCATAGCCCATTGGGAAGCGAATACTTCATTAAAATTTATACAGCGTACCAATCAAAGTAATTATGTTCGTTTTAGAAAAGGATCTGGTTGCTCGTCTAGTGTAGGAATGATAGGTGGTCGTCAAAACATCAATTTGGCCGATGGTTGTTCTACCGGAAGCACAATTCATGAAATTGGTCATGCCGTTGGTTTATGGCATGAACAGAGCCGTGCCGATAGAGATAATTGGATCACAATTCAATGGCAAAACATTCAATCAGGAAAAGAACACAATTTTCAAACGTATGTACAACGAGGAAGAGACGGTGATGAGTATACCAATAGTCTAGACTTTGGATCTATTATGATGTATAGCTCAAGAGCTTTTTCTAAAAATAATCAACGCACCATTACAAAGAAAGATGGTAGCGGTTACAGTACGCAAAGAAGCGGATTGTCTTCTGGAGACCTCGAAGGAATTAATAAAATGTATCCTGGTAATGGAGGTGGTGAACAATATGAGAACGGGAACTATTACACCATTTATGGAGTACGAGTATACCGTTGGAATGATCAGTGGTGGTATTATGATAGAAATCAAAGTCGTTGGAGACGTGTAGAATTAAGAGGAACAACCTGGTATTATATTAGTTAACCCTTGTTTTTGAATAGAGAAAAACCCTGAGTCTGATGTAAGCTCGGGGTTTTTTGTTACACTACTATAGAACCCTTATTATTACCAAATATTATAGTAGAATTATGTTTATTTTTAGGGTATAATTAAGTGTCTGAAAAATTGAAAGTTGAAAAGTTCTCTCCAGAAATCAATAAAGTATACTTTATTGAAACTCATAGCCTGATACATATATTATCGGGTAAAGGAAGTATTCAGGTTGATTTTAAAAACTACTTTGATTGGCAAGAAAAAGCTATCTTTCTTGAAAAAGGACAATACATCAAGTTTCTTTCAGATGAATTTCTCATTAGAAAAATAGAGTTCTATGAAGAAACAAAATTCTATAATAAGGATGTACGAGTATTATTTAAACATCTTATTTCTTTGGGGTATATTAATTTGATGGAATGTGAGCAATGTCATGCGTTTTTATCAGAATCTATAACCGAAAATTCTTCTCATATCATCGACGTATCTTCAAAACAATGGTATTGGCAAAATCCTTTTAAGGCAAACAAAGAAGAATATCAGATCATTTTTGATGTAAAAGATATTATTGATAAAGAGTATTCCAATCATTTAACCGGTGCCGAATTGACCAGTCTAATAAATCAAAGAGGATATAATGCGCAAGCTTTAATCAAGAATAAAATAGGATTATCTGTCAAAAAATTATTAACTGGCAAGAGGTTGAAAGAAAGCAAAAAAGAAATCGCCTTTACCGATAAAACAATTCAAGAGATATCGTATGATTTAGGTTTTAAGGATGATGCATACTTTAATCGTGTATTCAAGAATATGACCAATCAAACACCTAAGCAGTTTCGAGATAATTTTGATTTCGAAAATAGGGATTTGTTTGCACAAGATATCATTGCTTTACTACAAGAATATCATATGCAAGAACGATCATTACAGTTTTATGCAGATAAAATGAATCTTTCTATAAAAGCTCTTTCCAAAAAAGTACAGTCCAAAATGAATACTTCTCTTGGCCAATTAATCCGATTAGAATTAATAAATACGGCAAAAATAATGTTACTGGCGGGAGATAGCGTTGCTAGCGTTTCTTTCAAGCTAGGTTTCGAAGAAGCAAATCATTTCTCGAGATTCTTTAAACACTATTCAGGAATAACTCCTTCGCAATTCAAAACTAAAAAGTACAATTCATAGCGTCTTTTTGGTAGCCTTTAAACCCTTATTATCCATCATCTTTGTGACATATTAATTCACAAAAAAAATAAAGATGGATATTAAAACCCAAGTAACAAAAATGGATTCAATAGTGGCTCAAGGAGCTATTGTTGATGCTGTAAAAGAATTTTTTGCAGACGATGCTATCACATCAGATTATGGGAACAATAGCACAACCGGAAAATCAGAAATGATTTCAAAAATGGAAAACTTTGCAGGTGCCATAAATAAGGTCAATGCAATAACACATCATCATTCTATTGTAGATGAACATGTATCGGCTTCAGAATTTACATTTGATTTTGATATGAAAGACGGAAGCAAAATATATTGGCATGAAATCATTCGTAGAATTTGGAATGAAGAAGGGAAAGTAATTCAAGAAGAATACTTCAATGCAGAATAGTAAAACGTATTAAAAATCGTAGAACATGAAATTTGTAACCAAAAAAATACATGCATATTTAGACTATCCCGTTGCGATAGCACTGATAATTTTACCTTTCTTATTAGGTTTGGGAAGTTCTAATCCGATTGCTCTGCAACTGTCTGTCGCTACAGGAATCGCAGCATTTGTTCTTACCCTTTTGACCGATCACCAGTTAGGAGTTTATAAAGTGATCTCATATCAGTTTCATTTGGTAGTAGATCTTCTAGTTGCCGTAGTATTCATTGCCGCTCCTTTTATTTTTTCTTTCAAGGGAATAGATGCCTATTATTACTGGATCAATGGAGCAGCGGTGCTCATAGTAGTTAGTCTTCATAAACCAGAAATGGCTATTCAATAATTAACAATCAAATAAATCATCAAAATATATAAAAAATGAAAACAATAACATCAATAATAGTAGTATCGATATTCTTATTTACAATTACCTTATCGGCACAAGACAAAATGGCAAATAATATAGATAATAGTAATATCGCACTTCAGGGATATAGTCCCGTGTCTTACCTTGATTTAGGGTTGGCTCAAAGAGGAAATAAAAACTATAAATCTGAACACAAAAAAGTAATATACTATTTTACATCAAAAGAACAAAAAGCCACTTTTGACAAAAACCCATCAAAGTACTTGCCTCAATATGGAGGGTTTTGTGCTTTTGGTATTTATGCGGGAGCAAAATTTAGAGTTGACCCCAATAAATTTATTGTAAATAATGGTAAGTACTACCTATATTTAAATAATGTAGAATTGGATGCCAAACAATTATGGTTGGCAGAAAATAATCATGATAAGTTGAAAAATACAGCCGATAAGAATTGGAGTAAACTGAGTAAAACACATAATTAAAAACTGGAATCCTTTTTTAGATTGTCCAAGGATTAATACAATGTAAGAGCATGTTAATAAATTAACATGCTCTTACAAATAATATACATACTTTTATTGGTAATTGTTGGATAGAAATATTAAGTTTTCTTTAATAACAAAATTCTGATAAAATGAAAGAAACAAAACGCTATATCTTCGCCTTATTTCTAGTATTCACTTCCTTAAGTTTCAGTCAAAAAAAAGAACAAGCCGTTACTATTCCAGATTTTTATCTTGAAACGGCTATACGAGTACATTTTGATAAACCTACAGGAGAAATTACGAAGTCAGACTTAGAATCACTAACCCGTTTTATTGCGGTTGGTAAAGGAATTATTTCGCTAAAAGGACTAGAATATGCCAAGAACCTTACATACTTGCGATTAGATAATAATAAAATTAAAAACCTGGACCCCATAGCTAATCTTATAAAACTAGAGTATCTGAATATTAATGGAAATGAAATTGAAAACATTGGATCCATTAAAAACCTGATTAACTTAGAGATGCTTTCGTTTGATCGGAATAAAGTTTCTGACATTTCTTCTTTGGGTAAACTAAAAAAAATACAAGGAATAACCGGGCATTTCAATACTATATCTGATATATCTATCATCAAGAATTGGAAAAAGTTAACTCATTTCAATATGGGATTCAATCAATTACAGGATTTGTCCCCGTTTAAAAAACTAACCAAACTGGAAGGTATCTGGATTCCCAATAACAAAATCGATGATATATCACCACTATCACACTTAACGGACTTAGAAGTGTTGATTCTCGAAAAAAATCCGATCTCAGAGATCACAGCGCTTGCAAAATTGATCAAGATTGTACAACTTAATCTTATGAACACCCATGTTCAAAATTTTGAAACCTTATCAAGGTTAGAAAATGTTGGTGTTCTCGTATTAAGACAAAACAACATTAAAAACCTTGATTTTCTTATGGGATTAAAAAATATTGAATGGCTCGACCTAAGAGATAACCAAATAACAGATATAACAGCTTTAGAAAAACTGCATAAGCTCAAAAAGTTATTCTTGTCAGGAAATGAAATTAGTTCAATCGTGGCCTTATCTAAAATGAAAAACCTAAGATGGTTGCTACTTGAAAACAATAAGGTCGATAACCTCTGGCCATTGTATAACTTAGAAGGGATTACAGATATTATGCTTCATGACAATCCTATTAATACTACCACCAAATTGACTAGTATGAATGATAAAGTGATCCAAAAAATTGATACCGAAGGGAAGAATATTTCTCTAGACCCTACAGAAATCAATTCGATCTATCAACTAGAGCCTAGTAAAAAACTGAGATAAGAATACGTATAAAAACATCAACACCTTATCATACCAGAAAGTCTAAATGAAATACAAAATACACAACGAGTTATCATAATAATATTTTTACATTAGCCAATATTCAATCATACGATACCATTTTTGAATTCGACTCAAAATAATGAAACAAAAAAAGATAAAAAGAGGAGAATTTCTTCAAAAGGCCGGAGAGCTAAATAGTAAGATTTATCATGTAAAATCTGGTTTGCTTAGAAGCTATTCTATAGACGCAAAGGGGAAAGAACATATTTTCATGTTTGCCCCAGAAGGTTGGGTCATTGCAGATAGTTGTCCGCCAGAAGTACAAACCAATTTGTTTATAGATGCCTTGGAAGATTCTATTGTTATCATCCGTGAAAAAGACATACAAAGTGAACAAAAAAATGTACAACCTCTTGTTAACAGATTATTGGTTCTACAAAAAAGAGTCATCATGTTAATGAGTGCCTCGGCGATTGAGCGATACGAGCATTTTATAGAAACGTATCCGGGTATAGCACAACGTGTACCTCAAAAAATGATTGCTTCTTACCTTGGCATTACACCTGAGGCATTAAGTAATGTAAAACGTAAGAGAATTACTAATAAATGATATAGAAACTACCTCTATTTCTTAATCTAGATTAATGCATATCGAATGACAGAGTACGATATTTGATCTTATTAAATTTAGATTCAAATGAAAAACCTATCAACACTATTAAAAATTTCAACTATGCTATGGATCATTTGGGGATTAGTACATATTCTTGCAGGGATCATGACCATGAAAGGTATTTTAACCGATGATATCACTTCGTCAATTGCCGGAATCGCTGATGCGGTAGACCCCAATACGCTACAATTAGCGTATCCTGATGCCTCGGGTGCAATTATAGGACAACACGGTTTCAATTTGTTTTGGATCGGAATTGTCACTTTTATTTGTGCTTTTTATATCTGGAAAGGAAATAAACATGCTATTTTTTTGGCGGCCATAACCGGTGGCTTGGCAGATTTGGGATATTTTCTTTTCCTTGACTTGGGGGGCTTTGTAAAATTCCTTCCAGGTACGGTGATGACTATATTTTCTTCACTGGCAATTATGACCAGTTTCTATGTGTATTTTAAAAACAGAAAACCGAACATATCACAATAAAACAGCATAAAATATACCTGCTACCGCTTACTACCGATTTTGGGGGTAATTATAGCCTTTAAATTTGCAATCCATCCATTTTGAAGAATAACTATGTACAACAATTGCTATACTTTATTCTAGGCACGCAGGTTAATTGAATCTGTTCTCTTACAAATTGTTATACTAGTTAAGCTGAAAATTTCTAGTCACCAGTTTTGTTCCATTGCTGGCGCAAATTTGCAACTTGTGCCTCTATTAACTACTACAAAAAAAGCTATGATACCTAGATACCATAGCTTTTTTCTATTTACTTTGTCCTACAGTAATTTACTAAGCATTAACGGCACCCGAAAGGATTCGGGTGCTAGCCTATACGAGGACCAGCAGGAGTATAATCTACTTTAAAACTATTTTATCTTTTATAAAAAACGTTAAGTTTTATACCAATAGTAAAATTCTCTGTTCTTAAAACTTTTTCATTGTAGCATGACCAATACATGGTTCATAGGTTATATGTAACTTAAATTATTTAGAATGATTCTACACCTGGGAAAAACGCCCCGGAAAACCCGGGAACATTTTCCGGGCCCGGAAAAACGTGCCGGGTTTTCCGGCAGCATATTCCCCGCTCGGAAAGTTGTGCCGGGTTTTCCGGCAACACATTCTGATGGGATAATAAGCTGCCGGAGTTTCAGGCCTGTTTTTCCTTAAAAATTATCCTCAGCTGGTGCGAGACTGTGTCTCGTATCTCATGTGCTTTTAATCGTATTATTAATTTTTATAAAAACCTTGCTTATACTCATCTCTACTTCTTCTTACTCTTACCGGCACCAGAAACATTCTGGAGCTAGCGGGAGGAAAACAGAACATAAAGCTGACCGAAATTATAACAACAAGTATAGGTAATTGTTTCTTAATAACTTGTCCTCACTCTCGATAATCTTTGTATATTTCATTAACGGAATAATACTCGCAGATAATTCCACAAGAAACAATAAAATAAATCATCTATCAAAGAATAATTCAATGATAAAAGAATCACTTCAGTACGAGGGGCTTGAAAAAATAAAGGTCGATTTTCATTATTTGATATCTCTGTTTAAAGAAATGCTGGAATCGGTAGGGGAAGAAGATTTGGCTCAAAAATTACCATTTAATAATGACATAATTGCAGAAAGAAACATACATTCCAATGAAAAGTTGACTCAAGCCATTGGGATTTGTTTTGAGTTATTGAACCTTGCAGAAGAAAATGCAGCTACCCAATATCGGCGAAAAGCGGAAACACAATTTGGTATACAGTCAACAAGAGGTTCGTGGGGAGAGACATTGTATCAATGGAAAACTAATGAAATTGATGAGAAAGAAATAGCTCAAAAACTGAATGAAATAAAAGTGGTTCCGGTATTGACTGCTCATCCAACAGAGGCAAAACGTTTAACGGTCTTAGACATCCATCGAGAATTGTACCTGTTATTAGTTAAAAAAGAAAATCCAAATTGGTCCACTTTAGAGCAATCTAGCCTCAAACAGGAAGTTATTAGTTTAATGGAACGTTGGTGGCGCACGGGTGAAATTTATCTTCAAAAACCACGTCTTGAAGATGAAAGAGACAATCTGATGCACTATTTTGTAAACGTTTTTCCTGAAGCAGTACGTTTAACAGATCAGCGTTTGCTTGATGCGTGGACAAGCTTAGGGTTTACACCAGAACTGTTGGAATGGCCTGAACATTTTCCTTTAATACAGTTTGGTAGTTGGGTAGGAGGTGATCGGGATGGTCATCCATTCGTCACTGCCAATTTTACTGGTTCTACTTTAAGATTACACCGTAAAGCAGTATTAAATATGCTTCGTGATCAACTGATTGATCTGGCTGCAAAACTTAGTTTTTCAAGTTATCAAGTTTCTATACCACAAAGTTTTTTAGATGAAATCCAATCCAAAGCCAAATTATTTGGAGACAAGGGACAAAAAGCCATAGAGCGAAATCCTTCAGAACCCTTACGACAGTTTTTGAATTTACTCCTTTTACAGTTAGATACTACCATTGAGGGTAACAATACCCTTGGTGAAGCTAGTTATTTTAGTTCGGCAGGTGAATTGTCTACTGAGCTCAAAAAATTAAGGCAGTTACTTATTGACTTAGGTGCAACCAGAATTGCTAAACAATGGTTATTTCCTGTAGAAAGAATAATTCAATGTTTTGGTTTCCATTTAGTCAAGCTTGATATTAGACAAAATAGCGCATATCACGAAAAGGCAATCAGTCAAATTTTAGCTGCGGTGGGTTATGAAAGTTCAGATTATACCAATTGGGATGAAGAAAAGCGCTTAACGTTTTTGAATAAGGAATTAAAAAGTAACCGACCTTTTTTGGTTGCAGGAGCCTCTTGCGGACCCGAAGCGGATAATGTACTTGGTTATCTTCGTGAGGTTAAGATATATGTAGATCAATATGGTACCGAAGGTATTGGTTCTTTAATAGTAAGTATGACACGCAATGTAAGTGACTTATTATTGGTTTTTTTGTTTTTAAGAGAAGTTGGGCTGCAAGAGGAAAATCTTCCAGTGGTTCCACTTTTAGAAACTATCGATGATCTCATGGCAGGGCCCGAGATTTTGATGGCTTATTTAAACCATCCATTCCTTAAAAAACAGCGCGAAGCGACACAAAATTTTGCCCAAGAAGTAATGCTTGGTTATAGTGATAGCAATAAAGATGGAGGGATATTAACCAGTAGGTGGAATATTTATAAAGCCGAAGAAAATCTTACCAAAGTGGCCAAAGAACTTGGTATAAAGTTATGTTTTTTTCATGGCCGTGGAGGAACAATTAGTCGTGGAGGTGGAAAAATTCACCGATTTTTGGATAGTATGCCTCCAGGTTCAATGAGCGGACGTATTAAAATGACCATCCAGGGAGAAACCATTGCCAACCAGTTTGCGAATCGCCTTACGGCGGCTTATAATCTCGAAATGTTTGTTGCCGGAACAGCGAGACAAGTTATGATAGCCAAAAGCAAAACCAAAGATAATCGATGCTACGAAATGATGGATAATTTGGTTGACATTGCTAGGGGCACCTATAGAAGATTACTTGATCATCCCAACTTTATTGAATTTTATGCTGGTGCAACACCTATTGACGTTTTAGAACAAAGCAAAATTGGATCAAGACCTGCACGTAGAACGGGTCAACGTTCTTTAGAGGATCTTCGTTCTATACCTTGGGTATTTAGTTGGAGTCAATCCAGATTTAATCTGACTGGTTGGTTTGGAATGGGAACAGCTTTGAATGAATTTCAAAAACAATATCCGGATGATTTTGAACATTTAAAACTCTTAGCAGAAGAATGGCCATTCTTGAAATATCGCCTTATTCAAATTGAGTCGAATTTATTGAACTCGGATATTGACGTTATGAATGACTTTGCCAATTTGGTTGAGGATCCAGAAGTCAAGCAAGAGTTGATTAATTTAATAGTTATGGATTATAATGCTTGTGTTGAAAAAATTAAAGATATCTTGGGAGAATCTGTAAAAACACGACGCATTTCGAAACTCGAAAACAACAAATTAAGAAATGACGCCTTGAAAGTGCTACATGCAATACAAATAGATTATCTAAAAAAGTGGCGAAGCATCCGGGGGACGAACCAGCAAGAGGGGGATAAGTATCTTTTACAGTTATTATTGCTTGTAAATGCATTATCAGGTGGATTAAAAAGCACAGGGTAAAAGGTTACATGGATAGAAAATAAAAAAAATCTAATGAAATATTTAGTCGTATTAATAATGGCAACCTCTTCAATGCATTCACAAACCATTTTTGACTTCAATGCAAATTCAGATATCCAGTATTGGAGAATTGTAGATGATATTGTTATGGGAGGAAGGTCTTCGGGAACATTTGATTTAAGTGAAGATGGCTTCGGAATATTTAAAGGGACAGTATCTTTAGAAAATAATGGTGGATTTTCGTCGGTGAGGTATCAATTTACCCAAAAATCAATAAAGGAATATACAGCCATCAAAATCCTGTTAAAAGGTGATGGTAAGAAGTATCAATTTAGGATCAAACCTTCTACAACTATCTATTATTCGTATGTATACCCTTTTAAAACTTCTGGAGAATGGCAAGAAATCAAAATCCCCTTAAAAGACATGTATCCTGCGTTTCGGGGAAGAAGATTAAATCAGCCTAATTTTTCTGGAGCATATATAGAACAAATCGTTTTTTTAATTGGTAATAAAAAAGCCGAAGATTTTATGCTTTTAATAGACAAAATAGAATTACAATAGGGATTCCCTTTTTTTGTATCTTTTTAGTATGAAAACACTATGCTGTCTTATAGTTCTTTTGCCCCTAGTGGTATTTTCGCAAGATTTGAAACAACATCTGTGGCAGGACCGTGTTTTATTGGTGATAGCCGACTCGTACCATAATGATACGTTTAAAAAACAAGTACGAGGACTAATAAAAAATGAATCGGGATTAGTAGAAAGAAAATTGATCGTGTATCAAATTAGCAAAACTTCATACTTTTTGGGTGTAAAGGATACTGATCCGATTCAATCTTCGAAACTGTATGATAGATTTAATTTTGATGAAAAAACGTTTAAAGTAATTTTAATTGGTTTGGATGGTGGTATAAAAAAGAAATTTGATTCTTATGTAAGTGCCAGGCAGATTTTTGAAACCATAGATCAAATGCCAATGAGAAAACAAGAGTTGCGTTCAAAGAATGACTAGCTTTTAATTATTCCCATTATTTCAGTAAAAGAAAAAACAATGTTTGATTTTGGTGACATTACATATCTAAAGTCGGGGAGCAAACGCCAACAAGAAGCATATCGAGAACTTACCAGGTTAAATGTTTTTGAACATCTTAAAAACTACGATCCAATCTTAACAGGAACTATTCCTATCCAAATAGATGTACCCAAAAGTGATTTGGATATCATATGCCAATGCAAGAATCATATCGAATTCTCATCACAGCTTTGCGAACTATTTGGCCATCAAAATGATTTTAAAATACGATCTTATAAACAAAATGAAGTCAAATCTACGGTGGTAAGCTTTATTGGTCAAAGTTTTAAAATTGAGATTTTCGGGCAAGATATACCTACAAAATCACAGCATGCCTATCGCCATATGGTGATCGAATATGAACTATTAAACCAAAAAGGAGAAGATTTCAGGGCAAGAGTCAGAAAACTAAAACAAGAAGGATATAAGACCGAACCTGCCTTTGCAAAATTACTGGGGTTAGAAGGAGACCCTTATTCAGTATTACTAAATGTTAAGGTATAATCAAAGTACTTTCAAAAGTGATATAAATAAATATATTTTTGTGTGTAGACCATAATACTGAATGTAAAAAAGAAGATCAATGACTGTTGAAATAAGAAAAGCCTTACCAAACGATTTTGAAGAGGTGCATAGACTAATTAAGGAGTTTGCTACTTTTATTAAAACCCCAGAAAAAGTTAAAATTACTCCAGAGCAAATGGTCAAGGATCAGGGGATATTTAATTGTCTCGTTGCAATTGATGAAGATGAAATCATTGGTTTTGCTACCTATTTCTTTTCGTATTATTCCTGGACAGGGAAGGCTATTTATTTAGACGATCTATATGTTAAAGATGCCTATCGAGGAGATGGAATTGGCACCCAGCTGTTTGACAAAGTTATAGAAAAGGGTAAAGAAGAAAACTGTTATAAAATGAAGTGGCAGGTTTCAAATTGGAATAATAAAGCACAAGAATTCTATAAAAGCAAAGGGGCTATTATTGATGATGTAGAAGTTAATTGTGATTTAATTTTAAAGTAGTATACAATTACAAGCCAGAATAATCCAGTCATGAAAATTTTAATATTTGGTGCCTCTGGTTCGGGAACCACAACCTTGGGAAAAGAACTCGAAAAGCATACAGGGTTTAGGCATCTGGATGTTGATGATTATTATTGGAAACCAACAAAACCGCCGTTTATCGAAAAAGTGCCTTTGGATCAACGAAATGCGAATCTAATTGCCGATCTAAACAAGCACAAGGAAGCAATAGTAGTGGGATCGATGGTGAGTTGGGGTAAATACTGGGAGCGCATTTTTGATTTTGCAGTATTTATGTATCTGGACCCTGCTATAAGAATAAAACGTCTCGAAAAAAGAGAGTTTGATAGGTATGGGGAATCGCTATATACAGATAAACAAATACAACAAAACTCTCTTAAGTTTCTCGAATGGGCAAAGAAATATGATGATCCCAATTTTTTGGGACGATCTATTACCATTCATAATAATTGGATCAAAAAGTTTGATTGTCCGGTGCTCAGAATAGATGGAGGAATAGAATTAGAAAGAAAAACAGAAAAAGTTTTAAACGAACTAAAAAAATACCACAAATGAGGGACCAACTATAATGAAAAGAATATTCTTTTTTAATCTCGCATTTCTGTTATGGATTAGTTCAAATTGGAAGCAAAATGTAGAAGGGTTTAATTTATGGTGTAAATGAAATTTTATTCGATATATTTAATAAATTGATATGATAATAAATAAAGATACTATATAATGCCGCGTTTTGCATTCGAACAACCTATACTACAATTAGAACAAAGAAAAGGAGGATATCATTATCTCAAAATCGATGCCGATGTTGTAAACCAATTCGAACAAAAACGTGCAACCAGGTTAAAGTGTGTTATTGATGGCAATCTTTCCTATTCATGTGGGTTGAATCATTTGGGTGATGGGAATTTCTTTATTATTCTGGCTAATGCAAAATTGAAAAAATTAAATAAGACGCTTGGAGATATCGTTTCATTCGAAATTTTTGAGGATCCTAATCCGCTGGGAGTAGAGGAACCCGAAGTTTTAAAAGTACTTCTGGAACAAGACCCTATAGCTAAGGGTATGTATAACCAACTTACCGATGGAAAAAAAAGAAGCCTTATATTTTCAATTATCAAGGTCAAAAATATTGATTTGCAAGTTCAAAAAATCTTAGAATTTCTAAATCAACAAAAAGGTCAACACAACCAACGAAACTAATAAAGATAAATGGAAAGGAAAGAAATTTATACCAGTAAGAAAAAGTCGGTTTTGTTATTGATTGGCTCTATTGTATTTGTCGTCCTTGGAATATGGTTTGTAATTGAAGCGGATAATCTAACAGAATGGAGAATAAAAAGCCCCATATTGATACGAGGAATTGGTATCGTTGCAATATTGTTTTTTGGATTAGGGATTTTTGCCGGGATCAAAAGAATAATAAAATCAGAAATTGCGTTGATCATTGCCGCAGAAGGTATTAGTGTTAATCCTAAAAAATCTCCCGTAGAATTCATTAAATGGGAAGATGTTTTGGGGTTCGAAGAAATCAAAATTCACAGCACAAAAATTTTAATAATTCAGGTAAAAGATCCTCAATATTGGTTAGACAAAGAATCAAATACTTTTAGAAAGAAAATCATGCAATTTAATGTCAATAATTATAACTCTCCTTTTAATATTGCTGCCAATGGATTGGATATAAGTTCAAAAGAATTGAACAATACGTTGAATAGTTATTTTGAAAAATATAAAAATTAATACAGATAAATTGATAGGGTATGATTGTTGGTTTTGATGTATTACGGAAATAGATTTGTTGAATGATAAATTTTGAAAATTATACCATAAGACCCTTGGAATTAAGGGACCTGGAACCTTACTTTTACTTGGTTGATAGGAATAGAAAAAGACTGGAAGATTTTTTTACAGGAACCGTGTCTAGAACGGCAAACATTACTGAGACTGCGTCTTTTTTGCAGGAAATTGTTCAAAAAAGAGAAGCCAAACAGTATTTTCCTTACCTTTTGGTAGATAATACAACGAATGATTTCATAGCATTTTTTGATCTTAAAAACGTAGATTGGTCGATCCCTAAAACCGAAATTGGGTGCTATACCGATGAGAAATATTCGGGTAAAGGACTTACTACCAGGGCGATGAAACTCTTTATACCGTATTGTTTTGATCATTTTAACTTCAAAAAGATTTTTCTTAGAACACATCACTCAAACAAAGCTGCACAAGTTCTTGCAGAAAAATGTGGTTTTGAGGTAGAAGGTGTAATTAAAATGGACTATAAGACAACCTCTGGAGAGATTGTAGATTTGATTTATTATGGCAAACTAAATCATGAAATACTATAAATTATGAAATTAGCATATTGGGTAAGTACCACAATACTGTGTACATTTTTATTATGGAGCGCCTACACCTATCTTTATAGTAAACAAACAATAGAAGGAATTAGAGAGCTGGGTTTCCCGGATTTTTTTAGACTTCAGTTGGCGGTATTAAAGATTATTGCTGTCGCTGTACTTTTAGTACCTCAGATCCCAACGGGAATAAAGGAATGGGCCTATGCAGGAGTGGGGTTATTTTTTATCACTGCGATTGTTGCTCATTTTGCACATAAAGATCCAATATTTATTAACCTTATCAATCTGGTGTTGATTGCGATATTGATTATTTCATATGTTTACCTTCACAAGATAAAGGCCCCTTTTTAGTTGTAAATCATTTTGCAACAGATTTCTATAATAATAAAATTCTTACTTTAATAAAAACTCTAGTGGGATGTGTATGCGGGCTTTCCAACTCTTTTCACTATGGTCTGCACCTTCAAATTTTTTAGTAATCCAATTTTCTCCTCTGGTATACCCCTTACTGGCCATCATTTGATCAACTTTAATTTGATGAGGTTCATATTGTGCATCCAAAGTTTCGGTACCAAAATCGAAGTAAATTTTATGATTAGAAGGATCGGGAAGGGTAGAAGGTAAAGTACTCATATATGCTTCTCCTAATATAAATACGGGCCAATGAGTAGACACACACCCAGCAGCACCAAAAACATCAGGGTATTTACATATAGCGTACAACGATATGAGGCCACCCATAGAGGATCCCATAATAGAGGTGTCTTCAGGTTTGGTTGAAACATTATATGTTCTATCTATAAAAGGTTTCAATTCTTCGACAAGAAATTTAAGGTAAGCATCAGAAAAGAGTTTATCAAAACCTGTATTTTTCTTTAATCCTTCTTTTGCTTCTTTGGTTTCGCTTATTTCTTTAGGGGCCTGGGGCATATATTCAGAAAAACGCTTGGAACCATTATTCCATGCCGCTACGACGATTGTATTTTTAATTTTTTTCAATTTTAGCAGGCTATCCACAGCCTCATCTACTCCCCAATCAATTCCGGTGTATGATGTTTTTGGGTTAAAAACATTTTGACCATCATGCATGTAGAGAACTTTGTATTTGTTTGATGAGGTTGCATCATATCCGGTAGGTAAGAAAACTTCAACATTTCGAGCATCCACATGTTTTGATTTAAAACTTTTGTGGATCACAATTTCGTTTTCTTTTAGAACATTTTTTTCAGATGTTCCTTTTGCTGCAATGTCATTGGTTTTTGACTGTTCTTTACAGGAAATAAAGGAAACAATTGTAGTGGCTAAAATTAATTTTAAAAGGTTCATTATTTAAGTTTTTTATTGGTTTATGTGGTAAAAACTATTCTCTAAAAATTTTTGAAGGAAACACAACAGGGCTTTCGTATCCGTTTTTACCCACGGTACTTATTCCAAATAGATAATTATCAATAACGATTCCTTTAAGTACAAAATTATCAACATTTCCTACAAAACGACTGTGATCCCAGGTAGGGGAAGTGGTGTCTCGCCAATATATTTTATACCCTTTAATATCGTTGTCTTTTATCATTTTCCATCTAAATTTGGCTGCGGGCTCTACAATTCCTCCGATTTCCAATTCTGTAACTGTAGGAGGGGCAGAAGCTATACTGGCAAGATTAATGGCGTTTACAGCGGTGAGTTTGGCGGCATAATCAAAATTAACATGCTCCACAACGTCTCCATATTTAATCCCGTTTTCTTTCCGAATATCTTGGTGCTGTTGTGTATAGTTTTCATGGGCTTCCATGATACGAATGCCAGCAAAACCAGCATCATTAAATGGCCTGTGATGGCCCCCACGTCCAAAACGATCTAATCTATATACAAGCATAGGGTTCATCTCGGGCATGTAGGTTTTTACTGTTTTATGAACATATCTAGCTAGTTGCCGGGAAATACCATCTACTTCGCCTCCATAAAAACGCCTGGATCTACGTTGTTTTTCGGTTTCAGTCGGGGGTACAGGTTCAGAGAATATCCTAAAGGTTCGATTATCAATTACTCCGTCAACTCCTTTAATATTTCCGATCATATCATTATTCATGACTCCTGTAATATCCCAATTTTTTTCTTTAGCATATTTTGCCAGTCCTTGTCCTCCAAAAAGCCCTTGTTCTTCTCCAGATAATCCAACATAAATGATACTATTCTCGAATTTATACTTAGACAACACCCGTGCTGCTTCAATAGCTCCGGCCATTCCGCTGGCATTATCATTAGCACCAGGAGAATCGTCGGTATAATTTGTTGGGTCTGAAATACGAGAATCAATATCCCCGCTCATCATAATAAAGCGATTAGGGTATTTGGTTCCTCTTTGTATAGCAACCACATTTACTACCCAAACATCTTTTACAATACGTTGATTGGTTCCTTTTTTTACCAAATCTTTTTGATAAAATACCTCCAGGCAATTGTTACAATCTTTTGAAATTTTGTCAAACTGGGATTTTATCCACCTTCTGGCTGCTCCAATTCCTCTCGTATTAGAAATAGTGTCACTAAGAGTGTGGCGTGTACCAAAACCGGCTAGAGTTTTAATATCTTTTTCTATTCTTTGTGCAGAAACTGCATCGATGATGTCATATATTTTTTGATCGGTTTGTGCTATTAAAACTGTGGAAACTAAAAGTAAAGTCGAGGTAAAGAATGTCTTCATTTGTGTTAATTTGATCGCCTAATTTAAATAAAGTTGACTTGCAAGGAGAGTTTCTTAACAAATTTATAAGAGGAACGATCTTATTTTATGAAGGTTATTTTAGAAATTTTACCGTCATTAATTTCATAAATAGCTATTAAGTCAGAGTTTTTATCATTAATCCTTACGTGTTCTCGATCAACAACCTTGTTGTCTAATGTAATTCGATTTTTGATCTCGCAATATAAATTAGGCACACGTTCAAACAAAGATTTATATTGTTGACGCATTTTCTCTTTTCCATCGAGTACAAGTTTATCTGGAAAGTGGTATATCTTGATGTCATCTGCATAAGTAGCCATAAATGCATTGATATCTCTTGCATTATAAGCGTTTACCTGGCGTTGAACAATCTGCTCTGGAGTTTCTTGTATCAGATTTTTTATGTCCAATACTTTACCGCTTTTAATGACTTCGTAAATAGTATTCAGATTTTGAATATTCTCTATTGGGTTTTTGTTTAAGATTATCAGGTCTGCAAGTTTTTCTTCAGTGATAGAACCGAGCTTATTGTCCAATCCAAACCCTTTGGCTGCATTAAGGGTAGATGCCTTGATGATATTCATATTGGATATGCCTGACTTTTGCATTGCTTCGATCTCCTGAATATATGATGAAGCGTGTATAGTACCTATGTTTCCGGCATCTGTGCCTGTTGCAATATTGATCTTATTATCTGTCAGAATTTTTAAATTCAAAAACATGATACTGTCAGCCTTTTGATACCGTCTTTCCAACCATTTACGATCTTTACGTAATTTTCTGATTCTTTCAGGAACTTCAGTGTCATTTAATTTATTCATATCTGTTAAAGAACGATATACTGAAGGATGGGCGAATGCTAAGTCTTGGGGATGATTATCAGGTTTGCCGAGAAATGATTTTCCATAGTTTTTAGAAACAATGAGTGTAGGGATATATGTTACCGAGTTATTTTTCAAGAGATCAATGAACTCTTTATCTACGATTTCATCTCTCACGCTATGCACCAGGATATTTGCACCTGCTTTTATAGCGAGTTTTGCCGTCTTTAAATCTGTTGCATGTATGGCAAGGGGTAATCCATTTTTATGAGTTAAACTAGCAATGTGTTTTACAATAGGGTATGTCTTTTCTGCCGGAAATTTTTTGCTTGTTATGTACCAGATTTTTATAAAATCAGGTTTATATGAAATCATTTTATTAAAAAGTGCAGTAGCTTGTGCTATTGAATTAATTTGTTTTATAGGAGTATCTTCAAGTTCTGAGAATGCTTTTGGTTGATAAGGAGAGAATAATGGGCCTGTTACATATACATTAGGAGAAACATCGTTTTTGGCAATACTATCTCGAATGGTAAAATTGAAAAAAGGTCCTCCCATGTCCATAACAGACGTAATCCCTAATCTTAGGTATCTTTTGAAATTATCAGGAATGATATCTTTTGCAAATTGTATTTCATCTTCATAAGAAAAAACATGTTTTAGATCTAGGGCGTCAGGGCGAGTATATAGGCTTCCTGTTTGAAAAAAATGTATATGCGTATCGATCATTCCTGGTAAGATAAATTTATCGGTACCGTCTATGATTATTGTATTCTCTTTGACCTTTATATTTTTTGAAGAGATTGCCGAAATTGTTTCCCCATCAATTAATATATTTTGATTTGGAATAATTTTTTCTTTTACTACATCGATAATCGTTGTATTTTTTATTAATGTAGATTGTGAAATGAGATTAGTAGTGTTTACTACAAACAGAATACAAAACAATATGCCTTTTTTCATGGAGTAGAGTTAGTTTAATTTAGCATAAAAATAATCACTTTGTATTTTTATAACCAATAAGAATACATTTTATAGCACTTCGAATCATATAATGTTAGTGCTATTATCCAATTCTAATCGAATAACATTAAACTTATTAACACGAAAACGTTGTAGTGTTTTTCGTTAACATAATATAAATTATTTCAGCTTACTTTTAAATAGTGATAGTTGGTTAAGGATATCTTTTGAGGATAACCTGCAAAATTACAGACAAAAATATCTCGGGGCGAAATGATTACAAAACATGTAACAAAAAGCATATGTGCTTTTCTGTTGTTCCCTTCTTTATTCTTTGGGCAGATTGATAAAGAGTATAAAACCAGTTATGTCTGGTTTGACAATATGATCGGAAGGGAGTATACAGGACTATTTAATGGAAAAAAATACATAGATACAGATATCAACAAGATATTTGCCAATCGACACCCCTTTTTTTTGTCGGATAAAGTCTTACTGGGAACCATAATATATAAAGGGCAAACGTACTATGATATTCCTTTAAAATACAATTTGGAAACAGATAACTTATTGGTCTCTTTAAAGTCGAAGTCGTCTACTGCTATCCTAGAACTTATTAAGAGCAATATCTCTCATTTTGAAATAGAGGGTTTCGAATTTAGATCACTAAAAAATATTGGAAATACAAAAGAGATTACAAGGGGTTTTTATCAAATTGTATATGAAAATTCTGATATGACCCTTTATAAAAAGCTCAAAAAAAATCGAAAAAAAAGAATAGAAGACCTTGGTGGAAGTAAAATCTATTTCGAATTTATAAAAGAGTATACTTATATTTTGTTTTATGACAGCACATATCATGTCGTAAAATCCAAAAATGATATCATAGAAATCTTTCCAGATACAAAACAAGACGTTAAGCTATACTACGGTAATAATAAAATTTTAAAAAAGACCGAACCCGATAGTTTCATGAAAGGTTTATTTGAAAGAATCGCTAGCGAATCATTATTAAAAAATGACTTCTAAGATGATAAAGAAATATATAGTAGCGTTTGTTTTATGTATTCAAAGTATTTACGCCCAGAATACTGAAATCTCCATAACACTATCTTTTGAAAATATAGATTTACTGACAGCAATAGAGAAGATCGAAGAAAAATCTAAATATACTTTCTTTTTTCAGGATTCTTGGTTAGAAGAATATCAGTCAATATCAAGAAATTATGAAAATGCAGATATTAATGTAGTGCTTAGCGATCTTTTTAAAGATACACTGCTTAATTTTTTCATTATTGAAAAAGAGCGAAGAGTTATTTTAACCAGGAACAATCGTATCTATGATTACCTCCCCGATGGTTTTATTATTGATGAAGAGACTGATAAAGTAAAAGAGAATAACATTATAACGCAATCACAAAGCTTTGGGAATATTTTAAGTAGTAAAGTAAACAATGCCGGTAGTGAGATAATAAGAATAGGGAAATCGGTTGCAAATAGCAATCAAAAGAGTTTTAATATCTCGGGACGTATAAGCAATAAACAAACTCAAAGAGGTGTTGCAGATGCCAAGATAATTGTTAACGGAAGAGATTTGGGAGTACAGACAGATAAAAATGGATTTTTTGTGATGTCTATAAAGGGGGGGCAGTATCTCATAGAAATCGATGCATTGGGAATGGAGCGCATTAAAAAAAATGTGATCATTTATAATGATGGTACGCTGAACATTGCTGTAAAAGAAAGGGTTGAGTTGTTGGACGAAGTAATTTTGGAATCCGAAAAAAACACTAATGTTGATAATACTGTTACCAAAACCGAGATTGATGTAAAAGAGTCCAAAAATATTCCTTTGGCTTTGGGAGAAAGAAATGTGCTTAAAGTAGCGACTACATTACCAGGCATAACGACAGCAGGTGAAGGTGCAAATGGTTACAATGTTAGGGGAGGAAAATCTGATCAAAATTTAATATTGCTAGACGATGCTGTAATATACAATCCTCAACATTTTTTCGGGATTTTTTCTGCATTAAACCCTTTTGCTTTGGGAGAAGCCAATATTTACAAAAGTAGCATCCCGGTTGAATATGGTGGTCGATTATCCTCGGTTTTTGATTTAAAAACGAAAGATGCCAGTAAAGAAAAGGTTGCTGTAGAAGGTTCTATAGGACCTGTAACGGGGAATTTATTGGCAGAAATTCCAGTAGTTAAGAATAAGTCGGGAATAATGATTGGAGGTAGGGGAGCATATGCTAATTGGATTCTAAGTTCATTGGATGAAGAATCTTTAAAGAATAGTGAAGCTTCATTTTATGATGCCATTGCAAAATATAATCATCAGATTGGCGATAAAACAAAAATTGAAGCTACAGCGTATTGGAGCAGAGATGATTTTAGTATTACATCAGACTCTCTATATGTTTATGGCAATAGAGCATTTTCACTTCGATTGAATCATAGATTTAATGAAAAGAACAGCGTAAAAGTAGCTGCTTCCAATAGTCAATATAGTTTTGATATTGAATTTGATGGTGATGCAGATAATGATTTTGAACTTGGATATAAAATTAACGAGTCTGAGCTGAAATTACAGTTCAAATATTTATACAATGATAAGATAAAATTGGATTATGGGGTGTCAGGAAAATTATACGAAGTAAATCCAGGTACATTACAACCAAAAGGGCCAGAATCTATAATTGATCCTCTTGAGATTGAAAAAGAAAGAGGACTAGAATCGGGAGCATTTATTGCTTCAGAAATTGATATATTCAAAGGATTTACGCTTAACGCAGGAATTAGATATTCTCTCTATAATGCTCTTGGATCGGGTACTCAAAATGTTTTTCAGGAAGGTGTACCTAAAGATGAAGGTACCATAGTCGAAACCTTGACCTTTGATAATAATGAGGTAATAAAGACCTATGGAGGTCCCGAAACCAGAGTTTCTGCACGATATCTTTTTACAGATGATTTTTCTGTTAAAGCATCATACAATAAAACTTTTCAATACATTCATACCCTTTCTAATAATACTACCGTTTCGCCAATTGACACGTGGAAACTTTCAGACTTAAATATAGAACCTCAAAGCTCACAACAATATTCATTGGGTCTATATAAAAATTTTGCAGATGCTATGTTCGAGATGAGCCTTGAAGGGTTTTATAAACGTTCAGAAAATATCTTGGACTTTAAGACTGGAGCAGAAATATTACTCAATGAAAATATAGAAACCGAGGTTTTGCAAGGAAAAGGTAAAGCATATGGGGTTGAATTTTTACTTAAAAAGCAAAAAGGAAAGCTGTATGGCTGGTTAGGGTATACCTATTCGAGATCTTTTCTACAGTTGGATAGCCCTTTTGATGAAGAACGCGTTAATAATGGAGATTTTTTCCCTTCGAATTTCGATAAACCTCATGATTTTAGTTTGGTAACCAATTATAAGTTTACCAAGCGATTTAGCGTATCAACAAATTTTGTATATCAAACAGGGAGACCAGTTACCTTTCCAATAGGAACTTTCAGTTTTGACGATACCGAGTTTGCAGTTTTTAGCGCCCGAAATAAGTTCAGAATCCCCGACTTTTATCGTTTGGATATTGGACTTAATATAGAAGGAAACCATAAAAGAAACAAACTGGCACATGGTTTTTGGACGATTTCTGTTTATAACGTCTTAGGACGTAATAACCCGCTTTCGGTGTACTTTGTTACTGAAGATGGAGAAGTGAAGGGTTTGCAGAGTTCGGTTTTCTCGATTCCAATTCCTTCCATCACTTATAACTTTAAATTTTAGGATAATGAAGTTTTCCATCTTACAGATTAATAATTATCACTATAGAATGTTTTTCTTGCTCATTTGCTTGCTGTACTCAAGTTGTGTAGAGGAGTTTGAAGTGGAAAGTGGGGATTCAGAAAATATTCTTGTAGTTAATACAACCATAACCAATGAGTTAAGAACCCAGGAGATTAAGCTTACTAGAACATATAGGTTTGAGGATAATGGTCCCTTGGCAGAACAAGGAGCGGTTGTCAAAGTCATAGAAGATGGAAATACAGAATTTCTTTTTGAAGAAGTGTTTCCTGGAATCTATAGGTCTGTTAATCCATTTGCCGCTGTTTCAAATAAAGATTATCAACTATCTATTGAGACTTCTGATGGAAAAATGTACGTTTCGGGAACAGAATCGTTACCAAGCACAACTTCTTCAATTGAAAGAGTGTATCCTGTGAGAATGTTTGGTGATAATGGAAAAGAAGGTGTAGGTATTTTGGTAGATAGTTTTGATCCCAGTGGAAACTCGGTGTATTATAGATATCGGTTTGAAGAAACTTATAAAATTGTAGCTCCATTTTGGGTTCCTGTAGATTTAACCACTTCATTAGAATTTGTTGATAGACCCCCAGGGCAGGATATATGTTTCAACAGTAGATCGTCTGACGATATTATCCTTACCAATACAAATACATTGTCTGAAGATCGAGTCACTGGTTTTTTACTTCATTTTATTGAAGGTGAAGATATTCGCGTTGCAGATCGATATAGTGTTTTGGTACGACAATTTGTTCAATCGAGAGCGGCTCATGGTTTTTATGAAACACTGGCCAATTTTTCTGAGTCTGAAAGTTTATTTTCTCAAGTGCAACCGGGATTTATAAGCGGGAATATATCATCGATTGATAATGATGAAGCAAGAGTTTTAGGTTTTTTTAATGTTGCATCGGTTATCGAAGAAAGAATCTTTTTTAATAGAGTGGATGTCATCAATGGTCTTCCTCGTTTTTCTCCTGGTTGCGAAAGAATAGCGCCAGTAATAGGAGAAGGAGAAAGCATAGAAGAATTTGAAGTACGTTTACAAGAGTTGATACGCACCGGAAGCGTAAGGTTTCTTGAAGAGCAACGAGGAGATACAGAAGATGAAGGAAGTTTAGTTTTTGTTCCAAGACCATGTGGAGATTGTACCGTTTTTGGAAGTAGTGCCGTACCTGAATTTTGGATAGATTAATGCGTAATAAATTGTTAGTTAAAGTTTTATATAGAATGATAGCCTTACAAACAAAATTTTTGCTATTCGCCTTTTTATTTATACACATCTTTGGATATTCGCAAAGGCAGTCAAAGCTTAAGACAGAAGGAGATGTAATAGGCTATAATTTGATGCCCGCAGAAAAACTATTTATACATTATAATAGTTCTTTGTTGTTTGCAGGAGAGTATCTTTATTATAAACTATATTGTGTAAATACAAATAACAAACAATTAAGCCGTTTAAGTAAATTGGCTTATGTTCGGTTGATTAATCAAGAAGGGATATCAGTATATGATCAAAAAATACTTTTAAATAAAGGCACCGGACAAGGAGATTTCTTTGTGCCCGTTTCAATTCCTTCAGGAAGTTATAAACTTATTGCGTATACACAATGGATGTTAAATAGGGGGGACTCTTACTTTTTTAAGGGAGATCTAAATATTGTAAACCCTTATCAATCCAACTCTGAAGAAATTACCGCCAGTAAAGATTCGAATAGTGTTTTGATCAATTCTATAAAGGGTATCGATGAATTGAAAGAAAAGGAAACCAAGGTAGCAAAGATATTAATATCTATTGATGATACCATTTATTCAAAAAGATCTCGGGTACAATTGAAAGTTGAGAATCGTTATAACGAAAGTATTCATTACTCGGTATCGGTAAGAAAAAAGAGTGGGTTTGCCAAAGCAATAAAATTGAGTGCTGAGGATTATTCTGGGCACTATCCTGAAGTCTCCGCGCCTCAGAAGGAATTAGGAGATTTTGTCTTCCTTCCCGAAATGAGAGGAGAGTTGATATACGGAAAGATTATACCCAAAAAATCGGGGATATCAGTATCAGATGTAAATATTGCTATTTCGGTTCCAGGAAGAACAAGCAATATAAATATTATTTCAACCAACAAAAACGGAGGCTTTATATTTACACAAGAAGCAGAATATAAAGAAGGAGGAATTCATCTCCAGGTACTGGGAGATAATAAGAACGACTATTCTTTACATATTGAAGATATTCCTGAAATAAACCTCGAAAATCTTGAATGGCACGAATTAAAACTCACCTCTGGATTAAAAGAAGAAATCTTAAATCGTAGTATTCATAATCAAATAGATAATAGCTTTTTTAATGTAAAGCCAGATACAATACCAGAGGCCTCAAGGGGCGCGTCTTTTTATGGAGAAGGAATTACAAATTATGATCTTGATGAATATACGAGGTTCCCAACTGTAAAAGAAAGTATAATTGAGATTGTTGATGGGGTGTGGATAAGGAAGACTAATAAAGGAAGTTTTGTGTTTGCAATACAAAGTAACTACCCCGGGCAAAAAGATGATAATCTTTTACCACTGGTTTTGGTCGATGGTTTAGTAATTCAGGATCACGAGGAGGTTATAAATTTTGATGCCAGAAACGTAAAGAGTATTGGCTTTATAAGAAATCAATATTATTTGGGATCCAAAACTTATGATGGGGTACTCGTGGTGAAGACAATAAATACCGACTTTCATAAAAATTCTAAAAATAGTAGTACTGCGGTTTCGAAACTTATACCTCCTTTAAGAGAAAAGAGATATTTTAAACAAACTTATGACAAGGAAAAAAAATATGATCGCCTTCCAGACTATAGGCATCAGTTGCTTTGGCAACCAAAGATAAAGACGAATAAAAATAGTGAGAAGATTATAGATTTTTTTACTTCGGATGTTGTTGGAGATTATGAAATATCTGTAGAAGGTTTTACAAATAATGGAACTCCTATTTCTATTAAGAAAAATTTTAAGGTTCGACAAGCACAAGCAACAGGAATAATGAGATAAATAGATAGGCAAAACTCTTCTAGAAATTGTAGGATATCATCACGCTTCTATTAAAGACATATCACCTGGAAAAAATAACACATAACAATGATTTATTCTTTTATTAACATTGTTTATAGTTTTTATTTTTCATTTTTGAGTTATCATTAAGTAGATTTAAAAGAACTTTGAGGGACAGTTCTTACACCAATTAAACTCAATTATAAGTTTTGACTATTGTTATTGTAGATAAATATCAAAGGTCTAGATGCTTATATAGAATACTACTGAAAATATGGGGAAAATTAATCAAAGTAGTGTAATGATTTTTTTATTGTTACCTATACTATTTTTTGGTCAAAGTAAACAAGAAAGAAGTTCCTATTACAATTGGTTTGACAAAGTAATAGGATCAGAACATACAGGTTTATTTAATGGTAAGCAGTATGTGAATCTTGATGTTAATCGAATATTTGAGGGAAAGCACGCATTCTATAAATCTGATGATGTCCTTCTTGGCTCTCTTCTCTATCAAGGTCAACATTATTTTAATGTCGAAATGAAATACAATCTTGAAACAGATATGGTGTTGGCAGCATTAAAATCTGGATCGACAGCATATATACTACAGTTAATTAGGGATAATATTGCAGAGTTTACGATAGACGGTAGCCGATTTGTAAGAATAGATGGTTTTATCGAAAACAACGACATGACTAATGGATTTCATGAAGTGCTTCTAGAGACTCCGCATTTTTCATTGCTAAAAAGACATAAGAAAATAAGAAAGAAAAAACTGGGAAATATAAACGGAAGTATAGTAAAATACGAATTTGTCAACGCAAATAAATATGTTCTCCTTTCTGAAAGGAACTATAAAAGAATTACTTCGAAAACCGATATCATAAAGATTTATCCAGGTCTGAAAAAAGAAATAAAGGATTTCTATGAGGATAATAAAAAATTAAGAAAGTCACAACCCGACAGATTTATGCAAAGATTATTTGAGAAAATTGTAGAACCTGCGATGTCAAAAAATGAGATATAAGGCTATGAAAAGATGTTTGATATTGATCCTTTTAATGTGTTCGCAATATTCTTGGACACAAGAACAAAGCCCACGAATTACAATCTCTTTTCAAGATTCTGATTTAAAATCGGTAATAAACCAAATCGAAGAGAAAACCAATTATCAATTTTATTTTATTAATTCATGGCTAGAAGGTTTTGATAATATATCTGGAAATTATAATGATGTTACTATTGAAAATCTTCTTAATGACATTTTTGGTGCTACAATTATCAATTTTTATATCATGGGTGAGGATAAAATTATTCTTACCCAAAATGCTATAATATATAATACGCTTCCAGACAAATTCTTTGGAGAGGAAAGGATTGACGAAAAATCGGATAACATAGCCGAAAGAAAAAAAGCCATAATTCCTATATTTTCTTCAACTAATAAATCACCCAAAAAGAAGAAAATAGAAACGATTAAAATAGGCAAGGCGCTACGAGGTAGTGTGAAAGAAAAATTCAGATTCTATGGTTATGTCAAAAATGGACAAACAGGAAAGCCATTACCTGATGCAGTTATTGTAGTTAATGGTAAAGATGTAGGAGCAGAAACAGATGCCAACGGATTCTTTGATACAGAACTTAAAGTTGGACCAAATATTGTCGAGATTAATGCTTTGGCGATGGAAGATTTTAAGAAAAGAATTGTGATATACAACGATGGAAGATTTGATGTCACATTAAATGAAAAAATAGAGCAATTAGAAGAGGTGATTTTACAATCAGAAACTAATAATAATGTAGATGAAGCCATAACAAAAACAGAAATTGATGTCGAAGAGTCCAAGAATATTCCACTTGCGTTAGGTGAACGAGATGTACTCAAGGTTGCAACAACATTACCGGGAATTACAACGGCAGGTGAAGGTGCTACGGGTTATAATGTTAGAGGAGGAAAATCTGATCAAAATCTTATCCTATTAGATGATGCCGTGGTTTATAATCCTCAACACTTTTTTGGTGTTTTCTCTGCGCTCAACCCATTTGCTCTTGGTGATGCTAATATTTATAAAAATAGTATTCCGGCAGAATATGGAGGAAGATTATCTTCGGTATTTGATTTAAAAACTAAAGACGCCAGTACAGAGAAATTCACGGGAGAGGCATCTATAGGACCTGTAACAGGTAATATTCTTATAGAAACCCCTGTGGTTAAGGATAAAGCAGGAATAATGATTGGGGGAAGAGGAGCATATGCCAATTGGATCTTGCAAAACCTGGATGAAGAATCACTTAAAAACAGTGAGGCTTCTTTTTATGATGTTATAGCAAAATACAATCATGAAATCACCGAAAATTCCAAGATTGAAGCAATGGCATATCTCAGTAGAGACGATTTTAGTATTACTTCCGATTCACTATTTGTTTATAATAATAGAGCATTGTCACTACGATGGAATTATAAGTTTAATGATAAGAATTCTGCAAAATTGTCATTGGCAAATAGCCAATATAAATTTGATATCGAGTTTGATGGACAAACCAACGATGATTTTGATTTAGGATATAGCATTGACGAAACCGAATTAAAATTTCAATTCAAGTATCTGTATAGCGATAAAATTAAGTTTGATTATGGAGTTTCTAGTAAGTTATACGTCGTAAATCCTGGTAGTATTGAACCAAAAGGGGAAGAGTCGATTATTGAACCACTAGAAATTGATGAAGAAAGAGGACTAGAATCGGCTGCCTTTTTAACCGCAGAAATTGACCTCACCAAAAGATTTACCTTAGATGCGGGTATTCGATATTCTGTATACAATGCATTGGGAGAGGGAACACAGAATGTATATCAAGAAGGTACCCCTAGGAGCGAAGGTACGATACAAGAAACATTGTTCTTCGATAAGAACGAAGTCATTGAAACTTATGGAGGACCAGAGTACAGAATTTCTGGAAGATACTTATTAACAGATAATTTTTCAGTAAAGGCTTCCTATAACAAAACATTTCAGTTTATTCATACGTTATCCAATAATACAACCGTATCGCCAATTGATGCCTGGAAACTTTCAGACCTTAATATAGAACCACAAAGCTCCCAGCAATATGCACTTGGGTTATATAAGAACTTTGATGAAGGTGCATATGAGTTAAGTTTAGAAGGGTTTTATAAAGAATCTGAAAACATTGTTGATTTTAAAACCGGAGCAGAAATTTTACTTAATGAGAATATTGAAACAGAGACCTTACAAGGTGACGGTAAAGCATATGGGGTAGAATTTTTACTTAAAAAACAAAAGGGGAAACTCTATGGTTGGCTTGGTTATACCTACTCCAGATCCTTCATTAGGCTTGATGGTGAATTTGAAGAAGAAAGAGTAAATGACGGAGATTTTTTTCCATCAAATTTTGATAAACCTCATGATTTTAGTTTGGTAGCAAATTATAGATTTACCAAGCGTTTTAGTTTGGCTACAAATTTTGTTTATCAAACCGGACGTCCCGTTACTTTTCCTGTAGGTAGTTTTTCGTTTAATGGATCTGACTTTACTGTTTTTAGTGACCGTAACAAATTTAGAATTCCAGATTTTTTTAGATTGGATCTAGGTTTTAATATTGAAGGGAATCATAAAAAAAATAAACTCGCACATAGTTTTTGGACAATATCGGTATATAATGTTTTGGGAAGAAATAATCCTTTTTCAGTGTTCTTTGTAACTGAAGATGGAGAAGTAAAAGCGTTACAAAGTTCTATTTTCTCGGTTCCGATACCTTCTATTACATATAATTTTAAATTCTAATGAGAATGCAATTCCTTAATCAAATATCGATATATAAGAAAACTAGAAGAGTATTAGCTCTTCTAATGATTAGTGTAATAGTTTCTCAATGTGTTGAGCCTTTTGACATAGAAACCGAGAATTTCGAAGATATTTTGGTAGTTAATGCTACCATAACCAATGAAGTTAAGCATCAGCAAATTTTGTTATCAAGAACATTTAGATTTGAAGATGATGGTCCACTTGCTGAACAAGGAGCTACAGTAAAAGTAATTGAAGGAGTGGGAACAGAATATCTTTTTGAGGAACTTACACCGGGAGTATACACCTCAATACAAGAGTTTGCCGCTACACCAGGAAATGAATATCAATTATCAATTGTTACTCAAAATAACAGATCTTATATTTCTAATAAAACTACGTTACCGCAAGAGACGTCTATTGATCGGGTATATGCCGAAAGAACAACGAATAATGATGGTACCGAAGGTGTCGAGGTGTTTGTAGATACATTTGATCCGACTGGTAACTCACTATATTATCGTTACGAATATGAAGAAACCTATAGAATCATAACACAAAACTGGAATAGTGATGATATAAATGGCCTAAGAAGTCCGTTAGGACCATTTCTCTTTTTTCTTACAGAAAGACCAGAGGGACAAAGAATCTGCTATAATACGGTTGTGTCTAATAATATAAATGTTAACAACACTACTACTTTAGGAGAAGATCGTCTTACACGATTTCCGGTAAGATTTTTAAGACCAGATGAGATCGCAATTGCAGATCGTTATTCGATACTGGTTAAACAATATGTGCAATCTAGAGAGGCCAATGAATTTTATGAAACGCTAAGTAGTTTTTCTGAATCTGAGAGCTTGTTCTCTCAAATACAACCTGGTTTTGTTGGGGGAAATATCGTTTCTGAGGTTAATCCTAGCGAGAAGATAATTGGTTTTTTTGATGTTTCATCAATAGCTACAGAACGTATTTTTTTTGATAGAGAAGATTTTGTTATTGATCTTCCAGGATTCTCGCCAGATTGCGATTTGTTTGCACCAGAACCCGCCTCGGGAGAATCTAGTGAAGATTTTCTAACACGAGTGATAGGAGTAATAAACTCTGGAGATTTCAAATTCTTTGATTTCCAAGAAGGAGCAGACATACAGCAAGGACTATATATTTTTGTGCCCAGAGAATGCGGAGATTGCACTGTATTTGGTAGGAGTGAAGCTCCCGATTTTTGGATAGACTAAGAGAAAAAATGAATAATAAATTTATAATGTAAAATTATCTCTGTGAAAATTAAACCACTGTTATATATTATATTTCTTTGTACTGCTGGTATCTATGCGCAAAGACAAGCTATTTTAAAAACACCAGAGGATATAGCTGGATATCAAAAAGTGCCTCAGGAAAAAATGTTTATTCATTATAATACAACATTATTATTTGCGGGAGAATATTTGTATTATCGTTTGTATTGCTTCAATGGCGAAAGTAACCTTTTGAGTGAAATTAGTAAAATTGCTTATGTTGAACTTATAGACGAAAAGAAAAAAGTTGTTTTTAAGCAAAAAGTTAAATTAGAAAATGGTTTGGGGCAGGGTGATTTCTTTATTCCTGTTTCTGTCCCCTCGGGAAATTATAAACTGATGGGGTATACGCAATGGATGCTAAATGCTCAAAAAGATAATTTCTTTCTTGGGGATATCAGTATACTTAATCCGTATCAAGGAGATCAAAAAGTTTTTCTTGTAGATAATGATTTAAATAATTCTCAACTAAATTCTATAAACTCTTCTGTCAATAAAAAGCAATCAAAGTCTACGATAAGTGCTCAAAAAAGTAACGGTAGGATCGAGTTGAGAATAGACAAACAGGTTTTTCAAAAGAGAAGCCCCGTAACTCTAACCCTTAATCAATCTGGATTTACTAGTGAGCCAGGAAACTATTCTATTTCCGTAAGGAAAAAGAATGCATTTAAGACGGCACAACCAGTTACTGCGGATAGTTTCTCCTCTTTATCAACTAAAAACTTTAAAAGTCAAGAAAAGTCAATTTCCTCTTCATTTTTTTTACCTGAAATGCGCGGAGAATTAATTTATGGGAAGCTTGTACCAAAAGAGCCTGATTTTATGGTATCTTCTATAGATATAGCGGTATCAGTACCAGGAAAAATACATGATGTTAAAATTGCCTCTACCAACGAACAAGGAGTTTTTGTTTTTAATTTGGATAAAACTTATAAAACTGATAATATAGTGCTTCAGGTATTAGGAGAAAGCAGAAATAACTATAAAATAGAACTTGATGAAGCGCCACAATTCAATTTTCCAGATTTTAATTTTTACCAGTTTAAAATAACACAAGAGTTTAAAGACGAAATAATTGAACGAAGTGTTTATAATCAAGTTGAGAATAATTTTTTTAGCGTAAAACCTGATACTATTCCCGAGGTTAAAGATGATGTCTCTTTTTATGGTACCGATCGTGTAGTGTATAATCTTGATGATTACACAAGATTCCCTACTGTAAAAGAGACTATTGTAGAAGTAGTAGATAATGTATGGATAGAAAAAAATGAATTGGGAGAAAGTCATTTTGCTGTAAGAGGGTATTACCCCACCCAATCCAATAATAATCTTTCGACTCTTCTTATTGTTGATGGAATCGTTGAACAAGAACATGAACAATGGATAGATTATGATGCTAGAAAGATTAAGAATATTAGTTTTGTAAGAGATAGATATTTTTTAGGAAGTAAGGTTTTTGAAGGTGTATTGGTTTTTGAGACTTTTGAAGGCAATTATGTCGAAAATTTACATAAAGACTATTTGCTAAATACGACACTTTCAAGACCTCAATCATATAAGAATTATTATACACAACAATATTCACCTTCTAATAATGTATACAATCGCATTCCGGATTTCAGAAATCAGTTATTATGGAAACCAAATGTTTTAATACATAATGAAACAGTCAATATACCGTTTTTTACTTCTGATGTGAATGGTGTTTATGAAATAGTTTTGGAGGGGTTCACAAATAATGGTATCCCCGTATCGGTTAAAAAGTACTTTGAAGTTAGATAAGAGAAGATTATACCCTTATTTGGATTCGAATACTATAGCAAGTAAAGTACTTATAGAATTTGTAGCTATTCTAGTAATATTATTTAATCCGCTATCCTTAAAAGAGTAAAATATACTCCAATCATCATCTTTTTTTGGATCGAATTTGAATATCTGGTCATCTTTTCCCATTAAAATTGTTCCGTTGATTAACCAACACATATCCTCGGCTTCAGGGATGGTGTTTATTATTTTTTTTGTGTCCCCTGATATAGGATCCAAAGATTTGATTTCCCAAGTTTCATTTTCTTTACTAATATAACTTATTAGGTTGGAATTAGGAATCTTGTGTAAAGATCGACCCACTTTTTTTTGAACCGTATAATTAGAACCATCTTTTAGATTAGATACTATTAGGGATAAAGCATCGTCTTCTAATACCGAAGAAATAATAACTTCTTGGTTGTACCAACAATGATAACCTACCTTTAAATTTTTTAAAAGCTCATGTGAATTGCCGTCATTATAATTATACTTGTAAAGCAACTGTTTTCCATCGTTATCCAGTCGTATCGCAGAAACATTTTTTTGATTGGGAATCTTGGTAGGAGAGTACTCACCTCCATTGGGAGTATCGCTAATCCAATTAACTTTTGCATCTCTTATATTATATGCAGCGATATCGGTTTGATTGTTTCTCGATGAAGAAAATAAAACAATATTGTCATTATAAAATGAAGGTTGATTATCATATCCTTTATTATTAGATATGTTTCTTTGATTTCTAAGATTGAATGTGTTATCTTTTGTTGTGAGATCAAACAAGTAAACTTCTGTATTGGTTTGCGAAAATGAAGAGAAAGAGATAAGTGAAATAAATACAATTAGGTTTCTCATTGTTTTTGTTTTCTAAAATACATGGATTCCTGTTTTTTTACTCTTAAGGATATGTTAAGAGAATTATTGAGTTTTATTTTCTAATAGAATATAGGCCTAAAATAGGGCCAATTCCCAAGAATAGATATAATAAAGTGGGATCTAATTTATCCAACAAAAAAGACAATAATTGAATACTTATAATAGTTATAGCAAAACCAATACTATTAGTGATAGTGAGGGCGGTTCCTCTTAATTCTGGCGGTGAAGTTGAAGCTACCATAGTAGAAAACTGAGGAGAATCTGATATGACCACCATTCCCCAAATGCATAATACAACAATAAACCATTGCGGAGGAAATTTAAATAGTAGAGGAGAGGTAATGCATAAAATTGCAGATATTAAGAGAGAATTATATGCTACTTTTCTGCTTCCCGTTCTTAATGAAATTAACCCGCCTAAAATGCATGATATGGTTCCAATACCTATAACTACAAAAGACCAGAATGAAACCTGTAGCTCAATTCTATGTATATCGGCATATGTTTTAAGAATAATGGGTACAAACCCCCAGAAGGCATAAAGTTCCCACATATGTCCAAAATACCCAAAAGCTGCTTTTCTAAAGTTTGGAATACTGAAAAGTTGGGTGATTACACCTAGTTGTAATTTTGATACAGGTCTTCGATAGGGACCATCATTTACTAACCACCACATGCTTAACCCACCAATAATAGCAAGGATAGAAGTGCTAATAATTACAGCTTTATAATCTCGACTCCAGGAAAACTCATTAATAAAGTGTGGAAATGCTGTTCCTAAAACCAAGGCTCCAACAAGGTATCCCAAGGCTCTGCCTAACCCACCTTTGTAATAATCTGACGCTATTTTCATTCCAACAGGATAAATACCTGCAAGAAAAAAACCAGTACCAAAACGTGCGGTTAATAAATTAAAAACTGTGATATTTGGAACAAGTAACAATAAGTTGCATATACTGCCTAAAAAGGCACAAATCATAAAGATGCGAGATGGAGAAAATCGATCTGCCAAAGTTAATAGAGCAAAAGTGAGCGTCCCAACAATAAATCCAAATTGTACAAAAGATAATAGATAACCAAGAATATTAAATTCTACATTGAATTGTACTGCCAGGTCATCTATCACGGCATTACCCGCAAACCAAAGAGAGGTGCAAAAAAATTGCGAAATGATAATGACTGGAAGTATGTAAAATTTTGGCTTCAGAGTGCTGGAAGAATTATATAGCTAATATAAAGGTTTTATTCTTTAAGTACTATCGTTCCAAAAACATCTGCATTAATCCAGCCTAGGTTTTTATCTTCACCGGGAATAAAAACAGAACCGATAAAATTCTCTCGTTCTTGACTGCCGTCATTGTCATTATAAGCCAGCGCAAAGCCAAGTTTTTGATTTTCGGTAAGTATTAGAGGATCGTTTACTATTCCTTCTTTATAAGTCTCATCATAAATAATAATTTCAAATTCCCAAATAGAAACATCACCTTTGGTAACTCTTTTTGTTGTAACATGATTGTTGTATAGCAGGGGTTTTTTGTCTGCCCCCAAATCAACAACATTACCATCCAAGGCGACATGATAGGCAAATGCATTGTTAGAGTATTGATGACCACCTCCCGAGTTATCAGCATCTATAAATATCTCAACGCAATCATCGTCCCACCACAATTTTAAGGGATCCTTGTTTTGATCATACAATAAATCATCTTTTATTTCAACTAACAGATATAGTGCTTCAGGAGTCCAGACCAATTTATACCTTCCAAAAAAATCGGTAAAGGTATATGGTTCTCCTAACCATCGTTGATCTAAACCATACCATATAGCTTCCTTCCAGGCAGGATCATCCATTTCTCCATCTAATTTGGGTACAATAACCGCTCTTTTTACTTCTCTAATCTGATGATCGGTTTTACTACTTTTTTGAGAAGTTGCAGATTTACCTGTTGATAAATCATTACTCGTTAAAGGAGTGGTTGCTAATAGAAAAAGCAGAAGTACCGAAACAATGGAAATATTCATAAGAGTCGAGTTCAGGTTCAATTTACAATAAAGGTAGTAAACAAAATTTAAAAAGCGGTTGCTACTTGTAAATAGTAACAACCGCTAGCCCTTCAAACAGCGTCAATACTGAAAGTGAAAATAAAGGGTGGGGTAAAGACTTACTGTCTAATGAATAACTTTTAGTTGGTCTATAGTTCTTCCATTAAGTTTAATAGTGTAAAAATACATTCCTTGTTGATCTATTTGTCGGTTACCAAGATCAATAGTTTGATTTCCGGAAATTGTATTTTGATTGAAAATAGTTCTTGTTTGACCAAGAATATTAGAGATGGTAACTTGTAACAAACCTTCTTCAGTCGTAGAGACATATAATTTACTTCTTGAATTTATTGGATTCGGAGAAATAACGGCTTTGTTACTAATGGTAATTAGTTTGTCTGTATTGGTCGTAACATTGAATGCATTTCTGGCAGGACAACCAGTAGTACAATTGTTTGACCAAGTACCGGTTCTTTTTCCATTACTAGTTCCTGTAACCCTAAACCAACCATCGGTTCCTCTGGTCAAATCCACAGTTTGTTGCCCATTACCATTGTTAAAAACAACACCGACATCATTTGATGAAACGCCGTTTGGTAAGGTGAATGTACTGCTGAACCATGAAGTCCCACTAAGATTGGACATTAATTGACCAGGCCACCCCGAGGTTCCTGCTAAGGTTTGGTTGGTTGCTTTATTGTATAAATATATGTTTGTATTGTTACCCCAACCCCCAGGTCTTTGAAAGTTAAGAGTTACATCGTTAGAAGTTGGAGTTCCTGTACATTCAGAAGGACAAGTGCTTGACCATGTACCATTGTCATACCAGCCATCTGCACTTCTTGATAAATTTCCTGTTTGATTGTTTCCATCATTAAATATTACTCTAATATTTGCAGCAGAAACACCAGATTGTGGGGTTACAGTATATGAATACCAAGACGTTCCAGAAATATTAGTCATTTGTTGTCCGGGCCAACCCGAGGTTCCCGGTAACGTAGCATTTGCTGAAGCATCAAAGAAATATGCATTTACACTATTACCCCAACCATTTGGTTTTTTGAAGTTAACCGTAAAAGGAGGTACAGTTTCTCCACCACCAGTATTGCTTCCGCCCTGAGTCCATACTGCATAATCATTGCCTGAAGTTCTTAGCGTCCAACCACTACCATTGGGAGACCAGTTTCCACTACCTAATTTCATAGCAATTGTTCCCGATCTACCATCAATATAGGCGGCATATAAATCATTTCTTGCTTCTACTATATTAATAGTTGATCCTGCAAAAACACGTACGCTTTTTCGAATTGCAATAAGGTCTTTAATTGCGTTCTGTACTCCAGATCCGGTATTAAAAAAGTGTGTCCAAAACACCATAGGGTTTCCAGGATGCGTTAAGATATAAGCATATCCCTTTCTAAGATTTGTCTCTCCTCCTGGAAAAACATAACCTGATCCGCAACACTGTTGTGCTTCACCTGTATCATGATTATCAAGAAAGGTAACAGATTTTGTAGGGTTGATACCAATCATGCCAGAAGGATTTCCAGAAAAATCTCTTAAGTAGGATAAGTTATTGTCACGCAAAGCATTTTGCAGGCTTACCTTTGTGTTAAAATCGAATGCAGAAGAAGAACCTTGGGTCCAATTTACAAAGTTATTTGTTTGTACTCGACTACTTTCTAATAATTCTCCTACAGCAAAATAAGGATTTGTAGCATCATTGTATTCTTTGTTATATATTGGGTTGTATCCATGAACAAAGTCATATCTCCATCCGTCAAACCCAAGATCATTTTTCAAGAAGTTCATCCATCTAATAATTTCTTGACGTACTTCTGGGTTTTCGTGATCCAAATCTCTAGCGGCCGCAAACCCACCATTAGATCCGTCAGATTTCAGGGCTGTGCCTGGAAAAAAATCATTGTTAATGCTAAAATCAACGGGGAAATTAACAAAATTTCTTCCTTCATCATCCGCGGTTATATAATAAGTGGGCCAGGCAGGGTTTGTAAAAGTAACAGCATCGTTAGAACCAACCCTGTGATTAATAACAATATCACTTATCACTTTTATATCAAGAGCATGATATTGATTTATTAAATTGCGTAATTGTGTTTCAGTACCATAGGCACTGTCAAAGTTATAAAGTTCTCGAGGTAAATATCCTTGGGGAGCAGCAGAATTACTCGGTGGCGGCATCCAGATGAGATCTATACCGGCATCATTAATTGCATTTCTGTTTTGTGATACCACATTATACCAGGTTTGACCGGCGGGTTGGTTTTGGACGTTCCAATCAAAAGCCTGGAACAAAACATCTTCATCCTGTGCTCGAGTTCCTGTAAAAGGCAGCAACATAAGAAGTGTTACTAAAATTGAAATAAAAGGTTTTCGTTTCATTTTGTAGTTTTTAAGTTTAGTTAAAGCATAAGCATAGGTAGCTCATTTTCGATTTGTATAGCTCTGTAAAAAGAAATTACAAAGAGATGGTTTGATCAAATCTTAAGGAGTGGTTGCTTTTCGGGTATATGCTTTGGTCAAGCTATATTCATGAAAAATGAATATAAATATTTGATTGTAAAGTTGTAAAAGAGAATTTAGTAATTGATAAAATTACAGGTTGGGTCGTTTATGTACTAATTACAACTTAAACATAACATGAAATTTCCTGAAGATAAATTTTTCAAATTTCAATTCGTAAGAATTATTTCACGAAAAATGGACTTGTTTTTGTTTATTGTTGAAGTAGCTCAAATAATTTTCGTGTTTTCGTAGAAAAGTAAATAGATTTCATAATTAGTAATTTTTTGTTTGTTAAAGTGTCTCTTGTGTTAAATTTTTACTAAGTTATTACGAAATAATCAATTTGCCGATGTGATTTTATTACTACAACGTTTTCGTGTTGATAAATTTTTGTTTTTGCTCTTAAAATTGATGAGATGTGTTTATAAAGTGCTGCAAATGAGTTTTGTGCAAATGGTAGAAGGGAGGTTTGAAAATAAAAAAACCGCTTTTACCCAATTAAAAAGCGGTTTTTTAAATCAAAATTAAACAACTCCCTAGTTTAATGCCATCGGGAGGGCAAATGTCTTATCCAATAAAATATCCGTTTTCTTCAGCTATTTTATTAGCAATTTTGGTTCTTAATGCAACCACATTAGGCTGATTAGCATACTTTGTGAAACGTTTTAGTCCCATAAGCATCATTCTTTGCTCATCACCTTCAGCAAAAGAAACGATTCCTTCTTTTCCTTTTTTGATGATGATGTCAACTGCATTGTATAGATATAACTGACTCATTGCAATTTGAGTTTCTTGAGCGGCCTCTCCAAAACGTTTTACGTTTTTCTCGGTACGAAGAATTGCAGACTCAGCCATATAAATTTCAATTAAAATATCTGAAGCTGCCATTAATAATTGCTGGTGCTCTTCTAATTTAGGACCATACTTTTGAACGGCAGACCCTGCAACCATTAAGAATACTTTCTTAAGCTTTGCAATAATTTCTTTTTCTTCAGAGAATAAAACTGAATAATCTGGAGTATCAAAAGATGGAATACCTGTTAATTCGTCTGCTACTTTCATTGCAGGGCCAAGAAGATCAACGTGTCCTTTCATTGCTTTTTTCACCAACATACCTACTGCCAACATACGGTTGATCTCGTTGGTACCTTCATAAATTCTAGAAATACGAGCGTCTCTCCATGCAGACTCCATTGGTGTATCTGCAGAGAATCCCATCCCTCCAAAAATTTGTATTCCTTCGTCTGTAGTATTTTGAACATCTTCAGAAACAGCTACCTTAAGTATAGAACACTCGATTGCGTATTCTTCAACACCTTTAAGCTCTGCTTCTTGGTGTGTATTTCCTTCTGCTTGACGGATAGCAATTCTATCTTCAATATTTTTTGCAGCTCTGTACGATGCAGATTCACCAGCATAGGTAGAAGTCGCCATTTCTGCAATTTTACCTTTGATTGCACCAAAGTTCATAATTGGTGTCTTAAACTGGATACGCTCATTGGCGTACTTTGTAGCTTCGTTGATTACTCTACGTTGTGCATCAAGACAAGCAGCAGCCAATTTAATACGTCCTACGTTAAGTGCATTCATCGCAATTTTGAAACCATCACCTCTTCCTGCAAGCATATTTTCTACAGGTACCTTACAATCACTAAAGAATACCTGACGCGTAGAAGAAGAGTGGATACCCAATTTGTGTTCTTCTTCACCTAATGTAATTCCGTTTGGATTTTCTGGATCATACTCAACGATAAATCCTGTGATATTTTTATCATCTTCGATACGCGCAAATACAATCATTACGTTACAGAAACCAGCATTAGAGATCCACATTTTTTGCCCAGAGATCATGTAATGTTTTCCATCATCAGAAAGAATAGCTTTGGTTTTTCCTGAATTTGCATCGGATCCGGCACCAGGTTCAGTCAAACAATACGAACCAAACCACTCACCGGTAGCCAATTTTGAAACGTATTTTTTCTTTTGTTCTTCGGTACCGTATAAAGTGATTGGCATAGTACCAATACCAGTATGTGCTCCAAAAGCAGTAGCGATAGAACCAGTTGCACCAGAGATATAATCACATGTTAACATAGTAGAAACGAATCCCATTCCTAGACCCTCATAATCTTCAGGAACTGAAACTCCTAAAAACCCAAGTTCTCCTGCCTTACGCATTATTTCTTCAGTTAATGCATAATCTTTCTTTTCGAATCTCTCTTTATTTGGCCATACTTCACGGTCAACAAATTCTCTAACCGAGTCTCTCATCATTTGTTGCTCCTCAGAAAAATCTTCTGGAGTAAATACATCGTCACAATTGGTTTCTTTTACAAGGAATTGTCCTCCCCTAAGAATATCTTTGTTTATAGTTTCTGTACTCATCTTATTTCGTGTTATTTTCTTTTTACTTTTCTTAATTTAAAAATTCAAAAATACCGGCAGCTCCTTGACCTGTTCCTACACACATAGTAACCATACCGTACTTTCCTTTCATATCTCGTTTACGCATTTCGTCAAATAATTGCACCGAAAGTTTTGCTCCAGTACATCCTAGTGGGTGACCTAATGCAATTGCACCTCCATTAACATTAATAATGTCTGGGTTCAATCCAAGTTCTCTAATTACCGCCAAAGATTGAGAAGCAAAAGCTTCGTTAAGCTCAATAAGTTCAACATCATCTTGTTTTAATCCGGCTTGCTTTAGCGCTTTTGGAATGGCTTTTACGGGTCCGATACCCATAATTCTTGGTTCAACACCAGCTGCTGCGTAGTTTACCAATCTTGCGATAGGCTCAAGATTTAGTTCTTTCACCATATCTTCGCTCATTACCATTACAAATGCAGCGCCATCACTAGTTTGAGAAGAATTTCCTGCGGTTACACTTCCTCCTGCGGCAAAAACAGGTCTTAGTTTGGCTAATACTTCCACACTAGTTCCTGCACGAGGTCCTTCATCTTTGGTAACGGTATAAGATTTGGTAGCTTTCTTTCCATTTGCATCCAAATAAGTTTGCTCTACTTCAATAGGAACGATTTGATCTTGAAAACGATTTTCTGCCTGCGCTTTTAATGCTTTCATATGAGAATTGTATGCAAACTCATCTTGATCCTCGCGTGACACTTTGAACTGATTGGCAACGGCTTCAGCAGTATTACCCATTCCCCAGTAATAATCTTCATGACCTGACTTTGCTAAATCATAGTTCAACTCTGTTTTAAAACCTGTCATTGGCACAGAACTCATGCTTTCTGCACCACCGGCAATAATACAATCTGCCATTCCTGCTTGAATTTTTGCAGTAGCGATTCCTATTGTTTCTATACCAGAAGAACAGAATCTGTTCACAGTCACCCCAGGAACATCAATAGAGTTAAGTCCCATAAGAGAGATAAGGCGTGCCATATTTAAACCTTGAGACCCTTCTGGCATTGCATTACCTACAATCACATCATCGATACGATCTTTATCCAATTGAGGCAACTCTTTCATCATGTGCTGAATAGTTTCAGCAGCCAATTCGTCTGTTCTTTTGAATCTGAACACTCCACGAGGTGCTTTACCTACGGCTGTTCTATATGCTTTTACTATATATGCTGTTTTCATTTTTATTAAATAGATTTTTAGATTATTTGATTTTTAGATTAGTTGGACTTCTAAATACTCTGGCAATCCAACAATCCAGAAATCTAATTACGTAATGGTTTCCCTTTTTTCAACATGTGTTCGATACGTTCAAGGGTTTTACGTTCTGTACAAAGAGATAAGAAAGCTTCTCTTTCTAGATCTAATAAATATTGCTCTGTCACCATTGTTGGTTCAGATAGATCTCCACCGGCCATAACGTATCCTAGTTTATTGGCAATCTTATGATCATGCTCTGAGATGTATTTACTAGCTTCCATCGAATCTGTTCCTACCAAGAACATACCTAAAGCTTGTTTACCTAGTACTTTAATATCCTTACGACGAACTGGTTGCGTATATCCTTGTTCTGCCATTAATTTTGCATACGCTTTTGCGGTAGCAATCTGACGATCTTTATTGACAACTACGATGTCTTTTCCTTTCTGAAGTAGGTTAGTATCATACGCTTCATATGCAGAAGTAGATACTTTTGCCATACCGATAGTTAAGAAATGCTCCTGAAGAACATTAAGCTCTACATCACCTTTTTTGAATAGATCTGAAGCTCTTAAGGCCATTTCTTTTGATCCACCACCACCCGGGATAACACCTACACCAAACTCTACAAGTCCCATGTATGTTTCTGCTGCAGCAACAACTTTATCCGCATGAAGTGAGATTTCACATCCACCTCCTAGTGTCATTCCGTGTGGAGCAACAACTGTTGGGATAGAAGAGTAACGCATACGCATCATTGAATCTTGGAAGTATTTGATAGCCATGTTAAGCTCATCGTATTCTTGCTCTACAGCCATCATGAAGATCATTCCTATATTGGCACCTACGGAGAAATTTGCAGCTTGGTTACCAACAACCAATCCTTGGAAATCTTTTTCCGCAATATCAATAGCTCTGTTCAGTCCTGCCAATACATCTCCACCAATAGTATTCATTTTGCTTTGGAATTCTACATTTAAGATTCCGTCTCCAAGATCTTCTACAACAACACCGCTATTTTTAAATACCTGGGAAGATTCACGAATATTATCAAGAATAATAAAGGCATCTTGCCCTGGTACTTTTACTTGTTCTTTCTTTGGGATATCGTAATAGTAAGTTGCTCCGTCTTTTACAGTATAGAATGAAGTACTACCAGAAGCGATCATATTATTAACCCAAGCTGCTGGTTCATACCCTTCAGCTTTCATCATTTCGATACCTTTTTCTACACCTACAGCATCCCAAATTTGGAATGGTCCGTGTTCCCAACCAAATCCTGCTTTCATAGCATCGTCGATCTTATAAAGATCATCTGTGATTTCAGGAATACGGTTTGAAACGTAGGCAAAAAGAGCAGAAAGATTCTTACGATAAAATTCTCCAGCTTTATCTTTTCCAGAAACTAGTACCTTAAAACGATCGATTACCTTATCAATAGTTTTGGTCATTTCAAGAGTAGGGAAGGAGGCTCTTTTTTTATCTCTATAATCTAATGTATCAAGGTCTAAAGAAAGGATTTCCCTTTTACCTTCTGCAGTTACATTCTTTTTGTAAAAACCTTGTTTTGTTTTGCTTCCTAACCACTTGTTTTCCATCATTGTATTGATGAAATCTGGAAGTTTAAACAATTCGTGACGTTCGTCATCAGGGCAATTTTCTGCAATACCATTGGCAACATGCACCAAGGTATCTAATCCTACCACGTCTACCGTTCTAAAGGTAGCAGACTTAGGACGTCCGATCACAGGACCCGTTAATTTATCAACTTCTTCAATAGTTAATCCCATATCTTTAACCATATGGAACAAGCTCATAATACTAAAGATTCCGATTCGGTTTCCGATAAAGGCCGGAGTATCTTTTGCTACTACTGAAGTTTTTCCTAAGAATTGCTCACCATATCCATTTAAGAAGTCTAATACTTCTTTGGAAGTTTGAGGTCCAGGAATAATTTCAAATAACTTTAAGTAACGAGCCGGATTAAAGAAGTGCGTTCCACAGAAATGTTTCTGGAAGTCTTCGCTTCTTCCTTCACTCATAAATTTAATAGGAATACCTGAAGTGTTTGAAGTAATTAATGTTCCTGGAGTTCTATATTTTTCTAAGTTTTCAAAAACCTGTTTCTTAATGTCAAGTCTTTCTACAACCACCTCGATAATCCAATCTACATCTGCAACTTTTGCGATATCATCTTCAAGGTTACCTGTAGTGATTCTGCTTGCAAATTTTTGGTGGTAAATAGGAGAGGGTTTAGATTTAAGAGCGGTGGTTAGAGAATCATTAACCAAGCGATTACGTACTACTTTGTCTTCAAGAGTAAGCCCTTTGGCTTTTTCTTTGTCGTTTAGTTCACGGGGAACGATATCTAATAATAGCACTTCTACACCAATATTTGCGAAGTGACATGCAATACCGGATCCCATGATTCCTGACCCGACGACTGCAATTTTTTTAATGGTTCTTTTCATTTTTAAACTTAAAGTTGTTAAGGTTTTATAGATTCTTGTTTTGTGTACACTTTTTTTGAAGCGATCAAATCATTTATCATTTGAAATACTTCCAGGAAAGTGTCTAATTTTTCTTTTGGAATATGCTTTTTTACAGCACTGTCAAAAGTGAAAACTACTTCTTTTGAAAAATTTCTCATTTCAACTCCAAACGGAGTTAAATAAATAAGTACACCACGGCCATCCTGGGGGTTTTTCTTTCTGAAAATCAACCCTTTTTCTTCCATGGTTTTCAAAGTACGTGATAAGCTCGTGGCTTCCATCCCCATTTTGGGGCCTAATGAAGTGGACGGAGTACCGTTTTCAGGATCAATACTTAACAACGCAAAACCCGTTGCCATTGTACTTCCTTTTTTACTTGCCTCTTCATTATACATTTTAGCGACTGCCATCCAGGTAGCCCTAAGTGCATAATCAATTGTTTTTTCCCTCATTCAAATTATAATTGTGAAGGTAAAGGTAAGAAAAATTTATTATGCATGCATAATAAATATGATAAAAATTTGTGATTTGTTGAAGTAAGTTACATTTTTCTGGGGAATTAATAAAAAAACTCCTCATAAAATGAGGAGTTTACTGATTTATAGTTAAGCCTATATGCATATGCTATGTAATCAGTGAATTGAATTAGCCATAAATTTTCGAATAAAGATCTTTATATTTTTCCTTAATTATTTTTCTTCTTAGTTTCATGGTAGGAGTAAGGTGTCCGGCATCAATACTCCATTCATCTGAGGTAAGTTCGAACTTCTTAACGCGTTCCCACTTTCCAAATTTTTCGTTGTGCTCGTCAACCTCTTCCTGGTAACGATCAATAACTGTTTGATTGGTTACTATTTCTTCAAAAGAGTCTCCTACCATTAATCCTTTGCGTTCTGCCCATTCTCGTAAAAATTCGAAATTAGGTTGTATAAATGCAGCAGGCATTTTTTCTCCTTCACCAATAACCATAATTTGCTCAATGAAACGCGATTGCTTCATTGCATTTTCAATCAACTGGGGAGCAACGTATTTACCTCCAGAGGTTTTAAACATTTCTTTTTTACGATCTGTAATTCGCAAGAAACCTTCACTGTCGATTTCACCAATATCACCTGTGTGAAAATAGCCACCTTTCAAAGCTTCGTTGGTTTTTTCTTCATCCTTATAATACCCTTGCATTACTTGTGGGCCTTTAACAAGGATTTCTCCATCATCAGCAATTTTTACTTCGGTATTCGGAAGGATTCTTCCAACGGTTCCTATTTTAAATCCATTATCTCTAACATCATTTACAGAAATTACAGGAGATGTTTCTGTAAGCCCATATCCTTCCATTACCGGAAGTCCAGCAGCATTAAATACTCTAGCCAATCTTGGTTGTAGCGCAGCACTTCCCGATGCGATTACTTTCATGTTATTTCCTAGTGCCTCTTGCCATTTACTGAAAATTAGTTTTCTTGCGATTCCTAATTTCTTTTCATACCACCACCCATTGGCTCCATAAGGTTCGTATTTTAAGCCTAACTCAACAGCCCAGAAGAAAAGTTTCTTTTTTATTCCCGTAAGATCTGCTCCTTTGGCAATAATTTTATCATAAACTTTCTCAAGTAACCTTGGTACTGCCGTCATTACATCTGGCTTCACTTCTTTTAGGTTGTCACTAATGGTTTCGAGCGATTCAGCAAAATAAATAGATACGCCACAGTATTGATAAAAATACATAGTCATTCTCTCATAAATATGACATACAGGAAGAAAGCTTAGAGCTTTGCTTTTTCCACTTTCCAGAGGAAACCTTGTAGAACTCGCTATTGCATTGCTTACAATATTTTTATGACTTAACATTACACCTTTAGGTCTACCAGTGGTCCCAGAAGTATAGATTAAAGTTGCAAGGTCTTCTTCTTTAATAGAAGCCATGATTTTTTCTACCTCGTCCTGATTGCTATCGTCTTTTCCAAGTTCTAGTACTTCACTCCAGTTCTTGCAATCTGGTATATCATTAAAAGAATAAATTTCTTTTAGTGAAGGAACTTGGTCTTTGATATTTTTTACTTTTTGATATACTTCTTCATCAGATACAAAACAGTAAACAGACTCAGAATGATTCAAAACATACTGATAATCTTCCTGAGAAATAGTAGGATAAATAGGTACATCCTGAGCGCCAATTTGAAGAACACCAATATCGGTGATGTTCCATTCTGTTCTGTTGTTAGAAGATATAATTGCTACTTTGTCATTAGGCTTTACTCCTAATTTTAGCAATCCACGACTAATTTGGTTTGCTTTTTCTACGTATTCTGCAGAGGACGTAGCAACCCATTTGCCTTCATATTTGGTTACTAAAGCTTTGTCTAAATTAAACTTTTTTAATTGATAGTGTGGAAAATCAAATAGTCTAGTAATTGTCGTCATAAGTTGTTTTAAAATATTTCTAAGTAGCTTTTTTAATGTTTTAAAAACTACTATGCGTGCATAGTTTTGCAAATTATAAAAAATCTGATAATACGCAACTCTAATATATAAAAAAAGGAGCTCTAATTTGATAACTCCTTAATATTTTATTGTTTTTGTTAATATATTTTTGATCCAGACACAAAAAAGGTCATTTTATGACATATATAGTGCGATAAAATGGGTTTTTTTATAAATAACTGATTGTCAGTTATTTGTTTTCTATCCATTTTCTTGCATTCACAAAAGCTTCTATCCAAGGAGATATTTCATCTCTTCTTCCTTTAGGATAGTGTGCCCAGTTCCATTGAAAAATTGAACGTTCAATATGTGGCATCATTACCAAGTGGCGCCCCGTTTTATCACTCATCATTGCAGTATTATAATCAGATCCATTTGGATTGGCCGGATAAGAGTCATATCCATATTTTGCAACGATATTATACTCGTCTTCCGGGAGCGGAAGGTCAAATTTACCTTCTCCATGAGAAATCCAAACCCCTAATGTGCTTCCGGCTAAGGTCAATAACATTACTGAATTATTCTCTTGAATTTTTACGGATGTAAATCCACTTTCATGTTTATGAGATTCATTGTGAACAAGTTTTCCGTGAACTTTATGGTCTGGATTGATGACTTCAAGCTCCATAAATAATTGACAACCGTTACATATCCCCACAGAAAGTGTATCTTCTCTTTTAAAGAAGTTTTTGAGAGCTGTATTGGCTTTTTCATTATATAGAAAAGCACCTGCCCATCCTTTGGCAGAGCCTAAAACATCACTGTTTGAAAAACCTCCAACGGCACCAATAAACTGAATATCTTTTAAGGTTTCCCTGCCCGATATCAAATCGGTCATATGTACATCCTTAACATCAAAACCAGCCAAATACATTGCGTTGGCCATCTCTCTTTCAGAGTTACTTCCTTTTTCACGAATTATGGCCGCTTTTGGTCTTGGCTTTGAATTATCCAATAATGGTTTTCTTCCCATGAAATGGATTGGGAACTCAAATTTTAGAGGTTGCTTTACAAAATTATTGAACCTGTCTTTTGCCAAATTATTAGCCGTTTGTTTTTGATCTAACAAGTAAGATGTTTTGTACCATATGCTTCTTAGCTCATCAATATTTAAGTTGAAGGAATCTTCTCCATTTTTAATAGATAATGTATCACCTTCTTTTGCTTGTCCAATCTTGAAGAATTGAATATCATTTTTCTCTAAGACAGATTCAATGTTAGAATTAAGAGCACTTTGGAAAACAATACCTGAATTTTCGGCAAATAATAATTTTATAGAATCTGATTCTCCAACATTGGTAAGATCAAGTTTGGCTCCAAGGTTAACTTCAGAAAAACACAATTCTAAAAGTGTAGTAATCAAACCACCAGAAGCAACATCGTGACCAGCTACAATTTTATTATTTCTAATTAGATCCTGAATTATATCAAATGTTCTTTTAAAAGTACCAGCGTCTTTTATTGTAGGCGTAGCTGTACCAATTTTATTGACTATTTGCGCAAATGATGAACCGCCTAATTTGTGTTCATCATTCGATACATTTATATAGAAGACGTCTCCACCATGTTTTTGGAATACAGGTTCTACTACTTTATTGATATTGTCACAATTGGCAGCAGCCGAAATAATTACAGTACCTGGCGCAATAACTTCATCGTTTGGATATTTTTGTTTCATAGATAAAGAGTCCTTCCCTGTAGGCACATTGATTCCTAATGCTATAGAAAAATCAGAAACTGCTTTCACGGCCTTATACAATCTTGCATCTTCTCCTTCATTTTTACAGGGCCACATCCAATTGGCCGATAAGGAAATTGATTGTAATCCATTCTTAAGAGGTGCCCAAATAATATTGGTCAATGCTTCCGCTATAGAGTTTTTACTTCCTGCTTCTGGATCAATTAATCCAGAAATAGGGGAGTGACCAATACTTGTGGCAATTCCCTCGGTACTTTTATAATCCAGAGCCATAACACCACAATTATTAAGTGGTAATTGTAACGGTCCGGCACATTGTTGTTTGGCGACACGCCCACCCACACAGCGATCTACTTTGTTTGTTAACCAGTCTTTACAAGCAACCGCCTCTAATTGCAAGACTTGCTCCAGATATTTTTGAAGATCATTTGTATCATAATTAATATCATCATAATTACGAGAGACTGTATGATCTTTCATAATCGTTTTGGGGGAACTGCCAAACATATCCTCAAGAGCAAGATCCATAGGTTTATCTCCTTTGGTTTGCGACTCAAAAGTAAATCTATGGTCACCAGTTACATTCCCAACCTTATAAATAGGTGAACGTTCGCGCTCGGCGATACGTACTAGTGTGTCTATATCTTTTTGTCCGATCACCAATCCCATACGTTCTTGAGACTCGTTCCCTATAATTTCTTTTGCTGAAAGTGTAGGATCTCCAACCGGTAATTTATCTAAATCAATTTTTCCACCTGTTTCTTCTACCAATTCGGAAAGGCAGTTAAGATGTCCACCAGCACCATGATCGTGAATAGAAACTATGGTGTTTTCTTCACTTTCAACCATTCCACGTATTGCGTTGGCGGCACGTTTTTGCATTTCAGGGTTTGATCGTTGTATAGCGTTTAACTCGATACCACTACTAAACTCACCAGTATCTGCAGAAGACACTGCCGCGCCTCCCATTCCGATACGGTAATTTTCGCCACCAAGAATTACAATTTTATCTCCTTTTTCTGGAGTAGCTTTAATGGCTTGTTCGGCTTTTCCGTATCCAATTCCACCCGCTAGCATTATTACTTTATCAAAACCTAGTTTTCTGGCTTCTTCTTCATGCTCAAAAGTAAGTACGGACCCTGTGATAAGAGGTTGTCCAAATTTATTACCAAAATCAGAGGCACCATTTGAGGCTTTGATTAAAATGTCCATAGGTTTTTGATACAGCCAATCTCTTTCATTCATTGCTTCTTCCCAAGGTCGATTCTCTTCCAGTCTTGAATAAGAAGTCATATATACGGCTGTACCTGCAAGAGGCAAAGAGCCTTTTCCTCCCGCAAGTCGATCTCTTATTTCTCCACCAGAACCTGTTGCAGCTCCGTTGAATGGTTCAACTGTAGTTGGGAAGTTGTGTGTTTCCGCTTTTAAAGAAATGACACTATCAAACTGATTTTCTTCATAAAAATCGGGTTTGTCTGCTGTTTTTGGTGCAAATTGGATTGCTTTTGGACCTTTAATAAAAGCAACATTGTCTTTGTAGGCTGAAACAATATCATTGGGATTTGTTTCTGAAGTTTTTTTGATCAGTTTAAACAGTGAAGTTGGTTGTTCTTCACCATCAATAATAAAGGTACCGTTAAATATTTTATGGCGACAATGTTCAGAATTAACTTGTGAAAAACCAAATACTTCAGAGTCAGTCAGTTTTCGACCAATTTTTTTGCTCACCCCTTCAAGGTATTCTATTTCTTCATCGCTTAATGCTAGTCCTTCGCTTACATTGTAAGCAGCGATATCATCAATTTCTAGAATAGGTTCGGGTTCTATATTGATAGTATAGATGTCTTGGTCTAACCCGTTATATTTTTGGGAAAGCATCGGATCAAAGTCAGTAAAATCTTTATTTACAGCTTTGAATTCCTCAATTCTAATGATTCCTTCAACCCCCATGTTTTGGGTGATTTCGACGGCATTAGTACTCCATGGGGTTATCATTGCGGCACGCGGGCCAACAAAAAAAGCGTCAATAGACGCTGTAGATATTTTAGGTTGGTTGCCAAATAACCAGATGAGTTTTTTAATGTTTTCCTGAGATATTTCTTGATTGGTTTGAACGGCAAATACGTTCTCGTTTTGGTTTCCGAAGAAGTGAATCATACTTCGATTGTTTGTGTTGATTTTAATAAGTGGCAAATTTACTACTTTCTATACAAAGAAAGGTATAAAATTCGAATTGAATTATTGAGTTATTCACCAAATTTTGAACAATACTAGTTATATCTTTTTCTCTAACAGGGCCATATAAAAACCGTCAAAACCAGATTGGTGAGATAGTATTTTTTTATCCTTCACTAATTTAAAATCTTTTCCAGCTTCTTTTGAAAGAAACGCTGTAACCTGATCTTGATTTTCTGAAGGTAAAATAGAGCACGTTGCATATACCAATTTACCTCCGGGCTTTACCATTTTTGAATAGTTCTCTAGAATATTGAACTGGGTTTGTTTAATATTATCTAAAAATTCTGGTTGTAATTTCCATTTGGCATCTGGATTTCGACGTAGTACACCCAAACCGCTACAAGGAGCATCGATTAATACACGGTCGGCTTTTCCGTGAAGTTTTTTGATGTCCTTGGTGCTTTCAATTACTCTAGGTTCAATATTATGGGCACCTGCTCTACGAGCTCTTCTTTTTAATTCTTTTAGCTTATTACCATAAATATCCATAGCGATAATTTGACCTTTATTTTGCATTAAAGCAGCAAGATGTAATGTTTTTCCACCCGCACCGGCACATGTATCTACAACACGATAGCCGGGCTCAACATTAAGAAAATCTGCTACTAATTGAGAAGATGCATCCTGTACTTCGAATAATCCCTTTTTAAAAGCTTCGGTAGTAAATACGTTTTTCCTTTCTGTTAGCTGTAGGGCGTATGGATAACCTTTAATAAATTCGGTATCAATATTTTCGTCTTCTAAAGCACCTCTTAATTTATCTCTGGATATTTTTAAAGTATTTGCGCGTAATATTACAGGAGCTTTCCGATTTAAGGCATTTATTTCGTTATCCCAAGCTTTTCCTAATTCTTTTGCTCCCAGTTCGTCCAACCAATCTGGAATTGATTCTTTATACTTTCGAATTTTACTTAACTCATCGAACTTTCCTTTAATACGTCGAGTAGGGGTGGGACCAATTTGTTTCCAATCGGGTAGAGAAATGCCTCGTAACGTGGCCCAAACGGCAAAGAGACGCCATAGATTTTCTCTCGAAAAAGGCTCTTTTACTTCAGCAATTTCTGCATACAAGCGTTTCCAACGTACAATGTCATAAACAGTTTCTGCTACAAAGCTACGATCTCTAGAGCCCCATCTTTTATCACGTTTTAATAATTTTTGTACCACCTTATCGGCATATCCTGCTTCATTGAATATTTCGTGTAATCCATCAATAACGGCAAAGACAAGGTTTCTATGTAAGCGCATTGTTTTTAATTTTTTAGGTGTGCAAAGGTAGACCTTTGTAACCAAATACAGTTATCTAATGAAGATAATTATTTAATCTACTGGGTACTATTAAAATTACGTATATATAAAGCACTACAATAATAACTAAAAATAAAGAGGCTCATGTAATGAACCTCTTTGTATAACTATAAAATAAAAACTCAATTAATTCATCTTTCTTCGTTCTCTAATTCTATCAAGAATACGTTTATTGAAATCGGATTCGGCCTTTATAAGTCTTAAAATTTTCTTATTTGGCATTACTTCTTGTAAATCGGTTATAAGTTTTTGCCTTGCCTTTGATTTTTGTTGATCAACTTGTAAATATTGTTTTAAAAACTCTCCGGCTTTAGCATCTGATAAGCCATCTGGTCCATTATTAGACTCTTTCAAGCTCTTTATTATTCTTCGTTCTTTTCTTTTAAGGTTTTCTAATGTTTCCTCGTGCCTATTATATATGGGCCAAAACTGTTGTGCTTCTTTGCTCGATAAGTTTAGCTTTTCGGTAATATAGGCGACTTTAAATGCTTTCATTCTTTCTCGCGGGCCATTTTGGGCTGTAGTAGTATAAACAGTAAAAGCTATGCATATAAATAGTAATATCTTTTTCATCCTTTTGATTTCGTCAATTTTATTCAATAAACATAATTTCATCTTCCAAATCCTCTTCAGAAATATAATCTATAAGATCCTGATCACTTATTACTTCATTTTCTAAAGTTTCTGTATAACTGATGCCGTCTCCAAGTAAATTTGCAATTTCTTCATTACTTAATTCTATGTTGCCTTCGTCGAAATAAGTGTGAATGTCGGCGATTTCGATATCTTCAAAATTAAAACTGGTTTCTTTATTTATAGAGAGAGAAATTATAACAGCTATCATTGCAGCTATACCAGAAACATATAGGATATTCCTTTTAGAAAATATAGAAATCACCTTGCTTTCGGATTTTTGGCTTTCAATCTTTTTTGACAGTTTTTCTTCAAAACTATCAAAATATCCTTGAGGAGTTTTAAATCCTGACTCGATTTTATTTTTGGTAATGGTATGTTCTTCCTTTTCGACTTGCAGCTTATTTAGTAGTTGCTTTTTAAAATTTTTGAAGTAATCATCTGGGGTTTTAAAACCGGATGCAGTAGTACTTTCAAGGAGATCATTTTTCTCTTTTTTGGTTTCCAATTGGTCCATTAACTTTTTGCCAAGGTTCTCAAAATAATTTTCTGGAACCTTAAAACCATCAGTACTTGTATGTTTATTATCTTTTTTCACTAATTGTAAGACTTGTCAAATGTATAAAGGTTTAATGTTGTTTTAAAAAATCTTCAATCTTTTTTGAAGCCAAATGATAAGAGGCCTTTAGGGCACCTTCGCTTGTCTCTAGAATTTCAGACATTTCTTTATATTTTAATTCCTGGAAATATTTCATATTAAAGACCTGCTGTTGTTTTTGAGGTAACGCAGCAATAGCCATTTGTAATTTTAGTTGCATTTGATCGCCTTCATAATAGGCATCGGCTTCAAGATTTTGTACGAGTTGCATGCTTAACTCTTCGTTGGTGATATTGTATTTTTTTGCTTTTTGGTTAAGGAAGGTAATGGATTCATTGGTAGCTATTCTATAAAGCCAAGAATATAATTTACTATCTCCTTTAAACTTTTTAATGTTTTTATACACTTTAATGAATACGTTTTGAAGAATATCGTCTGTATCATCATGGTTTTTGACCATGTTCCTTATGTGCCAATATAATCGTTGCTGATATAAAGACACTAATTCGCTAAATGCTGAATTAATATCTGTGTCGGACTGCAAAGAGGTGAGTAGGCGTTCTTCTTCTTCTTTAGTAATATTCAACAGTACGTATTTTATAGTTAATGGTTTATAAATTCGTTTTCATCTATGACTAATTTAATCAAAAAAGGTTTAATGTGATTAAAAAAATACTTTTCAAGGTTTTTTTGTAGGAATTTTGTAAGAATAAATGTTAAATATTAAGTTTATTTACTAAAATTATAGATAAAATACACTTTTTGTTTGGTGAATCAAAAAAAGATAGTATCTTTACATCGTAATAAAGAGTTAATACTTTCATTTCCCCCCAAGATGAAAGATTTAATAAAAGTGAGTTTTAATTTTAGAGTAAGCCCCTAAATTAAGATGATTTGTGTGAAGAGAAAGAGTGCGTCCAGCACTCTTTTTTTTGTTCTGCATTTTCAGAAGACCAATAGCGGTAAATTTATAAAAGTAAGAAAAAGACTACGTTTTAATGGTTATTTTATATATAAATATGTTAAAAAACATAATTTTTTAGATAAAATACATTTTTTATTTGGTGAATTAAAAAAAGATAGTATCTTTGCATCGTAATAAAGAGTTAATACTTTCATTTCCCCCAAGATGAAAGATTTAATAAAAGTGAGTTTTAATTTTAGAGTAAGCCCCTAAATTAAGATGATTTGTGTGAAGAGAAAGAGTGCGTCCAGCACTCTTTTTTTTGGTTATAACTTTTGAGTGTTGCTAAATGTAAGGGAATAAACATTTCTATTATTGTAAGAATTATATTACAAAATTATTTGTTTTGAATACTTTTAAAAGATAAAATACATTTTTTTTAGATAAAAATCATTTTTTTCTTGCGTAACTCGAACTTTTGACTTATATTTGTATCATAATATTTGAGTTGGTTCTTTCATTATCCCCAAGATGAAAGATTTTTAATAAGAGTGAGTTTTAATTTTAGAGTAAGCCCCTAAATTAAGATGATTTGTGTGAAGAGAAAGAGTGCATATAGCACTCTTTTTTCTTTTTAAATATTTGAATTACAGGTAAATGTATTAGTCAAGAGATTGCATATTCACCAATTTTTGGTAAACCCCATTTTTTGCAATCAATTCATCATGCCTTCCTTGCTCAACAATTTTACCTTTTTGCATTACAACGATCAAATCTGAATTTTGTATAGTAGACAACCTATGTGCAATAACGATACTAGTTCGATTTTTCATCATATTTTCCAGCGCAGATTGAACAAGTCGTTCACTTTCAGTATCTAAGGCAGAAGTTGCTTCGTCCAATATCATAATAGGGGGATTCTTAAGAACAGCTCTGGCAATCGATAGGCGTTGTTTTTGTCCACCGCTCAGTTTACTTCCACTATCTCCTATATTGGTGTCTAGGCCTTTTGATAGATCTTTAACAAATTCCCAGGCATTGGCTACTTTAAGTGCATCTATAATCTCTTCATCCGTTGCATTTTCATTTCCTACGAGTAAATTGTTCTTTATAGTATCATTAAAAAGGATCGAATCTTGAGTAACCAGTCCCATGAGTCCACGTAATGACTCTTTTTTGAGGTCTTTTATATCTGTGCCATCGATTTTGATACTACCTTTATTTACATCATAAAAACGGGTTACCAAATTGGCAATAGTAGATTTTCCGCTTCCCGATTGACCTACAAGTGCCACCGAACTTCCTTTTGGAACTTTTAAAAAGAAATCATTAAGAACGTATTCATCTTCATACTTGAAGGATATATTTTCTAGAGTAATGTCGTTGTTAAAATCATTTTTTTCAATGGCATCAGGTTTATCTTTTAAAGGAGAAGTAGTATTTAGGATTTCTAATACTCTTTCAGCAGCAGAGTTTCCTCTTTTTACACCATAGCTAGCCTTCGAAATTGCTTTTGCCGGAGTAAGAATCTGGTATGCAAGTCCCATATAGATTAAAAATAAACTAGGCTCAAGTGATTTTTCTACCAATACCATTTGTCCGCCATACCATAACAAAACCGAAATGGTTGTTATTCCTAGAAATTCACTAGTGGGAGATGCAAGGTTCTGCCTGTTTAATAGGGCATTGGAATATTTATAAAAACGAGACGTAGAGTCCTGAAACTTTTTACCAAATATCTTTTCGGCATTAAACCCTTTAACTACTTTAAGACCTCCAAGAGTTTCTTCGACAATTGATAGGAAAAAGCCTTGTTCTTTTTGAACCTTGTCAGAGTGTTTTTTCAATCTTTTACCTATTAGAGAGATTAAAAAACCCGAAACTGGAATAAAAATGAAGACAAAAAGTGTAAGTTTTGGGCTAATAAGCAACATGGCGGTTATAGCAAAAAGAATACTTAGAGGTTCTCTTACAATAAGCTCTAAGATTGATAAAAAAGAATGCTGGATTTCAAGAACATCGGTAGATATCCTTGCCATAGTATCTCCTTTTCTTTTTTCAGAAAAATAGGATAGCGGTAGTTCTACGGTCTTTTTGTATAATTCGTTTCGAATGTCTTTTAAGGAACCATTTCTTAAAAATGTAATGAAATACATGGCCAAATAGCCAAAAATATTCTTCAGAAAAAACATGCTTACCACAAGGATGACCATAAAAATTAATACATCATCATTGCCTTGATCGGCTTTTGTTGTTACATAATAATTAAGGTAGGCTTCGCTATACTCTCTTATGTCGAGTAACCCTGTCCATTCAGGTTTTTCTCGTAATTTTTCAGTTTTTCCGAATAATACATTAAGCATCGGAAACAAAGAAACCATCGCCAATGTGCCAAAAAGGGCATAAAAAATATTAGAAATGATATTTAATAGAGCGTATATCCTGTATGGTTTCGCAAAGCGAAGAATTTGTTTAAAGTAATTCATTAATGCATTGAAACAGTATAGTACTGTTGTTTAGGTTAATTTTAAATCTTTTTTGATAGCTTCTATTTTTCTATCCAATTGTTGTTGCACCCGGTCGAAGTCTGCAACTGTAGCCAGGGCCTCTTGTATACTGATGTAAAACTTAATTTTTGGTTCTGTTCCGCTAGGTCTTGCTGCAATTTTACTTCCTGCTTCAGTATAAAATATAAGTACATTCGATTTTGGAACATCGATTGTACCTTCAGAATTATCCTGAACATTTTTTGCGATACTGGTCTTATAATCTTCGATCAACACCACTTTTTCGTCATTAATATGAGTAGGAGGGTTTTTTCTTAAATCTATCATAGTTTGTTTGATCTCTGCAGCACCTTCAATTCCTTTCTTAACAAGAGAAACCAAACTTTCCTTATAAAAACCGTGTTTTGTGTATAATTCTAAAAGCGCATTATAAAAAGAACCGCCTTTGGACTTGGTGTAGGCAACAATTTCACAAGCCAAAAGAGTAGAAGTCACAGCATCTTTATCACGCACAAAATCACCTACCATAAAGCCGAAACTTTCTTCACCACCACCAATAAAATGATTCTCTGGATAATCTTTTATCAATTTGGCGATCCATTTGAACCCCGTAAGTACTTCTTTATATTCTACATCATAAGCTTCAGACAAAGTGCGCATCATTGGTGTGGACACTATGGTGGATGCAACAAATTCGTTTCCTTTAAAACCGAGTTCGTTTTTATAATGTTCAAGTAAGAACCAGGTCATCACGATCATGGTTTGATTACCATTGAGTAATTGTAATTCTCCCTGGTTATTCCGTACAGCAATACCCAATCTATCACAATCAGGATCGGTACCTATAACAATATCGGCATTTACCTTACTGGCAAGTTTCATAGCCATTGTCAATGCTTCGGGCTCTTCTGGGTTGGGTGATTTTACGGTTGGAAAATTGCCATCGGGTTCCGCCTGTTCCTCAACAATATGGACATTATTATACCCTGCTTTTTTCAACGTTTCGGGAACAGCGGTGATCGATGTTCCATGAAGCGATGTAAAAACAATAGTAATGTCATCTTTGGCCTGCTGCGTAGCAGCAAAGCTTCCGTTTTTTACACTTTGTTCTATAAAAATCGTGTCGATTTCCTTGTCTATCGTCTCGATTAGATCAGGATTTGCTTCAAATTTTATATCAGAATATTGTAATGCATTTATTTCGGCAATAATCTCACCATCTTGTGGTGGTACCAATTGCCCGCCATCTTGCCAGTATACTTTATATCCATTATATTCTGGGGGGTTATGACTGGCAGTAAGCACAATACCACAGTGGCATCCTAGTTCTTTTACTGCAAAAGATAATTCTGGCGTAGGACGAAGGCTCGAAAACAAAAATACTTTTACTCCATTTGCCGAAAACACATTGGCAACGGTTTGCGCGAGTGTATCACTGTTATTTCTACAATCGTATGCGATTACAGCCTTGGGTTGTTCGCCTGCAAATTGCCCGATTAGGTAATTACTTAATCCTTGTGTGCTTTTTCCTAAGGTGTATTTATTAATACGATTAGTACCTACACCCATTATACCTCGCATACCCCCAGTACCAAATTCAAGGTTTTTATAAAAACTTTCCTTTAGCGTTTCGGGATTGTTATTTTGCAGGTTTTGAATTTCGTTTTGCGTATCCTGATCAAAAGCAGGAGTTAACCATTCGTTGACTCTATTGGTAATTTCAGAATCTGTGATTTGCATATGCTGTAATTTTAATTGCAAAAATACTATTTAATTTCTTTGAAATGCATTAAAATAAGTAGATAAACTTATGTTTTCGTTACCGATATTTTATGAAAATAAAGCAATGATATTCGGTTTTTAGATTTTTTTTTGTTTTAAACATTTTGGTATTGCTAAGTATAACGAAGTCATTCTTTGAGAGCACTTCGACAAGCTCAATAAAATACTTTACCCTCCGAGAACACTTCGACAGGCTCAGTATGACACCTCAGCGTTCGTATTGCGGACTGAGGTTCTCGAAGCTCGAAGGCCCTAAATATCACTATAAATTAATCCTTTCAGAAATATTATATCGCTCTTTATCTCTTTTACTGGTTAAAATAATTTCACCTAAAAACCCGGCCAGGAAAAACTGGGTCCCCAAGATCATTGAAGTTAAAGCAATATAAAATTCAGGTCGTTGTGCGATAAGACGTCCGCCGGTCTCGATAAAAAGTTTGTCAATGCCTAGGTATAGCGAAAAACAAAACCCAACGATAAACAAAAGGGTACCAATCAACCCAAAAAAATGCATGGGGCGCTTCCCAAAACGAGACATAAACCAGATCGTGACCAGATCCAGGAAACCATTAATAAAACGACTCATCCCAAATTTGGTCTTACCATATTTTCGTGCCTGGTGCAATACTACTTTTTCGCCAATTTTGGAAAATCCTGCATTTTTTGAAAGCACAGGGATGTATCGATGCATCTCGCCATGCACATCGATATTTTTGACTACAATATTTTTATAAGCCTTGAGCCCGCAATTAAAATCATGCAATTTTACGCCCGAAGTTCGCCTTGCGGCGGCATTAAACAGTTTTGAAGGTAGGTTTTTGGCTATGACAGAGTCATAGCGTTTCTTTTTCCAACCCGAGATAAGATCATAATCATCTTTGGTGATCAAATCATACATCTCTGGGATTTCTTCTGGGTTATCTTGTAGATCGGCATCCATAGTGATGACTACATCACCCAGGGCTTCTTTAAATCCAGCATGAAGCGCTTGCGATTTCCCGAAATTTTTAAGAAAACGAATCCCTTTTACATGATCATCTTTTTGTGATAGTTGTTGGATCGTCTCCCACGAGCCATCGGTACTACCATCGTCTATAAAGATGATTTCATACGAATATGAATTTGATTGCATCACTTTGGCGATCCAGTCGTATAATTCGTTAAGTGATTCTTGCTCATTAAGCAGCGGTATGACCACAGATAAATCCATATGCAATTATAAGTCTTTTTTCTTACAGAGGTTTATCCATTACAGAAAAAAGATACTCTTAAATATAATAAGTAGATTCAAAATGTTTGAAGCACAGGGACTCAATAAGATCCAAATTAAGCGGTTTTATTAGGTATTCTTCTAAATTATTTGGAGTGATACGGGATTTCCATTCATTACAAATAGTAGAAGTAAGGACAAAAATCTTTGTTTTTGATCTTTTTTTGGGGACCAGTTTCTGGAATTCTGCCAGGAATTCCCACCCAGTCATAATAGGCATGTTTAAATCCAGAAAGATAAGATCGGGCTCAAACGAAGGAGTATTCTGCAACATATGTAGCACTTCTGGGGCTTCAGTATAAGATTCAATTTTTGCAAACCGCTTCGATTTAAGCATCAAATAGGTGTTTAAAAAATTGGTTGTTTTGTTATCATCGATCAAAACCACATGTTGTATTTTTCTTTCCATGACCTAATTATTTGATAGAAAATTAGGTGATTAGAAGAAAAAGAGCTGTTTTCTAAGTTTTTAAAAAAAGCATTTAATCGGTAAACTGTTAACAAAAATCGATTTATAGTATGAAGGTATGTAAAATTGATAGTTTTTTTAAAGTCTTTTTTTGAATAACAGAACGTAAATACCCTACATTCAAAGATTTAAAATCAAAAAAATGGATTGTAAAATTTACAATCCATTAATTATACTATTATATATATATTACTTCTTTATAGATTTATAGAAGCTAATATATTTCCTGTTTCTTTTGCATTATAAGCCCAGCGATTAGGGATATGATAAAGCCTATAAATAAACTGCCGATAATCCCCAAGGCAAAGGCTATAGGTGGGCTTTGCATTTTTTCGGGTATGGCAAACATTTGATCTATTTGCTCTTGTGTTAGGTCTGGTGAACTTTCCAGGTACTTGTCTTTTTGCACCTGCATTACCTGCTGTGTATAATCGGGTTCTATCACTGTAGTTAGGGTAAGATTCCATACACTAGAGACAAGGCCGCTTATAAGAGCGATACCGATGCCCACTTTTAGGGCATCAGATAGATTTAAAAAACCATTATTAGAAGTTTTAAAAGCCTTGATACCATAAACAAGAACACCAATAGTGATTAAAAAGCTTAGGATCGCTATGGACCAATGTGGGTCTTTATACATTCCTGTGGCATAGATGATTGCCCCAAACAAGACAGACACCAACCCCAGGATGAGCCCATAGTTGATAATGATTTTTTTAGACGAAGCTTTTTCAGTTTCCATAAATAAAAGTTTTGGTTATGTATAAACCATAAGTATATAAAGATACTAAATTGTTACAGTTTTAATTTATGTGTTTTGAAAAAGGAAAAGAAAATCATGATGTTTTAGATTTTCTTAATCAAAAGGATCTGGGTCTTTTTGCATGATGGCTCCGGCAAAAAGAGAAATGATGAAACCTATAACCAAATTGAAAATTAAACTAAAAAACATAGCTATAAGATAATCATTTTCGTTACTCACTGTTTTATTCCGTTCTTGCAATTCTTTTACTGGTGCCTTATCTGTTGAATTAAATATTTCTTGAATAGTTTCAGGTGGAATTACTTCTATAAAGAAAATATTACCGATTTTTTGCATGATGATACTGATAAAGGCAATTCCAAAACCAACCTTTAATGCCTGCCATAAGGTTAAAAAGCTTCCGTTACTGGATTTGTATTTGTGGATACTATAAAATATGAATCCAATATAAAGGGATAATTCAAAGATAGAAAAAGCCCAATTCGCAGTATCTCTAGTGCCCGTTACAAGACGGAAAAAACCATAAAGAACCCAAATAAAACCGAGAATTAGCCCTTGGGTTAAAATATACTTTTTAGTAGAAATAGTAGTTTTTTCCATATGCAAAATTGTTTCTTTTTTGTTTAATAAAACATCAGTCTACAAATATAAAAAAATGTTACAGTAATAATAAAATTCGCATTTTATCGGGTTAATTTACATTTTTATCGTATATTTACCAAATACTTTACGGTTTTTCCGTAATTAAAATAAGGCGAAAGATTGTATAAAATAAGGAGTTCTGGGGAGAGATGACTTAAAAATGCAATCGATTGGAATAAGGGATTTTAGATCAAAAGATGATGAAAAATCCTAAAGTAGCGCCGAAAAAATATTTTAAATACCCCAATTTTTAAAATTGAGTAAATAACAACAAAATCACTGTTTATGAAAAAATTATTACTTTTTACTCTTATCTTTTCTTTCATTGGGATTACTTCATGTACCCGAGATGAAGAAAGTTTAGAGATTTCACAGGGAGAGAAGGAATTGCTAGTGAAACAGACACTTATCGAGTTGAACAAAAGTGCGGTTAAAACAGGCAAGTTTGAAAAATTTTTGAAATCATTATCTCAAAAGACTACGGAAGGTAACCTTAGTGGATCAGAAGTAGAAATCTTAATTCAAGAATTTTTAGGGGATCAATCTCAAACCTTTTTGGATCTATATTATCAACTCGAAGAACTTAACATGACTGGAGAAGAATTTTTGCGTATTGCTGATCAATATGAATATTTAAAACAGGGTGTAAGTAGTAAATTGCAGAAGACTTCAGAGGGTTGTGGCAATAGTCTTGCTTGTGCTGTTTGGGATTGGTTAAGAAGAGATCCTGCACCGGGTAATGAATCTTCTTAAATTTAATTATGTATGTACATAGGTTTTGTGGATAACAGAACTATTATTCAAAGCTATAAGCGAAAACTAATTTCTTTGTAAAAAATCTTTTGACATTTAAAAATTAATCGTAAATTTGCCCCTCGAAAAACAGAAAAGATAAAACGATGAGAAAAGGTATTCACCCTGAAAATTATAGATTAGTAGCTTTTAAAGATATGTCTAATGACGAAGTTTTTTTGACGAAGTCTACAGCGAATACTAAAGAAACTATCGAGGTTGATGGTGTAGAGTATCCGCTAGTAAAATTAGAAATTTCTAGAGCTTCTCATCCATTCTATACAGGAAAATCAAAGCTTATCGATACCGCAGGACGTATCGACAAGTTCAAAAACAAATATGCGAAGTTCAAAAAGTAATTTGTTTATAAACACATACAAAAGCCTTCCCAATTGGGAGGGCTTTTTTTGTAATATTACTTTGCCCTGCGACTCCGTTTCGGGCAAATGATAATTAGTGTATTATCTACAGTACTAGCCCTGAGGTTCTCGAAGGGCAGCATACACTGGAAAGACCCTTCTAGTAACCTCATGGTACAACGAATTAATAATTTCCAAATAAAATAGCCCAACTGCATTATTTTTATCATAAACGTCCTTATTTTTGCGCTGTTTAGAAGCATAACTTTTTAGATCATATGAATTACATTCTTTTTGATGGGGTAGCACGTAATGCATTGCTTCCTTTTACCTATACCAGACCCGTTGCCGAAATAAGAATCGGGATTTTAACCATTAGAGAAAAATGGGAAAAGCACCTTTGCTATACTACCTCTACGGTAACTGAGGAGTATTTGAGCGAGAAGTTTCCCATGGTAGAGCTGGAAGAGAATATCATGATCAATGCTTCGTACTTACCTTACAAAAATCTTGTTAAAAAAATTAAGGACTTAGGGCCCAACCAGGCGATTTTTGATAAAGATGAGCCGATTGCGTTTTATGTAAAGGAGGATCAAGAGGTAGATTTTGATAGTTATGAAGTGTTTCAGCATGAAGGAGAAGTATTAACCGTTAAAAATACCTGGGATATTTTTTCAAAAAATGAACAGGCGATACTTCAGGATTTCGCATTGTTAACTGAGGGTAGAAAAAGTCAGCCCATACCCGAAAGTAACAATGTCATTGCTCCCGAAAATATTTTTATTGAAGAAGGGGCAAGTTTGGAATTTACTACGCTTAATGCCAGCAACGGACCTATTTATATAGGTAAGGATGCCGAAATCATGGAAGGAAGTATCATAAGAGGTCCTTTTGTGCTTTGTGACCATGCCACGGTAAAAATGGGTGCCAAGATTTATGGAGGAACTACCGTAGGGCCGCATTCTAAAGTTGGTGGAGAAGTCAATAACTCAGTCATTTTTGGATATTCAAACAAAGGGCATGATGGGTTTATAGGTAATTCTGTACTTGGAGAGTGGTGTAACCTGGGTGCCGATACCAATACATCGAATCTTAAAAACAATTATGCTCCGGTGCGTTTATGGAGCTACGAAACCGAAGGTTTTGCCAAAACCGGACTGCAATTTTGTGGTCTCATGATGGGAGATCATTCAAAATGTGGGATCAATACGATGTTTAATACCGGTACAGTGGTAGGAGTAAACGCTAATATTTTTGGTGGCGGTTTCCCGCGTAATTTTATTCCTAGCTATAGCTGGGGCGGTAGCGGTGGTTTTACTACCTATCTTACCAAAAAAGCTTTTGAAGTGGCCAAAGTAGTAATGGCACGCAGAAATATGGAATTTACCGATCAGGAAAGTAAAATCTTGGAGCATGTTTTTGAAGAAACAAAACATTGGCGTAGGGAGTAAGTAATTCTTAATGATATAAAATAAAAAAGCCGGCTTTTGCCGGCTTTTCTTATGGGTATGGTTAGTTTGTTTTTACTGTTTTGTAAAGAAATACTGATCAGTAAGCTCTATACCGTCTTCATTAAATGTCTCGCTGATTACCAACTCAGATCCACTTAACGTGATTGTACCGCTAAAAATAACGTATCCGTTTTCTTCGGTACCTTCAAATGTTTCTCCGTTGCTTGTTTCAACATAAGAGAACTCTATTAACGTAAGTTTCTTTTCTTCTTCGTCATATGCCCAGTTACCTCTAGAAGAATATGTTTCATCTTCTTCTTTGAATGTAGGAGTACAGGTTTCGGCAGTAGCGTTGAAATCAATATCACGAACAGAAAATTTTTCTTCAAATGAATATGTTCCATCTGCATTAAATATAATAGGCAAAGAATTTAATGTAAAACAGTATGCATCTTCGATAGTAATAGTTTCATTATTATTACATCCAAATTGTTCATAAGCTTCACAATCAGCATCCCCAATATTTGTTGTTACACCTTCTTCAACGGATTTTGTGTAGTTCCAGGTACCAACAAGGTTGTTGTTTCCTCCCCAAGCTTCAACTTCTACACATACTTCAACTGGCTCACTTATATTACCAGCGTCGTCATAAATACAAAGGAAGTAGCAGAATTGTCCTGGAGGTAACGTTTCAGCGAAGTTTACATCAATAGTTACTTCATTATCATTCATTTTTGCGGGCGTGTTTTTGAACATCCCGTGTTTTTTGGTTCGGGTTGCATTGCTAGCTCCAAAAGCAAGATTAGGGATGTCTAAATAATCTGAAGCAGCAGTACCGTTTTCTACTACCTGAAGATATGCACCTGCGTATGTGTCAGGAACATTTAAACGTATGTCAAAACCATTTGATAAAAATGCAGATTGTTCTGTAGCGCTAGTTTCAAAAGAAATATTCCCGTTAGGAGTAGGAGCGTTTCCGGTCACTCGAGTTGCACCATTTACAGAGATTCCCTGAGATGCGGTGTTTACATCAATAACCATATCTTCTACCGGATTAGGGTCTACTTGGGTTAAATCTGCAGGAGATTCGTCATCACTTCCACAAGAAATTGCTCCTAAAAGAAGAGATGAAAACAAAAATAAATTAAGTTTTTTCATAGGATTTGGGTTAATTGAAAATGTTAAAATTTAATTAATGAGTAGCGAATATATAAAAAATATATCGGTTAAGTGCAAATAAAACTGTTGTAATTAAGTTTAGTGCTCTTGTTTCAAGTTATTTAGCTGTTTTTTCCTTCCAGACCCGTTTCAGGATCAAGAAGTTTTGCGGGTTGTTGGTAAGTCCCTTTACATTTTTTTGAGTAAATCGTACGACCTCGTCATAGTATAAAGGAACAATAGGTGCATTGGCCATAATGATCGAATCCATTTTTGCATAATGTCGTTCCCTGGTGCCGGCATTGGTAATCAAAAAGCTTTCTTCGTATAATCTATCAAAAGTTTCATTTTTAAAATGCGTGTAGTTTGGACCATTGGGTGTATGATTTTTACTATAATAGGGAGATAAAAAGTTTTCTGCATCCGGATAATCTGCAATCCAACTGGCTCGGAAAGCTTCTAATTCACCGCTCCATTTTTTCTTTCGTATGGTAGATGGAGGCATTACATCGACAATAATAGTAAGTCCTACTTTTTCAAGTTCTCGTTGTATGAATTCACAAATGCTTTGATAATTGGAGTCTGTAGCAATGCGTATGGTGGGGTTTTTGTTTCCCGTTTGTTTAATGTATTTCTTAATATACATTCGGGCTTTTTCTGGACTGTATTCGTATCCTTGGATATTAGCAAACCCTGGAATTCCTTTGGGGATAAAGCCATGTACTGCTGGGGTACCAATGCCATTTTTTAAATAGGTAATCATTTTCTCGCGGTCAAAACCATGATTAATGGCTTTGCGAAGTAATTCGGATTTAATTTCATCTTTTTCGGTATCGAGATAAAAGCCGAGATATTCTGAGTTTAAATAGGGGCCCTTGCTTATATGAATTTTGTCCTGATATTTTTTACGTAATTTCCCAGTTGGTGTGAGTAGCTCATCTTTATAGGAGGCATCTAGACTGTTTAATAGGTCCAGTTTTCCTTGGGCAAATTGTAAGAATTCACTTTGTTTATCGGGTAAAAAGGTAACGGCTACTGCTTCAAGATAGGGTAGTGGGTTTCCTTTACTGTCTTTTTCAAAGTACAATTCATTTTTTCTGAAGACAAGTTTGATATTTTCTTCCCAGAGTTTAAATTTAAAAGGTCCTGTGCCCACTGGGTTTGATCTGAATTGATTCCCATAGAAGTCTACCACTTCTTTGGGTACTACCGAGCAATATCGCATACTCATAAGTCCCAAAAATGCGGGAAATGGCTTCTTTAAATTAATTTTAAAAATGGTATCATGTATTGCTTTATAGCCTTTTACGTTTTTAAGAACCCAGTTCCCGGGAGAAGCAACATTTGGATCTACTAGCCGATCAAAACTGTAAACAAAGTCTTGGGCAACAACCAGCCGCGTGCTGTCTTTGGTATCGAATTTTGAATGTTTGTGAAATTTCACGTCATTCCGTAAAAAGAAAGTATACTGTAATCCATCCTCCGAAATTTCCCATCTTTTTGCAATATCCGGAATGATATGTAGGGAGTCATCTAGTTGCACCAATCCATTAAATAATTGGTTGGTAGACCAGATATTGGGAACATCGCGTGCAAATGCGGGGTCCAGGGAACTCACGTTTTCGAAGTGATTGTATCTGAATACTTCGTGATCTTGATTCTTTTGCGACGACCGCCCGCAAGAGAGTATAGAAAAAAACAAGTAAGCTATTGTTAAATAACGAATTACAGAAATAAAATGTTGAATTCTCAATTTTAGTAAACGAATTATTGTTGGTATATTTGCACCCTTAAAAAAATATTCTTTTTTAGTTTATAATTCTTAGGCACTAGTAAAGGATAAATATAAAGAGATTTCTGTCGTTGCGGAAATAGGATGTAGTTTTATGAGAAAAAAAGTAGCTTTTTATACATTAGGTTGTAAACTGAATTTTTCGGAAACATCAACAATAGCCAGAGGATTTACCAATGAAGGCTTTGATCGTGTTGATTTTTCCGAAACAGCAGATATATATGTTATTAATACCTGTTCGGTTACCGAAAACGCAGATAAAAGGTTCAAAACCATTGTAAAACAGGCTTTAAAGATAAATGAAAATGCTTTTGTTGCAGCGGTAGGGTGCTATGCACAACTTAAACCCGAAGAGCTAGCCGCGGTAGATGGTGTAGACCTGGTTTTGGGGGCTACCGAAAAATTTAAAATCACAGATTATATTAATGATCTCTCTAAGAATGATTTTGGAGAAGTACATTCTTGTGAAATTGAAGAAGCCGATTTTTATGTAGGTAGCTACTCTATTGGTGATCGAACCAGAGCTTTTTTGAAGGTGCAGGATGGTTGCGATTACAAATGCACTTATTGTACCATCCCTTTGGCAAGAGGAATTTCGCGTAGTGACACTTTAAACAACGTGCTTAAAAATGCTAAAGAGATTTCAGAGAAAGGGATAAAAGAAATTGTACTTACAGGAGTGAATATTGGTGATTATGGTAAAGGCGAGTTTGGAAATAAAAAACATGAGCACACTTTTTTTGAGCTTGTGAAGGCCCTTGATGATGTAGAAGGAATAGAACGGTTACGAATATCATCAATAGAGCCTAATTTGTTAAAGAATGAAACCATTGATTTTGTCTCAAAATCAAGGACTTTTGTTCCTCATTTTCACATCCCACTGCAATCAGGTAGTGATGAAGTTCTCAAGTTAATGAGAAGAAGATATTTGAGCGACTTATATGTAGACAGGGTACACAAAATAAAAGAGGTAATGCCACATGCCTGTATTGGAGTAGATGTTATCGTTGGTTTTCCTGGAGAGACCGATGATCATTTCCTTGATACCTATAATTTCTTATCGGCATTGGATATCTCGTACTTACATGTGTTTACATACTCTGAAAGAGATAATACGATTGCTGCAAAATTAGATGGAGTAGTACCTCATGATGTACGTAAAAAACGTAGTAAGATGTTAAGGGGGTTGTCGGTCAAAAAGCGAAGGGCTTTTTATGAAGGCCAATTAAGAACTGAAAGAACTGTGCTTTTCGAATCTGAAAATAAAGAGGGCTATATTCATGGTTACACAGAAAATTATGTGAAAGTAAAAATGCCTTGGGATCCATCGTATGTTAATGCATTACATCGAGTAAAGTTAAGAGATATTGATGATGATGGGATGGTGCGATTTGATTTCGTTACCCAAAAAATAAAAGCATAAAAAAACCTGCAATCCTGCAGGTTTATCAGTGATACTATTTTAAGATACTAGATGTTAATTCCTACGGGGAGTAAATTCTTGTATTTCCTCCTGTTTTTTCGCATAAACTTTGCGATGATAGGACTTGTAGGGACTAGTCTTATATTTCTTTCTTCAATAATATTAAATACGGCAACTATAAAATCTTCATGAAGGCCTTTTTCAATTTGGTCTTCGCTCATGATAAGTTTGGTTAAGAAAATTTTCCTCTCCTGTTGGGCGTACTCGATCTTTGCTTTTTGATCTTCAATTGTAGTTTCGAATTGTCTTAGAAATTCATTGTCGATGATTTCTAATTCAACATCACTCATGTTCTCCATATTTTTTTAAATTATGTGATCTTTAAGTCATACACAAGGGGGCAACCCCAATACCTAACGTCACCTTACTTAGAACATACTGAACTATTACAATGAGCTTCCAGTTCAAATGTGTTTACTTAAATGTGCCTAACTAAGATTTGTTAGTTAAAATTCCCTTTTTATAAAAATTTAACTCAGGATTTCCTTTCTTAGAAAAAAGGAATACCATAATTTTGATAGGCAAAGATACTAAAATTAGTGCTTTAAACTGAAATTTCATTGTTAAAATACCTATGTTGCAGGAAGTTAGCCATGTTTACTTTGTTCCAGGGATGGCGGCCGATGTTTCAATTTTTGAAAACATCCGATTGCCAGAGGACCATTTTAGTACCTACATGGTTCCCTGGAAAATCCCAAACAAGAAAGAATCAATGGGGGAGTATGCCAAAAGAATGTGTTTAGAAATTAAACATGATAATGCGGTTTTGGTAGGAGTCTCTTTTGGTGGCGTTGTAGTGCAGGAAATGAGCAAATATCTTAATGTTAAAAAAGTAATTATCATTTCTAGTGTAAAAAGTAAACATGAATTACCAAGACGCATGAAACTTGCGCGAAAAACAAAGCTGTACAAGCTTTTACCAACATCATTGGTTTCTAAAATAGACAACTGGGAAAAACTGGCTTTTGGTGAATTTGCCAAGAAAAGAGCGGCTATGTATCAAAAATACTTATCTGTAAACGATAAAACATATCTTGACTGGGCTATTGAAAAAATGGTGTGTTGGGATCAGGAAAAATGTCCTAATAGACTCGTTCATATTCATGGTGATAGAGACATTGTTTTTCCTATTTCAAATATAAAGAATTGTATTACAGTTGATAAGGGTACTCATGTAATGATTGTTAATCGAGCACGGTGGTTTAATAAGAATTTACCCGAAATTATCAATGATAACTTGCATTAGTCTAACTTTTTACGTTATATTGTAACATAAATTTTATTTTCCCCCAATAAAATCTACTTGTAACGATGAAGATGATTAAAAAAGTTTTAGTTTTTTTAGGTGTATTGTTCACTTTTGGAATTTTAGTTAATGCTACCCAGGATAATCCTCAAAAAACTCCAGCACAAGAAGTATTAGAAGAAAAGTTAGTTAATGACTATAATGTCTACGCTATACCTATGCCAGATAATCTTAATTTTGCTGGTGAATTGGTTCCTATTTCAAATCCCGATATTAGAGAAAGAATGGATAGAGAGTTGTTGGTGAATACATACTGGCAATCTAATGGTCTTCTGCTTTTTAAACGGGCAAATAAGTATTTTCCTATTATAGAGCCAATCCTTAAAGAACAAGGTGTCCCTGATGATTTTAAATACCTTGCTGTTATCGAAAGTAGTTTGACGCAAGCCGTCTCTCCTGCTAGGGCAACTGGATTTTGGCAGATATTGAAGGGTACGGCAAAAGAATATGGCTTAGAAGTTAATCAAAATGTGGATGAAAGATATCATATCGAAAAATCTACTGAAGTTGCTTGTAAATATCTTAAGAAAGCTAAAGAAAAATTTGGCTCATGGACTCTGGCTGCAGCTGCTTATAATGCAGGTAGGGCAGGGATCCTTAGGCAAATGGAACGACAAGATGCAAAGACCTATTACGATTTATTATTAGGCGAAGAAACTGGAAGATATGTTTTTAGGATTGTAGCTGTGAAAGAAATCTTAAGTAATCCAAAAAATTATGGGTTCAATTTTAAAGAAGAAGATTTGTATAAGCATATTCCGACGTTTAATGTTTTGGTAGATGAACCTATTACTGATTTTAATGCATTTGCTAAGCAATATGATATTAATTATAAAATCTTAAAGCTTCATAATCCTTGGTTAAGAGAGACTCACCTAAATAATTCTACAGGAAAAGAATATCTTGTGAAAATTCCTAGGGATGGATATTATAAAACGGGAGTAGGACAGTAATACAAAGGATTCTCTTAACTTAATTAATTCCTTTTTTTTACTTATGTTAGCTGTTTAATTATAAATGGCATGAACACAACAGTACTTATTTCATTAATTTTAATAGGATTATTGGCTGGTTTTTTTAGCGGGACTCTTGGTATTGGAGGTAGTGTTGTGATGATTCCGCTTATGATTTTGTGGCTAAACTTTTCTCAACATCAGGCGCAAGGAACGAGTCTTGCGGTTTTGGCCGTTCCAGTAACTTTATTAGCTGCGTATAACTATTATAACGAGGGGCACGTAAATTGGAAGTATGCGGTCATTATTGCCATTACCTTTATTGTTGGAGGTTACTTGGGAAGTAAACTTGCCATTTCCATTAATCAGGCATTACTTAAAAAAATATTCGGAGGCGTATTGTTGTTGGTGGCGTTAAAAATGATTCTAGGTAAATAATGTTATTAAAACCTGTTACGACGTTTAAGTTTACTTAAAGAATCTTTTTCACGTTTATACTTTTCATACTCTTCGTCGATTCTTCTTTCCTCGTCGGTTCTTCCATCCTCACCAACTTTTTCTTTTTTCTTTTTTTCTTTTTTGCCTCTTCTACCTGTGTTTCCTTCATCCTCATCTTCGTCTGGGTTTTCTAAATCAGCAGTTCCATCCTCATTTAATAATCCTCGGGCATCAAGATCGGCTATGATTAATGATACACCTTTTGATAACGAATTGAAATGAATGTTGTAAGAGTTACTTAGGGTCTCGCTAGAGTGATGTGTTTCAATTTTTTGAATATTCAGAACTTTTTTCTCTTCATTGGCAAAGTACATCATTGGAAACCCAAGAGCGTGTTTTAATTTATTTACAATGTGCGAATCTTGATTCGTTTTTTCATCAACATAAACTAATTTAATATGCTGGTTATATTCCTTACTCTTTGCTTTTAAATTTTCTTTAGTATCCCAAAAAAGAACAACAAAATCTATTTGGTCGTGAAATCTATCGGCAAGGTCGTTAAGAGCAGGAATTTCTCCAATTCCGGGTACACACCATGCCGCATATGTGATGAGAAACATAGGTTTTTCATACTCTTCAAAAGTTACAGGATCTTCCTTTAGGTTGTTTACTGTGAAATTATCCAGATAGGTTCCGTTAAGATGATTGGCAACAAGCGAATCAAACAAAAATGTGGCGCGTTCTAGATCATTCTCTCTATAGGCTTCATCCATTTTCATATTATATTTTACAATATGAGCAGATATTGCCGAAGAAAACGGGATTTTCACTTCTTGTTGTGCAAACAAACTGTTGCAAAATGAAAAGAGTATTCCTATTATTAAAAAATTTCTCATTATTAATTAATTACAATCGCTAAAGTACTATAAACTCTTCAAAAAAACAGTTTTTGGGTTGAAAACTTAGTCTCAAAACTATTTGGCTTAAAGGGTTTAATGTTCCAAACTTTTACTTGATAACGTAATACTTAAAGCAATTAGTGTGCCTAGATTTTTTTCATCTGCTGTTTCATCATAGCAATTTGATCTTTCAGCATGTTGTGTTTATCTAATTTCTTGGCTTCGGTTAAAAGAGTTTGAGCTTCTCTTTTTCGACGTTTGGTCATGGCAATACCGGCAAGGTTTAGTTTTGCTACAGCAAGATCTTGATTCATAGACAACCCTAACTTAATAGCTCGTTTAAGATACTTTTCTGCCTGGGTAATATTAGTTTGCGATAACATAATACCCAAAAGGTAGTTGTAATATCCTTGTTGCTTGGTGGTAAGAGCACTTTCTGGGTTTTTGATTTTATCTAACCACTTTTTTGCTCCGGCGAAATCTTGTTTTCGCAATCTCAAAAAAGCAAGAAGAATCATTTCGTTTTTGAAGTATAAAAACACAAAAATTAGGGAAAGCAGGATTAGCATAATACCATTTCCAATATATCCTTCTATTATCTGCCATACGGCCCATCCAATAATTAATGCTGCTATTACTAATTTTATATTTTTGTTGTACATTGAAGTGTTTTATTTTAAAGTCGCGGCAAAGTTAATAAAAACAAATAAAAATATTTTGATATTTCGGTTTGTCAAAGTAAAAAGTCTTTGTATATTTGCCCGCAGTTTTGAAGAGAGATCTTCAAAAATGAGATAAGGACAATTTTAAGAAGATATATAAAGGATAGATAGCAATGAAAAGAACGTTTCAACCATCGAAAAGAAAGAGAAAAAACAAACACGGTTTCAGAGAGCGTATGGCATCTGTTAATGGTAGAAAGGTATTAGCTCGTAGAAGAGCTAAAGGTAGAAAGAAGTTATCTGTTTCTTCAGAATTAAGACACAAGCACTAATGATTAGGTGTTCAAAAAATATTAAAGGTGTTACTTCATGAGTAACGCCTTTTTTTATATCTATTAGAAAAAGAATTATTATACACAACACAATTTTAATTACATGCCAAAAAGAGAAGAACTTAAGAGTATATTGATTATTGGATCCGGACCTATTATTATTGGACAAGCTTGTGAATTTGATTATTCGGGATCGCAAGCATTACGTTCTTTGAGAGAAGACGGAATTGAAACTATTCTTATCAATTCTAACCCGGCTACGATCATGACAGACCCCTCGATGGCTGATCATGTATATCTTAAACCGTTGAATACCAAGTCTATTATTGAAATTCTAAAGAAACACCCTGAAATAGATGCGGTATTACCAACAATGGGTGGCCAAACAGCTTTAAATTTATGTATTGAAGCCGATGAAAAAGGAATTTGGAAGGATTTTGATGTTGAAATTATTGGAGTAGATATTGATGCCATTAATATTACCGAAGATCGAGAGCAGTTTAGAGAGCTTATGCTTAAAATAGGAATCGGGATGGCACCACAAGCTACAGCAGGATCTTATCTTAGAGGTAAAGAGATTGCACAAGAGTTTGGTTTTCCTTTAGTAATTAGGGCTTCTTATACGCTTGGTGGAGCAGGAGCATCTTTTGTGTATAAAGAAGAGGAATTTGATGAACTGTTAACTCGTGGATTAGAAACCTCTCCGATTCATGAAGTAATGATCGATAAGGCATTGATTGGCTGGAAAGAATATGAACTGGAACTTTTGAGAGACGCCAATGATAATGTAGTCATCATTTGTGCTATTGAAAATATGGATCCTATGGGGATTCATACTGGTGATTCTATTACGGTAGCACCTGCAATGACATTAAGTGATAAAACATATCAGCGCATGCGGGATATGGCCATTCATATGATGCGCAGCATAGGGGAGTTTGCAGGGGGATGTAATGTGCAATTTGCCGTGAGTCCCGATGATAAAGAAGATATTATTGCGATCGAAATCAATCCACGTGTATCGAGATCTTCCGCTCTGGCGTCTAAGGCAACGGGGTACCCAATTGCAAAGATTGCAGCCAAACTAGCTATCGGATATAATCTAGACGAGTTGGACAACCAGATTACAAAATCAACTTCGGCTTTATTTGAGCCTACGTTAGATTATGTAATCGTAAAAATACCGCGTTGGAATTTTGATAAGTTCGAGGGGTCAGATAGAACTTTGGGACTACAAATGAAAGCGGTAGGAGAAGTAATGGCCATTGGTAGATCTTTCCAGGAAGCATTGCACAAAGCTACGCAGTCTTTAGAAATTAAAAGAAATGGTCTTGGAGCTGATGGAAAAGGATACAAAAACTATGATCAGATTATAGAAAAATTAACCTATGCTAGTTGGGATAGGGTATTTGTAATCTATGACGCGATTCAGATGGGAATTCCGTTAAGCAGAATTCATGAAATCACCAAAATTGATATGTGGTTCTTAAAACAATATGAAGAATTACACAATCTTGAAAAAGAAATCTCTACATATACGATACAATCACTTACCAAAGATTTGATTCTAGAGGCGAAACAAAAAGGTTTTGCTGACAGACAAATCGCACATATGGTAGGTTGCTATGAAAGTGAGGTATATAATAAGAGAGATGAACTGGGAATAAAAAGGGTGTATAAACTGGTAGATACCTGTGCTGCAGAGTTTAGAGCAGAAACTCCTTATTTCTACTCCACTTTTGAAGCAGAAATAGAAACACCCGATGGAACAATATCTGTTGCAAACGAAAGTGAAGTAAGTGATAGAAAGAAAATAGTAGTTTTAGGATCTGGTCCCAACCGTATTGGGCAAGGTATAGAATTTGATTACTGTTGTGTGCATGGAGTTTTAGCCTCTGCCGAGTGTGGATATGAAACCATTATGATTAACTGTAACCCAGAAACAGTTTCTACAGATTTTGATACTGCAGATAAATTATACTTTGAACCTGTATTCTGGGAACATATTTATGATATCATAAGACATGAGAAACCAGAGGGTGTAATTGTCCAGTTAGGAGGTCAGACGGCACTAAAACTAGCTGAAAAATTAGATCGCTACGGAATTAAAATCATAGGAACAAGTTTTCAATCTCTAGACCTTGCAGAGGATAGAGGTAGCTTCTCAAAACTTTTGAAGGAGAATAACATTCCTTATCCAGAATTTGATACTGCTGAAACTGCAGATGAAGCATTGGAAGTTGCCGATAGGTTAGATTTCCCGATTCTTGTAAGACCGTCTTATGTACTAGGGGGTCAGGGAATGAAAATCGTAATTAATAAGCAAGAGCTAGAGGAGCATGTTGTGGATTTACTTCGTAAGATACCAAATAACAAGTTGTTGTTGGATCATTATCTAGACGGTGCTATTGAAGCAGAAGCGGATGCAATTTGTGATGGCGAAAATGTATATATCATTGGTATTATGGAGCATATCGAGCCTTGTGGGATTCATTCTGGAGATTCTAACGCTACCTTACCAGCATTTAACTTGGGAGAGTTTGTGATGCAACAAATTAAAGATCACACTCACAAAATTGCACTGGCACTAAATACCGTCGGATTGATAAATATTCAGTTTGCGATAAAAGATGATACCGTTTATATTATCGAGGCAAACCCAAGAGCATCTAGAACAGTACCTTTTATTGCAAAAGCTTATGGAGAGCCGTATGTAAATTATGCAACGAAGGTAATGCTAGGTGAGAAAAAAGTAACCGACTTTGATTTTAAACCTCATCTAGAGGGATATGCAATTAAGCAGCCAGTATTCTCGTTCAATAAATTCCCTAATGTGAATAAAAAGTTGGGGCCAGAAATGAAGAGTACTGGAGAAAGCATCCTGTTTATCGATGATCTTAAGGATGATCAATTTTACGACCTATATTCGAGACGAAAAATGTATTTAAGCAAGTAAGAAAGAGTCTTATATAAATAATATAGAATTTTAGAAAACCAGGTATTCTTACCTGGTTTTTTCATAAGCTTTTCTAAAAAGGTGTTAAATATTATCCCATTTGTATGTTTATTAACTTTTTGATAGTAAATCTATTAATATATTGTAGTAATATTATTATTTATTGATTATATATCTATTAAATATAGATTTCTTTTTTTTAGCAGAAAGTATTATTAATATTATAAAACATATATCATGAAGAAATTATTATTCGCTTTTTTTCTTATTGTAACTTCGATGTCCCACTCTAAGGATTTATACAACAGTAATCCTTCATCTACAAACAATGAAGTTTTTTCTTTTGATATTAAACCATCAATAACTTCAGAGTTTATAAGAATTGAAACTAACAAACCTAATTATTCTCTGCACCTTAAAATTATTGATAAGGCAGGATTCATAAGAATGGAAAAAAAACTTCATCTTGATAGAGAAGTGGACGTTTCAGAATTGCGTAAGGGATATTATCTCATCAAAATATATAGTGAAAATGATATGGCAATAAGACGATTTTACAAAGGTCAGGATGCTGTAAGCAATAAATAGTTATTCTTCCAAAAAACCGTCTGCTTCCCAATCCAAAATAATGTCTATAGTTTCTTGAGGTAACCTTCCTGACGGTGGCATAACATTGTTGATACTGGTTGAAATCATTCGTAATACAAGGTCTCTATCTACTGCAATAAGTGTCTCTTGATACGTGCGCATAGGAAAGGGAGCTCCTTCCACGGGTGGATCGGTGTGGCAGCGTACACATTGCGCATCTATAATTGCCTTTACATCTGCATTATAGGTAGTAATTTTATCTGGGTTTGGGTTTGTATCTGGATCAGGATCTGGACCCGACATTGGATCCGAACTATCATCGCTACTACAATTAAAACATAGGACGGCAATCAAAACTAACAGACAATTTCTGAGCGTGCTTTTCATAGCTTGGGGATTTTTTATAGAAATATACAAAGATTCCTTGTAATTAGTTTTATAACGTTTCAGAAATGATATAAGTATAGATTTAATTTTTCAGTGTTATCTTTACATTATACTTTTCAAGAATTTCCAAATGAGATTCAAGCTCAAATTCTGAGGCTTTAAAACGGTCTCGTCTGGCCTTGGCATCTTCTTTACGAATAATGCTTCTTACAAAACGTCGAATAGCAGTTTTGTTCTCCAGAATAAGGCCAGGTATTGGAATACTCTTCCCTTCGGGGTTTTTGGCAACCATAGTGAAATAGCTGGAGTTGCAGTGTTTGATTACACCAGTCTGAATATTTTCTGATTCTACGCGCACTCCAACTACCATAGACGTGGTTCCTACGTGATTTACCGATGCCTTCATAGTCACTAGTTCACCTACTTCTATAGGTTTTAGAAAATCGACTTTATCTACACTTGCAGTAACACAATACGCTTCAGAATGTTTTGATGCACAAGCAAAGGCTATTTGATCCATTAGGGATAATATATAGCCTCCGTGTATTTTTCCGCTAAAATTAGAATGAGAAGGAAGCATAAGTTCTGATATGATTACTCTCGACTCTCTATTGGTTTTGTGTTTTTTTTTGCTCATATTATTTATTTCTAAAATGTGGTGATTCTTCTTCTACAACATCAACAATAAAATATTTGGTATCCCCAAGCCAGGAGATTTTTGCAAAACGCTCTATATAGGTTAATTTAACATATCTTCCCTGGAATTTTTCTAACTTCTTGATTACATCTTTTTCTTTGTCTTCAACAGAAAAACTGAATATTTGCGCTCCCGAAATTCCCTGACTAATTTCTCCTTCCCAGGTTTTAACAATTACTCCTTTATTACTGAATTTTATTAGTTCACCACTTCGTGTACCTTTACTATAACTGGCAAAGTAAACAAACGCATACCATCCGGCAAACAATGCTAGGATTACAACTATGATTATGGCCAAAATCTTCTTCATGAATTATAAAGCTTTATAAAGGTTGGTGATGAATTCATCTATTTTGTTTGGTTCTAGCCACCTTGTAACGACTACTAGATTTCGTTTATGATCAATTACGATAAAATTGCCACCAAAACCTGCTGCATAATATAAATGTTCGGGAAGCCCTTCCCAATGTCTAGTTCCTTTTTGGTTTAACCACCACATAAACCCATAGTTAGAATTTGCTAGTGACGGTTTTGTTGCTTCTTCGATCCATTTTTTAGATAACAATTGTTTTCCATTCCAGTTACCGTTGTTTAAAAATAAGAGACCAAATCGGGCATGATCTAAGGTGTTCACAAACAATCCGCCTCCAGAGTGTCCACCACCACTTACCGATTGCATTTTTATTCCATCAATGTTTACCCACGAATTTTCATATCCAAACCATCTCCAAGTTGTAGAAGCACCAATGGGGTCCATAATTTTTTCTTTTAGTACTTGTGGTAGTGGTTTTCTCCAAACATTTAGCAAGCAATACGCCAATAGATTGACTCTAACGTCATTATATTCAAAAACAGTTCCTGGTTCATTAAGGGGTCTATTTTTCCAATCGTCTATGTTTCCTTCCTTAGGCGGGCGATCTGCCCAATCATAACCTCCCCATAATTGACCAGACCAGTCCGATGATTGAGTAAGTAAATGGCGCCATGTTATTTTCCTATTGTGGTTACCATCAAAAGTGCGATCCCAAAGATGTTTGTAAGTTGGAGCGTCCAGAGAAGAGATCAATTGATTATCAAAAGCAAGACCAGCTACCGTAGATAGATAGCTTTTGGTTACACTGAAAGTCATATCAACACGTTCAATATCTCCCCACTTTGCTATGATATACCCGTTTTTGATAATTAAACCTGCGGCAGCTCCCCTTTTTTTGGTCGGACCAAGTATTTGATGATAGGGTTCTCTCTCAAATCCTTTAAGAATGGCTTGTCTTAAATCTTTGGCCCCAGAATATTCGTTGTTTTTTGCAAACACTACGGCATCTTGAAGTTTTTTTGTTTCTATACCAAATTCTGAAGGCTTTTTTTCTTCCCAACTTCCGCGAAGAGGAAAATAAATAGTTTGCGCAATACAAACATGTGTGATAAGTAAAACAAGAAAAAGTAAGTTGTTTTTTGTTTTCATCATGATACTATGAATTAAGTAGTGTGAAGCGATCATTTTTATATTCTAGAATTAGCGGCTTACCTTCGACTTCGATTGCAATATCAAATTCTGAGGAAAAGGCTTTATCGCTATTAGGATACCAATCTTTTTTGCTCTTATCGATACAAATAAACAAACCATTTTCTGAACCAATGGCACAAAATCGATCTAAGTCCCCACTATATTTTGAAAGTGAGATTTGTTTGGTTAAAAAATCAAACTTTTCGATTACGCTAGTCGTAGCTACACCAATTTCTGAAATTTCTAAGAGACTTTCGCTTCCAAAAACTTCTTCTGAACATGAATTAAGGTTTTTGCGTGCAATAAATTCCACTATATTTTTGTCATAATCATAAAAATACATTGCTTTTGCATTCCAGGCAGTAAAATCTATAATTTCATCATCATTATCCTTTAAAATGGTAACCTTTTTTTTTAACCAGTTAAGTGCCTCTATCTCTTTATTTGAAGGAATGTTGATGGCAAAATGATATGGAGTACAATGATTACTTTTTATAAAAGTAAGGATTGAAGTTCCTACTTGCAGCTCAAATCTCTCTGGACTTTTATGAATCATTTCTAAACCTATTTTTTTTATGTAGAAATCATACTGTTCATCCAGGTGATTGGTGTATAATGTAAGTTCTTTAATTTTCATTTTTTAAGCCAGATAAGGTTCTTCTAATTAATAAAAAGAAACCGATTACAAAAAGAAGAGACCCCAAAAATAAAAAACCTTGCAAGACATAGGTGAATGTTAAATACAATTCACTGCCCCATACTTTGGCATACAGGACACCAACACGAGTAGTTATACTGCATAATAACCAAATAACACTGCCTAGTAATAATAATATGCTATCCGGTTTGGTTCCAATTTTAAATGTGTAGTACAGGCAAATTGCAAGAATAAATACTTGCCCCAATGAGGTAAGCAGTCCAAAAAAAATGTAATAGATAATCTCTGTAAAACTAGGTTCCATAATACCTTAAATTTCATTGTCTTCGGTGGCCCGTTTTATAATGGCCTCTGGTAACGATTTTTTAGCTTTTGCCCCCATTTTTTTAAGTTTTTCGACACTAGTAATTAGGTTTCCTCGTCCCTCGACTAATTTATTCATAGCTGCCGAATAATCTTTTTTGGCATCGTCTATTTTTTTGCCAACACCTGTAAGATCTTTGACCAAACCTTCAAATTTATCATATAGAGCTCCCGCCTGACGGGCAATTTCAATGGCATTTCGTTGCTGTTTTTCATTGTTCCACATCGTATCAATGGTTCGCAATGTGGCCAATAAAGTCGAGGGAGTAACAATGACAATGTTTTTTTCGAAAGCTTGGTTATACAATTTGTTATCTTGATTAATTGCTATAGCAAAAGCTGGTTCTATAGGTACAAAAAGTAATACAAAATCTGGGGATTCTATATCATATAAATCTTGATAATTCTTACTAGAAAGTTGATCTACATGTCGTTTCAAAGAATTAATATGCTCCTTTAAATAATTCGCTTTATTGTTTTCATCATCTTCATTTACATAACGTTCATAAGCGGTAAGGGTTACTTTTGAATCGATCACCATTTTTTTATTATCTGGAAGATAGATTACTACATCGGGTAAAACGCGTTCGCCATCTTCTTTTGTAAAGCTTTGTTGGACAAAATATTCCCGATCTTTTTCTAAGCCCGATTTTTCAAGTACGCGTTCAAGTACCAATTCACCCCAGTTCCCCTGCATTTTGCTATCGCCTTTTAGGGCTTTTGTAAGGTTGGTGGTTTCTTTACTCATTTGTTCGTTAAGATCTTTGAGTCCAAGAATTTGTTGACGCAAGGCTGCATGATAATCAATACTTTCTTTGTGCGTTTGTTCTACTTTTTTTTCGAAGGTGTTGATTTTTTCCTGAAGAGGGGTTAAAATGTTTTTGATGTTTTCTTTGTTTTGCTCTGTAAACTTATTTGATTTTTCATCCAATATTTTATTAGCAAGGTTCTCGAACTCTTTCGAGAATTTTTCCTGAAGTTTTTCTACTTCATTTTTCTGTTCCTTGTTTTTGAGTTGTAGATTTTCAAACTCGGCGTTACGGCGTGTAAGTTCGGTATTTAAAAAATCTTTTTCTCTTCGAATTTCTTCACGCTCCTGGGTGATTTCAGAAACAATTTTTTCTGAGTTTTTTTTAAATTCTTCAAACTGCGACTGAAGTAATATTGCTTTTTCGGTTATCGCATTTTGTTCACTTTTTATTTTTAAGGAAGCAACATACTTACCAATAAAAAAACCTACTAAAACAGATATTATAATTACGCCAACAGAAATAAGGATTGGTGTGTATTCTGACATGTAATCTTTTGTTTATTCAAAGATAAAGATTCTAAATTGACTCCTAAACAAAAAAGAAGCTATCCTTTTACAGATAGCTTCAAATAGTAATTAACGGTTAGTGTTAACTAAAAAAGTGTTATGGTTTGAAATCGGTTATAGACGATGTTTGTACTTTTATATCAAATGTGATTTTACCATTACTTCCGTCTCCAGGTGTAAGGGCAGTAACTTTAATAAGTCCTTTGTTGCCATAGTTATCTACAAATTCTAAAACATCTCCTATTGCCAGATCATTAACTCTTTCTGTAGTTGGAATAGCAATAGAATTTAAATCTTCTCTTGAAGTTACTGTGTCAAAATCTAATGCACTACCCTTTTTGATATAAAAATTATTTAATTCTTCTTGAGCAACGCCGGTAAGTTCAGAAACAGCAGCGTTTGCTAGCCCATCACCATTTGTGTCAAAAAGTGCTGGGTAATTAGCTACAGAAGCGAAAGAAGCTTTTCCGCTAGCTCCATAGTAGTATCCAAAATCCCAAAGAGCTGCATATTCTTCACCATCTAAAATCTTGTATTTTTTACCATCTAGCACAGACATAAAAGTCTCAGAAGCTTCATTGTCAAGAGGTGCAGCTAGGATTGTTTGTGTATATGATTTTACACCATTTCCAACTGCTCCGTTTCCTGCTGTAATTGTGATTGTTCCAAAATCGAAATCTCCGATTGCATTTCTTTTTGTTACATCTCTAAAATCACCTCTTCCGGTAGTAGCCCACAGGATATAAGTAATTGTTCCATCGGTAGTAGTTGGGGTGTCAAAATCAATATTAAAGGTAAATGTCGTTTTGTTATCACTTTTTAGATCTACAGATCCATCTGCTTTTTCATCTACTTCTTGGTTGGTAAATACAAAAGGTTCTATAGCACCGCCATTTTCACTTTTGGCAATGTATAATCTTCTCATAGGTTCGTCTGCCGTAAAAGTTACATTGACTTTTTCACTGGCATTAAGTGAGGTTGTTGTGATTTTGAGATCACGTTCTGCGGTATTACCCACATTGGTTGTATTTACAATTAATTCATAAGCAGTTTCTCCACTTCCTCCTTCAATATCCATATTATCGTCAGAGCTACAACTAAAAATAACTGTAGAGGCTACAAGTATTAATAAGATCGATTTGATTTTCGAGATTTTGTTCATAATAGAATTGGTTTTAATAATTTGGGTAAAAGTATTGTTTTCACCATTAAAACAGTTAAGTATAACACAGCAAATTTTTACAGTTTTTCCACAATATGCGAATTTGATCGATGAAATGCTCAAAAACACGGTTTTTTCACATATTTTTGTTATCCTCTTACCTTGTACCTGCCGGATTTATGATCAAAAATGATCAAATCCTCGGGAAAAAGCCCAGAAAATGCCCTTGCCTGAACCAGTTCTTTGGGACGACCAAATTCAAAACCTTCTTTATTCATTACAATCATTTTATCACAAAGCTGAATAGCAAAATCAATTTCGTGAGTAGAAAAAAGTATGGTTTTCTTGGTTTCGAATGCCAGACGTTTTAATAGTTTTAAAATATAAGCCTTATGATATACATCCAAATGAGTAGTGGGTTCATCTAGCATAATAAAAGGAGTATCCTGGGCTATGGCGCGAGCAATTAATACCTTTTGAAGCTGTCCGTCACTAAGCTCAAAACACCTTTTGGTTACCAGATCTTCAATATGAGTAACTTCTATGGCTTTTCTAACTTTATCAATATCATCTTCGGTCATTTTACCAACCCAATTGGTGTAAGGTTGCCTGCCCAGGGCAACTAATTCTTGAACAGTAATATTTTTTGAAGCAATTTGCTCGGTCAAAACGATACTCAACTTTGAAGCAAGTTCGAGAGGTTTATAAGAGGTAAGTTCCTTTTCTGCCAAATGGATATTGCCATGCAAAGCGGGCTGTACTCTGGATAATGTTCGAAGCAAAGTAGATTTTCCTATACCATTGGCTCCAACCAATCCTACCAATTCTCCTTCATATAGTTTAAGGTTAATATCGGCAGCGACTACATTAAGTTCCTTTTTGGTATGATAGCCAATAGAAAGATCTTCTGTTTTTAGAACAATATTTAAACTTTCAGGATTGATAGGTTTTTTGTTTTTAAGATTTAGTGCTTATCAAATATAAAAAATAGAAATTTAAGCACTTTCTTTATACTTTCTTTTTCTGAGAAAAGAAAACACAAATCCAAATAGCCCAAGTAATAATAAGGGTACCAGGATGTTAACTATTTGCCATGATACTCTTGTATCTACTACTTTTTCAATATTCAAAAATGGTACTTTTATCTCTTTGCTTCGCACTTCGATAAGACCAGAGTCATCAAGAAGGTAGTTTACGGCATTGAGCAAAAATTCTTTGTTCCCATATTTTAGGTTGAGGTAGGGATCATAACCTAATTCTAATGGTTGTCCTTTTCGAATTCGGTTTTTAATGATATCTCCATCGGCAATAACAATCATTTTGGATTCAATACTATTGTCTTTGTGAGAATCAATTTTTACAGGTTTTATTCGGTCTTTATAGGTTGATTTAAAGCTGCCTTCTAGTAATACAGCTAGATTTTGCGCTCCTTCAGAATAGCTGTTCATGTCGGGTTTCTGGCGAATAATATCCAGACGAATTTCTTTGGGAACACCTTCTAGCTTAGATTTTTCCGAACTTGTGAGTAGGATTGTCTTTTTTATATTGTTTTTTAATGTATCAATCTGATTTGAAAATTCAAATTTTACAGATTCAATGTTTTTCACAATGGGATGATCACTACTACTTTTTGTTAAGGATTCATAAAACCAGGGATAAGGTGTAAATTGGGTTTCATTTCCTTCTCCAGACGCCAATACCAAAGGAGCAGAGTAAAGATCGTTTACCAAAACAGGATTTACTCTTAGCCCATATGAAAATAAGGCATCACCAAGTCTAAGGTCTTGCATTAATGCAACTGAAGATCCTTCGGGATTCATTAAACTATCAATCTCCATTGTTGTGGACTCTAGTAACCAAAGCGATTTTCCACCGTGCATTATAAATTGGTCCAGGACATACTTTTCTTTTTCTGAAAAGGCCTGTGTGGGCTTGGCATTGATAATCATATCAAACTTTTGAAGACCTTGTAATGTTTTTTGTGGACTGCCAGCTACAGAATCCAGTGTAAAAGCACCTACAAAATAGTACTCTTGTAGCGTTCTGATAAAATCTGCAATTTTGGCATCAGGTAATTGACCATTACCTTTTAATACTGCAATTTTATATTTTTTTGGATTCAATAATTTGGTAAGCCCATCGGCAAAAACATATTCTAGTTGTTGTATAGAATTGTTTACTCTTTCTTCAGAAGTAGCACCAATAGTGTTTTTGACTAAAGGAACTTTTACGCTTCGATTCTGAAAACTAAGAATTGCCCAAGGTACAATAGTTTCAATTTCTGTTTTTCCACTTTCCTGAACACTAACTTCCATTGGTGTAAGCCCAAATTGCTGTAATTGATTAATTGTTTCGTCACGTAACACTTCTTCTTCCAAAGGATTGGTAAAGATGTATTGAACATTAGGGTTGATGGCATTAAACTCTTCCAAAAGTTGTTTTACTTCAGATTGAAGGCGCTTAAATTCTGATGGAAAATCGCCTTTTAGTAACACTTCGATTACTATTGGAGCTGGAGTTTCCAAAACCAGATTCTGGGTCGCTTCAGAAAGGGTAAAACGTTTATCTTGTGTTAGGTCAAAACGACTATAATAGGAGTTTCCGATAAGATTCAAAACTACAACTGCAATCAATGTAAGTACAATAACTTTTACCTTTTTACCTTTTGTAATTTTTCTAATTGAAATTATGGTAAGTACTATAAATAAAAATATAATTCCAAGAAAATAAAAAACATCGCGAGTATCAATAACACCAAGACTCATACGTTCAAAATGTAATTGCATGCCTAGTTGTTCCAAAACATAGTCAACATAGTCTGCAAGGCCTCCAAAACCAAAGTAAACTGTAAAACATAGAAACAAAGCGATTAAAAAAGCGATGATTTGGTTTTTGGTAATTGATGAAGCGAATATACCAATAGCCGTGTAAGAAGCACCAAGTAAAATCAAAGCAATATAGGAGCCAATTGTGCTGCCAATATCAAGATTTCCAATGGGTTTACCTAATTGATGAATTGTAATTATATATAGAAAACTCGGAATTAAGGTAAGAATGATTAAAGCTAAACTCCCAAGATACTTGCCTAAAACCAGTTGCCAAGGCTTTATTGGTTTTGTAAGAAGTAATTCTAGTGTGCCTTGCTTTTTCTCTTCGGCTATACTTCTCATGGTTACTGCCGGAATTAGCAATAATAATACCCATGGAGCTATCTGGAAAAAAGGGGAGAGGTCGGCAAAACCACTATCTAGAATGTTGTATTGTCCTTTAAATATCCAAAGAAAAAGTCCGTTAAGAATTAGAAATACGGCTACCACCAAATATCCCACAGCAGAAGCAAAAAAGGTATTTATTTCTTTTCGTATTAATGCGAACATATATATTTAAAGTTTTTCAGGTTTTGAGTTTATATTTGGTTTACGCTCCATGCTTCGGGTTTTTGACTAAATTTATTTTTTGTATTCGCCCAAACACCTTTGAATAACGAAGAGTTTCTGTAGTTATTGAGGTGTTCTTCAGATTCCCAATGGCTATAGGTGAAAAATTGATTCGATTGGTGTATATCTCGCAATAATTCGACATGCATGCAACCATCAAAACCTCTTATTTTATCTTTGTTTTGCTCAAAAACTTCCAAAAAAGCTTCTATTTTATCTGGGACAAATCCCATTTTTACAATTCGTGTGATCATTTTATACGTTTGTCTTTGTGCTTATTCAAAACTTATAGTTACTGTATCTCGATAATGAAGACCAAAAAGGCTTGAAGCACCTCCAACCGTTTTAGGATTACTTTTATAAATCGCCAATTCAAGATATCCTGAAGAATTAAAAACCGCTAATTTTTTTCCATCTTCTTCTCGTTTACTTTTTTCAATATTAAAATTGATTGCATCGCTATAGCGTTCATAAACATTTTCGAAAACTGCTGTTCGCGCTGTAATCTTAAAGTCTCTTCCTTTTCCTATTTCTTCAAAAAGTTTACGGGTAATATTGGTAACCAAATTTCCATAGTTATCTATGTAGATTATACTACCTACAATTTGTTTATTGCCCACATTTACGATAGGAGTAATCCCTTTAATCGTTTTTATCTCAGAAATTGTTTTTCCTATTACCTCTAGTGTTCCGCCGCGGGCTATATGGCATGCTACTGTTACAAATACATCCATCACGGGGAAATTTGAGACAATAGCATCATGAATATTAATCTCAACTATTTTTTCGGGATTAAATTCGGAAGTTATTAAACAGATCAATCCATTATTAGCACAAATAAAATAATGATCATCTAGTTTTACGGCAATATGTTTATTCTCTGGATTAAGTTCACTATCGATCCCAACTATATGAATACTTCCTTTCGGAAAACTTTTGTAAGCATTTTGAATGATATAGGCAGCTTCTGTAATATGAAAAGGAGAGATTTCATGCGAGATATCGACAATTTTGGCATCGGGTAACTCCGAATAAATTGCTCCTTTAACCGCAGACACAAAATGATCTTTGATTCCAAAATCTGTAGTTAATGTGATAATCGGCATGTACAATAATTGTTAATATCTTTTAATTGTAAGCGCTTAAAAATATGTAAATTTGTTTTGAAGTTATTAAAAGTTTTTCTTTTGGCTTCAAAAAAGAAAATAATACTGTTTAATATTACATTTTTATTGCAGGCAGTACTATAATCATACATATAATTTTGATTTGTTTTAAATTTTCGTTTTTGTTTCCCCTTGAAAAATCTAAAATATGCCCGAATGCTTTCGGGACAACAAACTTAGTCAATCCAAAAAACAATTCATACTAAAATTAATATAGCTTTTGAACGAACTCATAATTGAACTTACAGAGATTAATCCGAGAGAGTTTTTCGGACTTCAGAATAGCAACATTCAATTGTTAAAAAAATACTTTCCGAAGTTAAAAATTGTAGCACGAGGTAGTAAAATGAAAGTTTATGGAGATGAAGACATGCTCGAAGAGTTTGATACTCGTCTTAATATGCTTCTTGAACATTTTGGGAAATACAATAAACTTGATGAAAACATAATTGAACGTGTTCTTACTAGTGAAAGTAAAGCAGATTATGAAACTTCTGCAAATAGCGGGGAAACATTATTACACGGTGTAGGGGGGAAGATTATAAAAGCTCAAACTGCAAACCAAAGAAAGCTTGTAGAGTCATCTAATAAAAATGATATGGTTTTTGCCATAGGCCCCGCCGGTACCGGAAAAACATATACTGGAGTAGCCTTGGCCGTAAAGGCGCTGAAGGAAAAGCAAGTGCGGCGTATTATCTTAACCAGGCCCGCAGTTGAGGCCGGTGAAAATCTTGGTTTTTTACCTGGGGACTTAAAAGAAAAGCTGGATCCGTATATGCAACCTTTATATGACGCTTTACGTGATATGATTCCAAGTGAGAAACTCGAGAGCTTTATCGAGAAAGGAATTATTCAGATTGCACCTATGGCTTTTATGAGAGGTAGAACCCTTGATAATGCCTTTGTAATTCTCGACGAAGCCCAGAATACCACGCATGCTCAAATGAAGATGTTTTTGACTCGAATGGGTAAGAATGCCAAATTTATTATTACAGGAGATCCCGGTCAGATTGATTTGCCTAGAAGGGTTACTTCGGGACTTAAGGAAGCAATCTTGGTACTTAAAAATATTCAGGGGATCGGAATTATACATTTGGATGACAAAGATGTAATTCGTCACAAACTTGTGAAAAAGGTTATTGCGGCCTATAAAGAAATTGAAAACAGAAATGGATAAATTGGGGCAAGATAATTTTAAAACCTTACGATAAAGTAATATGTTTTAAAATATTTACCCATTCAAAAAACTTACAAAGCATATAAATGAATACAATTACAAGTACTAATTATAATTTTCCTAATCAAAAATCGGTGTATAAAGGAAAAGTACGAGAAGTATATAATGTAGGCGATGAGGTTTTGGTGATGATTGCGACAGATAGATTGTCTGCATTTGATGTTGTGATGCCCAAAGGAATTCCTTTTAAAGGGCAGATATTAAACCAAATTGCTACAAAAATGATGAAAGCCACCGAGGATTTGGTTCCTAATTGGTTGGTGGCTACTCCAGACCCCAATGTGGCTGTTGGACATCTTTGTGAGCCTTTTAAAGTTGAAATGGTTATACGAGGATATCTATCGGGACATGCTGCCAGAGAATATAAGTTGGGAAAGAGAATATTATGCGGTGTACCAATGCCAAATGGTATGAAAGAGAACGATAAGTTTCCAGACCCAATAATTACGCCTTCTACCAAAGCCGATAATGGAGAGCATGATGAGGATATATCTCGAGAAGAAATATTATCAAAGGGTATTGTTTCTGAAGAGGATTATGTAATTCTTGAAGATTATACACATAAACTTTTTCAAAGAGGTACAGAAATTGCTGCTGAAAGAGGGTTGATTTTGGTAGATACCAAATACGAATTTGGAAAAACAAAAGATGGTAAAATTGTTCTAATAGATGAGATCCATACTCCGGATTCTTCACGCTATTTTTATGCTGAAGGTTATGAAGAAAGGCAGCAAAATGAAGAGCCACAAAAACAATTATCTAAAGAATTTGTAAGACAATGGTTAATAAGCAATGGTTTTCAAGGTAAAGAAGGTCAACAAATTCCGGAAATGACTAATGAATATATTAATTCGGTTTCTGAAAGATACATCGAGCTTTATGAAAACATTACCGGAGAACCTTTTAAAAAAGCAGACGTTTCTGAAGTAGAGAAAAGAATAGAAGAAAATGTTCTGGAATATTTAAAAGGCTAAACATTTTGCGTACGTAATGATATTAAAAAAAAAGAAGCGTTGATAAAATCAACGCTTCTTTTTTTTTTAAGCGACCTGGTACTCCAAAAGTTGTACGTTGTCTTGCAGGCGCTCTTTAACAATATTCATCATTCTCTTATTTAAAGCCGATGAATTTTGAGTATACGTTACATACTCTTCTACAGTAAATTGCCCGATAATCATTCCCTTAAGACTATTCCTAAACTTCATATCCTTTTGTATGGCATTTTCTATAAAAGCCAATTTCTTTTCAAGTGATAATTCGTAAAAAGTATTTTTCCTTTTTTTAATGTAGTTTTTAAATACTGCAATTAATAAATCTCCTTGAAGTTTTACAATGGGTCTAATGGTTTTGTTCTGAAATTGTTCATCATTAGTCATGTTTTCAGAAACTCTTGCATTTAATAAGTGTGGGCGCATAGCCAACAAATTCGATTCCCTGTTTTCCATAATAAAGAAGGTTTACTAAAAATACGCAATTGTTGAATTGAAATTTCAAGGGGACAATTAGAGTTTTGAACTACTTATAAACAATCTGTAAACTTCGATTCAAAGTACGCTTTGTTTTTATACTTAGAATTAAGTTAATACTAACTTTATATTAAAAAAAGCTCCCGTTTTGGGAGCTTTTTAAGAAGTTTATTTTCTAATTTATTTACTTAAAAATTTGGCTTTTTCTAAAAGCTCGATAGGAGCTTTTCCGTTCTTTTCAAGATACTTATTCAGTTTGGCAACTTGTTTGCTAGTGATTTTTTCATAAGTAGCCTTCGCTTCACTTAGTTTGGTTTCGAGTACCTCTTGATTTTCTAATTGTGAACGAGAAGGTTTTTCAAATTGACCAGCAACTTCACCATACAATTCAGAAAGCTTTTCTCTTAATTGAGGTTCGGCTTCGTTTACATAATTATCTCCTGTGGTAACCACCAAAGTTTCCTTCAATGAAGTTAATTCTTCAATAACGGCAGCGGTTACCTTTTTGGAAGCTGGATCATTTTTGGCCAGTTCTTCAGATTTCTTGATGTTTTGATCGATTCTATACACCAAATATGCTAGATCTTCCATATCATCAAATAACTCTTTTGTAGTTTTTTGATGGGCAATTCTTTCTTCGGCAGAAATTAAGGAAGTTGGATCATTCTGAACAGTTATTGAACTTACAAACTCTTTTTTCCCTTTTTTAAGTACTACCTTATATTCTCCAGCCATAATTCGCGGTGCCGTAAATCCGCCGAAGGTAAATGTTTTACCAGCGGCCACTTTTGGTGCTTTTTTTCTGAAATTCCAGTCTACTACATTAATTCCTTTGGCCTTTCCAGGGACAAGGCTGGCAACTTCGTTACCTTCTTGATCTTGTATGACTAATGTCATTTTTCCAAAAGTATGTCTTTTCTTGAGATAGTAAATAAGTTTGGCGTTCGACCCCGGGTTGTCTCCTACAAATTGAAGTTCTGTACTACCGCCACCAAAACCACTTTCTTCTTTAATGACGAAGGGTTTGGTATCGAAAAAATGTACATCTTTGGCAAGTACTTCTTGACTCATTTGTCGTAGTGGTGAGATATCATCTATAATGATCACCCCACGGCCATGTGTGCCCATTACCAAATCGTTGGTTTTTTTCTGTAAATCAATAAAATGCACAGCAGTTGCAGGCATATTATTGGTAAAACGAGACCAGTTTTTTCCACCATCTATAGTAATAAACAAACCAAATTCGGTACCAAGAAATAGAAGATCTTCATTGACATAATCCTCTTGGATATTTCTAGCAAAACCTACAATATCATCTGTTGCAATAGATTTCCAGGTCTGTCCGAAATCTTCTGTTTTGTAAACATAGGTATTCATATCACCCGAGGCATGTCCATCGAAAACGGCATAAGCTGCACCTTTTTTATGAGAACTTGCTTCAATGTGATAAACCCAAGTGTTTTTTGGTAACCCTTGAATATTTGCAACCGTGTTGGTCCATGACTTACCACCATCTTTGGTTATTTGCACGTTACCATCATCTGTACCTACCCAGATAATTTTTTCATCTAACGGTGATTCTGCTATGGTAAAAATCGTGGTATGAGTTTCTGCACCAGATTTATCTGTAGAGATTCCTCCTGATTCTTTATCTTGTTTTGCCGGATCGTTTGTCGTAAGGTCTGGAGATATCTTTTTCCAGTTATCTCCCATGTCTTCACTTATATGCAGAAATTGACTACCCATATAAAATCGATCCGGCTGGTGAGTACTTATCGCCATTGGAGCGTTCCAATTAAAGCGCAAATCGGCTTCACCTTTTATGGATAAGGGTTGTACATTTTTTGTGTAATTTTTATCGATATCATATCGCCAAACATTTTGGGCTCCCTGCATTTCAGAATAGATAATTCTTTTGGTTGGATGTCTTAATACTCTAAAACCATCTCCAACTCCAACACGTTTCCAATCTCTTGCTTCAATTCCTCCTGGTGATGAAGAAGGCCCCCACCAGGATCCATTATCTTGTAATCCTCCATAGATGTTATAAGGTTCTTCGTTGTCTACACTAATATGATAAAATTGCGATAAGGGTAAATTATCAACCATGTCCATGGTAGCTCCACCATCCCAACTTCTATATACACCACCATCGGTTCCTACATACATAGCTTCAGGGTTGTCAATATCAAAAACTATATCATGGATGTCGGCGTGCATATTTCCAAGGTTTTTGAACGTTTTTCCACCATCTCTTGAGATAGAACCAAACAATCCACCTTTTACCAAGATATCAGGATTTTTTGGATGCACTACCAATCTTGAAAAATAAAAAGGTCTTACCACCAGGCCAAAATCCCCATTTAGCAATTTCCAATTCGCACCTGCATCATCAGAACGGTATAATCCTTTGTCTTCTTTACTTTCTACTACCGCAAATACTGTTTTTGGGTTAGATGGAGCTATGGCAATAGCAAATCTTCCTAGATCACCTTTTGGAAACCCATTGTGAATTTTGTTCCAGGTTTTTCCTGCATCGGTAGATTTGTATAATGCGCTACTAGGTCCACCAGAATTAAAGCCCCAGGCTGTTCTTCTAAACTCCCACATAGCTGCATATAAGGTATTTGGATCTGTTGGATCCATAAGAAGATCATTAACCCCGGTTTTTTCGTTAACATAAAGAATTTTTTCCCATGTCTTACCACCATCAGTGGTTTTGTAAACTCCTCTGTCTTCACTATCACCCCATAGTGCTCCCAAAACGCCTACATAAACTTCATTAGGGTTTTTTGGATTAATTTCAATACTACTAATGCGTTCAGAATTTTCGAAGCCTATCTTTTTCCAATTGGCACCACCATCTGTAGATTTATACAATCCGTCACCAATAGAAACACTATTTCTAGTCCAAATTTCTCCGGTACCTACCCAAACAGTATTGTCTGGATCACTGGGATCGATAGCAACAGCACCAATTGATTGTGCGTGGTCATCAAAAACAGAAACAAAAGACGCGCCCGCATTTTCAGATTTCCAAACACCACCTCCTGCAGTACCGGCATATATTATTTTGTTGTTTGTTGGATGATTTTCAAGGTCAATAATTCGACCGCTCATAAGTGCCGGACCAATTTGTCGAGCCTCTAAGTTACCAAATAGTTCTTTTCCTTTAAGAACAATATCTTGAGCTTGCATGCCTAGTGAAAAAAGTATACCACAGACTGCAATAAAAATTTTTTTATTCATGATTGCTTTGATTGATTTGTTGTGAATAAAAAATCCCCAAAAATCGTTTCTGGGGATCTTTACAATTTAAATACTTATTCTTTTTTTGTTTCAGCAGCTTTTTCAGGGAAAGCGAAAACTGAAGCATCTATTTCTGGATTAAGTTTGATTTCTTTAAAACCAAGAGTTTGGAAATCATTACTTATCGTAAATGGAAAATAAACCCCATTTACTTCTTGGTAATCACTTAGAGATGATTTTACCAGTTGGCCTTTCATTGGCCCTTCGTTAATTTCTGATTCTACTATTATTGGAACAAAATTTTCAGTATCAAAATAGTAATGAGAGATATTTGGTTTTGATTCTCCATTGATAAGAATAGGATCCTTAGTAATTTTTATTTTGAAAGTTTCAGTTCCATCTATAGTTTCTTTTCCGATAAGTTCGACTGTATATCCTTTTTCTTTATAATTTAAGAAAGGGTCTGGAAAATCTTTAGTCTGTTTTTTCATGTTTTCGGTAGCTTCATTGTCACTTTTCTCAGCTTCCATAGTCATTTGATTTCTTTGCCAAGACGTTTCACCATCAAAAGCAGACCATACCATACGGCTTCCTTGAAGCTCAATAGTTACAACTTGTTTTCCGTCTTTGGTAGCAACTTGCTCAAAGGGTATTTCCATGTTTTGCATTTTCATGACACCAATCATTTCAAGGCCTTCTAATTTCTCCCAATTTTCTTTTCCTCCAGTATTCTCAAAGTAATTGTCTATAATTTCGTCCGCCGTTTGTGCGTAAAAAGAAGTTGAGATAGCCAAAATCGTAGCTACCAAAATAGATTTTAAAACGTTCATTATCGTATTTTTTTATGATGTTAGTATAAAATTAGTCAATCGAATCATATTTTTGTTACATATAATTAACCTTTTTCTTTAAAAGTATGAAATTTGGTAAAGTAGAATATCCAGAACAAGTAGATTTTACAATTCCGGCAGATCACCCAAATACTGCTGAAGTATTAAAAAAGAATGCAACAGATAGGTTGTCTGTGTATGTGGGATGTGCCAAATGGAATCGACAAGATTTAAAAGGGTTTTATCCAAGAGGAACAAAGGACGAACTTGAGTATTACTCAAGACAATTTAATAGTATAGAACTCAATGCGACCTTCTATCGAATCTTTCCTGAAGAGCAATTTAAAAAATGGTATAACAAAACACCAGAAGGCTTTAAGTTTTTCCCAAAACTTGTTCAGAATATATCTCATTTGAAACGATTAAATGATGATGTTCAACCTTATGTAGATCAGTATCTTACGAATGTGCTTCATCTTAAAGAGAAATTAGGGACCATTTTTTTACAAATGCATGGGAATTTTGCGCCCAAAAACTTTGATAGAGTAGTTAAGTTTGTTGAAAAATGGCCCAAAGAGGTAAGACTGGCTGTAGAATTTAGACACACAGATTGGTTTAATGACGACACTATTGCCAATGAATTATATAATCTCTTAGAAGAGAATACTATTTCAAATATCATAACGGATACCGCTGGAAGAAGAGACTTACTTCACATGAGACTTACCAATGATGAAGCTTTTGTAAGATATGTGGGAGCAAATCATGAAACAGATTATAGCAGATTGGATGATTGGGTTAAACGATTAAAAAAATGGAAAGATCAAGGGATCAACCATATTCACTTTTTTGTTCATCAAAACATAGAAAAAGAATCCCCGCTGTTATCAAGGTATCTTATTACAGAATTGAATCAACATCTAGGAACCTCACTTCGCCTTCCTGATCATTCGGCAACCGATATCAAGTTGTTTTAAGGTATTTCTCTAATTAGAAGAAGGTTATCTTTCAATTTTAAGTGTTAAAAACCAAATTTGTGTTGCTTTTTAACGATTATATATGTATTTTAGCGATGAAATTAAGAAACATATTGTAGGAATTTACTGTTTTTCTTGCATAAGATTATAATTTTGAACTAAAATAAAGATTACCCCAAGACTTAAATTGATTTATATGACTAAACTTCTACACTCCTCATTTTTACTGGTTTTTTTCTTAATAACTCATTTAGGGAATGCTCAGCTTGAGTCTGAGCATGTATATCACGCTGAACACCATGATTTAGAATTTTTATCAGATGCTGAAAACTTAAATTTTGAAACCCTGGGCGAAGCGAACGAGAAGGATTTTTCGTACATTTCTGATATAAACAAAGAAGAACTTCAGTATTTGTACCTGGATTACGATAATGATCACGACGAAGAGTTAGCGTTAATTGATATTATTTCTTCGGATGAAGGTACAGATTTTAATTGCTCTGGAGGCTTTTGCATGAATAAACATCACTATCATAAGAAAGGATTAACTCTTAAACGTCAGTTCTTCATTTACTTCATGAGCATTACTTGTTAAAAATGTTAGTAATCTTCAAGTTTATTTAGGTTGTTAAGATATTCGGTTATTTTTGCAACTTAAATAATAAAGTTATGACATTTTTAGAGTTAGGGGTGTCCAAGGATTTTAACAAAGGTCTTAGGGAAATAGGAATTACGGTTCCAACAAAAATTCAGGAACAGGCGATCCCTGTTTTAATTAATAATGATGTCGACTTTATTGGTAAGGCACAAACAGGTACCGGAAAAACTGCGGCTTTTGGTATTCCTTTACTCTCCAAAATTGACATCAATAAAAATCATATACAAGCGTTAGTATTGGCACCAACTCGCGAGCTAGGTCAGCAAATAGCTAAGCAATTCTTCAAGTTTACAAAATATACAGATAGAATCTTTACCGAGTCGGTTTATGGTGGAGAAAAAATAGAAAGGCAAATTTCAAGACTTAGCAGACCTACACATATTGTTGTTGCTACCCCTGGAAGACTTATAGACCTTGTGGATAGAAAGGTAGTCGATATTTCAAGAATAAAAACCATTGTTATGGATGAAGCAGATGAAATGTTAAGTATGGGGTTTAAAAAAGATTTGACAACAATTCTAAGTAAAACTACAGGTTATCGAAATGTTTGGCTTTTTTCGGCTACGATGCCTGTATCTTTAAACGAAATAATTAATACTTACGTTAACAAGAGTGCTATTAGAGTTTCTATAGATAAAAGTGATGCTGTTAATAAAGGTATAGATCATCAATTTGTAGTAGGTGAAGAATCTGGAAAGTTAGATACACTTGCGTATTTCCTGAAAACGCAAAAGGGGAGCAGGGGAATTATATTTACAAGGACAAAAGTAGCTGGGCGTACTCTTTCGAAGCAATTGAATGCCAAAAACTATGAAGTGGGTTTACTAGAGGGAGAAATGACTCAGAAAGAAAGAGATAAAGTTATGAGGGCTTTCCGGAACAAAACTCTTCAATTATTGGTTTCTACAGATGTAGCAGCGCGCGGAATAGATGTGGCAAATCTTGCATTTGTGGTTCATTATCAATTACCAGATCAAATTGAATATTATACGCACCGTAGCGGGAGAACCGCGAGAGCGGGAAAAACAGGGTTGTCCTTGGCTCTTGTACAAAAATCTGAGGTAAAGATAATTAGAGATCTGGAAAAACAATTAGGGATACGATTTAGCCAGATTAGATAATTAAAATATTATATTTTTCAATTTTTAATTCATTTGTGTAGTCCCCAAATTGTTTCGTATTTTGGAGATAACCGATAATAATTTGTCAAAGTTTACGGGTTTAGAGAAGTAGTTGTCAAAACCTAAATTTAAGAAACGTTGTTTGTCCCCGGGCATGGCATATGCTGTAACTGCAAATACAGGGATATTTTGAAGTAATTCAAGCTTTTTGAAGCGTTGTAACAGTTCACAACCATCCATTTGATTTAGGCCCAAGTTAATATCTACAAGGATAAGGTCAAGGCTTTTTTCTTTTACAACTTTAAGTGCCTGCGAACCATTTTCTGCAATAATAACATTAGAATCATCTTTGGACAACATCTTGTCCATTACCATTGCATTTATTTTATTATCTTCTACGTAAAGAATATTCATAGGCATTTTGGAATTATTATAATAAACTTTGTTCCTTCACTTAATTTGCTCTTCAGTTTTATTCTCCCTCCTAAAATTTCGATGTACCTTTTAGATAAACTTAGTCCAATACCGGTTCCTTCATATTCCCTGTTTATTCCTGAACTTCCCTGTATTAACGGTTCAAAAATTTTGTCAAAATCCTTTTTATCTATTCCAATACCCGAATCTTTAACATAAATATAAACGTTTTTTTTCGAAACTTCAGAACTGATGCTTATTTTGACACGTCCGTTTTTGGTGTATTTGATAGCATTGTGTATAATATTATTTAGGGCAGGGCGGAAGAGATTAACATCGATTTTTGCTTGCGGACTATTGGAATCAAGCTTTAATTGGTAGTCTAAACCTTTGCTGTCTGCAATGTATTTATGTTCTCTAAAAGAGGTTTCTACCACATAATTAATATCAACTTCTTCAAAATTAAGATTAGCATGTATCGCATGTATTTCACTAAAGTTGGATAACTTGTTCATGGTATCCAAAAGACGATCTTTACTCTCTTCAAGATACTTAAGTAACTTCTTTTTATCTTCAGAGAATTTGTTTTCAAGTATTAAATTGCTGATGGTCATTATGCCATTAAGAGGAGTTCTTATCTCATGACTAAAATTTGATAAGATATTGGATTTTAGATTGCTAAGCTCTTGTTCGCGTATATGGGCTTCAGTAATCGCTTTTTGTGCATGTTTTCGCTCAGAAATATCATGAAAACTTATTAATACTGAGTTGATTTTGTATTCGTCATCAAAAATTGGGGTATATTTTGTTTCTAGCCACTGGGTTTTTCCCTCGGCAGTAATTCGTTCTGTTTCTTTTTTGATAGTATTTCCTTTTAAGGCTTCATTAAAGTTATGAGTGAACGAACTTTTGAAGTTTATAGGCATTACATCGATAAATTGACAATCGGTTTGAGTGGGGTCAACGTTAAAATCTCTTTTAATAATTTTTAAAGACTTTTTATCTGCAATTAAAATTTTTCCATTAATGTCTAGCAACACGGTGTAGGCAAATCCATTATTGACAATAGCTTGTAATCTATTTTTGTTTTCCGAAATAGTTTTTTCATTTATTTTTTTTTGATGCACGTCAATAAGGTTTCCAATCATTCTAATGGTTTCTCCATTTTCATTCTTTCTTCGAAAACCATGGACTTCATAATGTTTATAATTTCCTTTTTTATCACTTAGCCGATAATAATTATAGTACTGAAATCCCGTTTTTTTTAGATTGTCTAAATGTCTTTTAAGCGCATTATCTACATCTTCCGGATGAATCATTTTTCTGAATTTTTCCTCCGGAACAAAATCTTGATCTAGTGGTAGCCCAAGCATTTTTTTAAAATCTGCACTATAAAAAACTTCGTTTTTTTCGATATGATGGTCAAATAATCCTGACCGAATACCTTTTAGTGCCAAGTGTTTGGTTTCTTCATTGTATTTCAGTTTTTCTATATAATTGTGGCGATCTGTAACATCTGCAATGGTTCCGTTTACATAGATCACTTCATTTTTATAGATAACCGGGTGCGCAACCACTTTTACCCATTTTTCATTGCCTTTATGAGTAATAATCTTCTCGGTATATTGGTACGGTTTTTTGGTCTTAATAAGATTACTAAGATAGCTTTCTACGCGTCCTCTATTTTCTTTGGGATAGAAACTTGCTCCTAACTCTCTAGTCATTTCTGTTTTCGGATCCAAATCTTTGATTAGATAACATCCTTTAGACCAAAACATTTCATTGTTCTTTGGGTTGTAATACCAAGCGCCAGTTTTGGTAAGCTTTGAAATAGTCATTAAAGCCCTGTGTTCTTTGTACTCTTCTGTAGTGTCAATTCCAGCAGCATAAATTAAATCATTATACAAGGTTAGATTAAATTTCAGAGAGAGTACACCTTGTTCTTCAGTTACGAAACTAAATGATTCACTAAGAATCGAATTTTTTTCATTAAGAGACGAAATTGATCGATTAAAAACTTTAACATCTTCATCTATGATATAGTCTGTAATATATTTGGCTGCTTTTTGATTTTTTTCAATAGGGAAAAGAATACCACATCTATTATTGAATGCGATTATTCGTCCATTTTTTTTTAAAATAAGAAGAAAGTGCAAGGTTTTTTCGGCCAATATTCCGAATTGTTCTGCAGTAAAAGGCATAATATTGGGTCGTTTCTGTTAGCGTAAAAGGGGGAATTTTACTTAAAGTTACAAAATGATTTGCAATTTATTATGCGGGAAACCGTAAATGCAGTAAATTCTATTTTATTAAAGAAAAAACTGAAAATAAAATAAAACAAAGTATTTAGGACAAGATATTCATCTTGTATTTTTTTATTAAAAGTAAAAGCCTTGTAAACTAGATGTTTACAAGGCTTTTTGCGGAGAAAGAGGGATTCGAACCCCCGGAGGTGTGACCCTCAACAGTTTTCAAGACTGCCGCATTCGACCACTCTGCCATTTCTCCTTTGCGGGTGCAAATATAAAACCTTTTTTGTATCTAAAAAGAATATTTTCAAAATAATTTTTGAGTTTTTTAATGGTTGCAAAATATTCTTGAAATCATATGGGATGAAATCAGTATCTTGTGCCTTTATAAATAAAAAAAATACATGAAAAATATCTTATTGCTAATTAGTGCATTTGTTGTTTCTTGTTGTGGTACTTCTCAAAATTCTTCTTCGGTACCCCAGTTGGATACTGATATCACCAAAGAATCTGTAGTGACATCTTATGCACAAACTATTACTGCCGAAGAATTAAAAGAATATTTATACACTTTTGCAGGAGATGATTTTGAAGGGCGCGATACAGGAGAACCGGGACAAAAAAAAGCTGCAGAATATCTTAAGTTGCAGTATAAAGAAATGGGGATTCCTTCTCCGCTTGGCGAAGATGATTATTTTCAGGAAATCCCTGAAAGCTATTTTAGAGGTGGCATAAAATCCTCTGAAAATGTATTGGCATATATTGAAGGAGTTGAGAAACCAAACGAAATAATTGTAATCTCTGCACATTACGATCATGTTGGAATAGATAATAAGGGAAATATTTACAATGGTGCAGATGATGATGGATCTGGTACGGTAAGTATACTTGAAATTGCTCAAGCCTTTGCAAAAGCAAAGAAAGATGGAATGGGACCAAAAAGATCAATTTTATTTTTACATGTAACTGGAGAAGAGAAGGGGCTATACGGTTCTAGATATTATACAGATGAAAATCCAGTTTTTCCTCTTGAAAATACCGTTGCAAATCTGAACATCGATATGATCGGAAGAATAGACGAGAGTCATGAACCTGAGGATAAAAACAATTATATCTATCTAATAGGAAGTGATCGATTAAGTACAGATTTGCACAATATTAGTGAGGAAATGAATACGAAGTATGTTAATTTGGATTTGGATTATAAATACAATGCTAAAAATGATCCTAATCGATTTTATTATAGAAGCGACCACTATAATTTTGCTAAGCATAATATTCCAAGTATTTTTTATTTTAATGGAGTTCATGAGGATTATCACAAGCCTACAGATACTCCAGATAAAATAGAATACGAATTACTGGCCAAACGTGCACAATTAATATTCTATACAGCTTGGGAAGTTGCAAATAGACTAGAAAGGATTGTTGTAGATGGCGCGGATAGCGAAGGAGAGTGATCACTTTAACAGATTAAAATAAGAAAAGCCCTTTTTTAAGGGCTTTTCTTATTTTTTAGCACATTTTTTAATATGTATCAAGACGAGTCGATACAAAAAAAGCTTCTCATTTCTGGGAAGCTTTACTTTCTGGGTGGAAGATCGGTCTCGAACCGACGACCTCCTGAACCACAATCAGGCGCTCTAACCAACTGAGCTACAACCACCATGTAATTTTGGTTTGCAAAAATAAAGTATTTCTCTATTTATGCAAACATTTTTTTGAATTAAATTAGATCAAAAATAGAATCGACTGCTACATAGCGTTCTACGGTAAAGCCTTCTGCGTAATCTACACCAATAATTCTTCCTAAATCGGCTGCCCTGTACCTAATACTATCCAAGAAGTTCTTGCTGGATATTGGAGTCGAAGGTTGTGTGCTATCTGCATCATAGAACTGTGAAGCATATGCTTTTACGCTTTCCATTTTCGTTTCGATATGATTACCAATGTCTACCACAAAATCGGGCTCTATGTTTTTCCATTGTATGTAATGATAAACATGTTTGGGTCTCCAGGCTTCTTGCTGTTTGCCGTTCAAAAAAGTTTCAATTTTTCTTAACCCAGAAAGAAAACAGGCATCACTTACCAATTTGCTTCCTTTTCCATGGTCTATATGTCGATCATCTACAGCGTTGCATAAAACAACATTGGGTTTGTATTTTCTTAATATCTTAATGATTTCTAACTGATGCTTTTCGTCATTGATAAAAAAACCATCTTTAAAACCAAGATTTTCTCGAATTTGTACACCAAGAATTTCAGAAGCTCTTTTTGCTTCTAGATCTCTTATTTCGCTGGTTCCCCTAGTGCCTAGTTCCCCTCTTGTAAGGTCTAGTATTCCAACTTTTTTACCATTACTTACTTCTTTTGCTATTGTCCCAGAGCAGCTTAACTCTACGTCATCGGGGTGTGCTCCAATGGCAAGAATATCCAATTTCATAAATTTCTAGTGTTGAAGGGCTGTAATTTTTATTTTTTCGAGAGCTTGTAGTATGTCTTGCATTAAATCTTCTTTTTCTTCTATTCCTACGCTAAATCTCAATAATCCATCTCGAATACCTTGTAACTCTCTTTCTTCTGCAGTAAGTAGAGCATGAGAGGTAAGAGTAGGGGATAGAATTGTACTTTCTACACCAGCCAAGCTCATTGAACTTTTTATTAGTCGTAGTTCTTTTTGAAACTTACTCGCATCCAAGCCTTCCCTTAGTTCAAAAGATAACATGCCTCCGTAACCCTTCATTTGTTTTTTGGCAACTTTATGATCGGGATGAGATTTTAAACCCGGATAGTAAACGGTAGTTATATCATCTAATTTGTTAAGCCATTTGGCTAATTTCATTGCATTTTTATTCTGGCGTTTTACCCGTAACCCCAAAGTTTTTATACTACGTTCGAGCATCCAAACTGTAAAATCGCTTAGACTACCTCCAAAATTTTTGGCTACTTGGAATATCTGATCTATTTTTTTTTCGGTAGAAATTACTGCGCCAGCCAAAATATCGCTGTGCCCACCAAGATATTTGGTAGCAGAATGCAAGACAATGTCGATGCCTAATTCAATAGGGTTTTGGTTTACCGGTGAAGCAAAAGTATTGTCGATCATTGTTGTGATTCTGTGTTTTTTGGCAAGAATCGCGACGGCATTAATATCTACTATTGATAATAATGGATTGGATGGTGTTTCTATGTAAATTACCCTGGTATTCGGTTGGATTTTTTCTTGAAAACTTTCAGTAGAATGAGTATCGACGTATGAGAATTCGATTCCATGTTTTTCAAATTCTTCATTTACCAGATTAGCCGTTCCACCATAAATTGCTCTTTGTAATATTACATGATCACCTTTTTTTAGAAAAGCGAATAGGGTGGTACTTATGGCGGCCATTCCACTTCCAAATATCAATGAAGATTCTCCTTTTTCTAGAGCTGCTATTTTTTTACATAATGCCTCTTGATTAGGAGTGTTGAAATATCTTGGATATCGTTTTATGTTGACATCTTCAAAAGCATAGGATGTAGATAAATAAATGGGTGAAACTGCTCCTTTAAATTGCTCATCTTTTATTTCGCCAAGATGAGTACAAATGGTATTAAAACCTATTTTTTTTGAACTCATAATATTAGGTAACCTTGAAGTTTTAGCTCCTAAAATTAAAACATTCAAAAGAAAAGAAACAGCATTTAACAGATTAAGTTAAATATTAAGAATTTTAGTGCTCAGAAAACTAAAGGAATTATGCCATTTTCACTTTAGAGATGTTTCTCATAATCGTCTGGAAGAATTGTTGTGTGTCATAAGGTTTTATAATCACATCGTTCATTCCTACCGATAATGCCTGGTTTCTAATTTCTCCTTCTTCAACAGCCGTTAATGCAATGATAGGAATGTGAGTATTAAAAGTTCTAATAACCTTGGTTGCCTCGAGTCCATTCATTTCGGGCATATTGATATCCATAAGTACAAGATCAAATTTTTCGACTTTCAACATTTCGATAGCGGCCATACCATTACTGGCAATATTACAGGTATATCCTTTCTTTTTTAGAATGTTTTGAGTTACAATTTGGTTAATTTTATTATCATCAACAATAAGAACATTGAAGTTGCTTGTTCCTATACTTAAGGTTTCTCCCATTTGTAAAGAAATTTCCTCTTCCTTTACTGCTTTTTCATAGTTAAGATCGAAGTAGAATTCAGAACCTTTTCCTTCCTGACTTTTTATTTTGATCTCACTATTATGAAGATGAATTAGTTTTTTAACAATGGCCAGTCCAAGACCAGTACCTTCATATTCCTGATTTTCATTTTTTACCTGTGCAAAATTATCAAAAATACTTTGTTGTTTGTTTTTAGGGATTCCGATTCCGTCATCTTTCACAATAAATCGTAACAAATAACTGTCATCATTGGCTTGCATACATTTTACAGATACCCAGATATTACCATTTTTGGTAAACTTAAGAGCATTACCAATAAGATTAATTAGAATTTGAGACAATCTTACAGAATCTCCTAGTAAGGTGGTAGTGATCTTCTTGTCTATATCAATATGTACGGTATTATTATTACTTTTTTGTTTTGTATGTAACGAATTAACGATTCCTTCAATCAAAGACCTGATGTCAAAAGTAACTTTTTCAAGTTTTACCTCATTAGTTTCGATTTTACTTAATTGAAGAACATCATTAATAAGAGCCAGCAAATAGTCTCCCGAAAACTTTAGAGACTCTAGGTACTCATTTTTTTTCTTTTGATCGGGATTCTCCATTAATAGCGAAGTAAGTCCGATAACTCCATAAAGCGGTGTTCTAAGTTCATGACTTACGGTTGATATAAATTGAGATTTTAAGGTAGATACTTGTTCTGCCGTTTCTTTGGCACTAATCAGTTCTCTATTCTTTTCAATTAAGTCATTATTCAACTTTCTTTTCTGAAGATTATTTTTATATGAACTAATAAGGAAAGCCAACGAAATTAATATAAGAATAACACCAAGGATAATACTAATCCTCCATTTTAATGCTTCTGATTCGCTTTCTTTCTTTTCAGACTCGGCCTTTTTAATTTTTGCTTCATATTGGTCAACCTCATACTCAATATTTGCACGTTGAAGTTCTATTAATCGTTTAAATTCTTTTGCCCGTAGGATATTTTGAAATTGCTTTTTTTGGAAATAATAAGCATTTTGATAATCCTGTTGTTTGCGATATAATTCAGACTTTGTTTCATATGCTGATGCTAGTTCTTCATAGTAAGTTGATGTCAATTCATCTTTATTCTTTTTGTTTTTTGTCTCTCCAATTGCATAAGAAATTGCCCTGTCTATATATTCTTCAGCAACTTGATATCTCCTTACATTCAGGAAATACTTTCCTAAAAGTCCATTTAGTTTTGTTTTAACCAAGTTGGGAGATTTTTCATGAATTAATTTTCTGGCAGGCGCTAGATACTCATAAGCGCTATCAAAGTCGTTTCTTGAGATATAATACTGTCCCAGATTAAGAAGTGGTCTAATCATTCTGGCTGTATCATTTAGTTTTACAGCAAATTCATAAGACTTTTTGTAATACCCAACACCTTTGGATCTTGTTAGATTATGTTTTGTGTATACACGAGCAAGATTATTATATAAATCTGTTTCAAGGACTTCGCTCTTAGAACTTCTTGCATGAGTCATCGCTCGACGATAATTACTTCTTGCTTTAGTATCGTCGTCATTAATTTCATAATTCTTTGCGATGATATTATAAATATACCCAAGACTTTTATCATCATTATTATATTGAGCATTTTGCAATGCTGCCTTAGCAATCTCTAGAGATTCTTCGTACTTATACTCCTCTTGTAATTTTTCGGCTTTTTTAATATAGCTCCATATGCTATCCGAAATTAGGGAAGATTGAGATTGAATGATTTGGGTAAAACCAATTAGAAATAAGAAAGTTATATGTTGAATATTTTTTTTCAACTTTTACATAATTAATGGATCGTATCTATAGGCGAAAATACAAAAATAGATTAAAGAAAGTGTAATTCACCGTAAAAAAAGTGCAATTTATCCGTAATTCTTGTAAGTAAAAACAACTATTTGTAAGAATAAAGTATGATTTATAGGAAAATAATATGTGATTAGAAAAAACTATTGAAACATAAATAATAAAAATTAATCACCCTATTTTGTTCTATAAGTAGATGTATATTTGCGACGTCAAAACAAATAAGTTAATTATATCAAAATTTAAAAAAACATGGCATTTGTAGGTAAAAAATTTCCTAATCTAGATGTAGACGCAATGAATGATATGGGGGATACTTTTAAGATTAATGTTCTTGAAGAAGCAAAGAACAAAAACAAAAAAGTATTGCTTTTCTGGTATCCAAAAGATTTTACTTTTGTTTGTCCGACAGAACTTCATGCATTTCAAGAAGCGTTAAAAGAATTCGAAAAAAGAAATACTATAGTTATTGGTGCATCATGCGACACTCCTGAAGTACATTTTGCTTGGTTGAACACTTCTAAAGACAATGGAGGTATAGAAGGTGTAACATATCCTATTCTTGCAGATTCTAACCGTAACTTATCTAATACTTTGGGTATTCTTGATATTACCAATGAAACATATAACGAAGAAACAGGGGTTGTTACTGTTGAAGGAGACAATGTTACTTATAGAGCAACGTATTTGATCGATGAAGAAGGAACGGTTTTTCATGAAGGTGTGAACCATATGCCAGTTGGTAGAAATGTAGCGGAGTTTTTAAGACTTATAGATGCATATACTCACGTTCAGAAAAATGGAGAAGTATGTCCTGCAAACTGGGAAGAAGGAAAGCAGGCAATGAATGCTAATAGAGAAGGAGTAGCTTCTTATTTAGCTTCAAACTAATAAAAATGATTTTATAAACTTCTTCAGGAATATCACTTGAAGAAGTTTTACACCTAATTTAACTCAAAAGATCAAATGGTTCAAGAATTAACAGAAGATAATCTTTCTCAACTTATTGCTGATAATAATAAGGTAGTGGTGCAATATTCTGCATCGTGGTGCGGAAATTGTCGAATTATGAAACCAAAGTTTAAAAAATTGGCCTTAGAAAACAACGATACAGTTTTTATTGTTGTGGATGCCGAAAAGTACCCTGAATCCAGAAAAATGGCTACAGTAGATAATCTTCCAACTTTTGCCGCTTTTAAAGATGGAGCATTTATGAATCAGGTACAAACAAACAAATTTGATATTCTTAAAGAGTTAGTAGATGAAGTTACCAGTAATTAAGCACCTCACCAGTTTCATAGAAGAAAATGATGAAGATTTTGTGGTTGAAACTATAGAAACTCTAGAGGCATTAACAGAGGTGCCTTCACTTAAAGATAAAGAGTTGGATGTTATTGGAGAGTTAATCTCTAATATGTATGGAGCCCTTGAAGTTGATAAAATGATCAAACAGGGAACGCCAAAGAAAGAAGCTCTGAATAGTTTTATGCAAAGGGTTCTAGGATCCATTGATACATGAAAAAGAAAAAGTAAAACCTTCCGACCTGGAAGGTTTTTTATTTTCTTAAAACTTTATGAAAATTACCATTTAATCTTATTAATTTTAAAGCTCAAAATATAACAATCATTTATTATGGCTACAATAACTTTAAAAGGAAACGAAATACATACCAATGGTACATTGCCCGAAATAGGTCAAAAAGCACCTGATTTTGAATTAGTGAGTGGCGATTTGTCTATATCTAAATTATCAGATTATAAAGGAACCAGAGTGATATTGAATGTTTTTCCTTCAATCGATACTGGTATTTGCGCAGCTTCTGCAAGAACTTTTAATAAAGAAGCTAGTAGTTTAAACAATACAAAAGTTTTGTGTGTGTCTAGAGATCTTCCTTTTGCACAAGGACGCTTTTGCGCTGCCGAGGGACTAGAAGATGTAATTAATCTTTCAGATTTCAAAACAGGACAATTTGGTAAAGATTATGGTTTAGAAATTATTGATGGACCAATGCAGGGGTTGCATTCTAGAGCAGTTGTTATCCTAGATGAAGAAGGGTCCGTTTTATACACAGAACAAATTCCTGAAATTGTTCAAGAGCCAGATTATACGGCTGCATTAAAAATATTGTCTTAAAATTAATGAGTAAAGTTTCAAAGTTTATTATAGGCAGGCTACGTGGTTGTGGTTATGCCTTCAAAGGTGCATTATTACTTTTAAAAACAGAACCCAGCATACAGGTTCAAACAGGAATTGCTGTAATTATGACAGTCCTGGGGTTTTACTTTGATATTACTTCAACCGAATGGATTTTGCAAATTTTTGCAATCGGTTTGGTTATGAGCATCGAAGGAGTAAATACTACCGCAGAGGCCATAGCAGATTTTATTCACCCTGATTTTCATGATAAAATTGGCTTTATAAAAGATGTCGCAGCGGGTGCTGTTTTTATAGCAGCAATAACTGCAATGATTATTGGATTCATAATCTATATTCCGTATTTTTTTGGATAAAAAAAGTATTCGAGAGCTTATAAACTCTCGAATACTTTTTAATAAAGGTTTAACTAATGTTTTTTAGTTTCATTACTGGATACTTAGATGTTCGGTTCTACATTTTTGTATTAGTATGCTTCCCTTGCCCAAAATTACATATTCACTTTGATTGGTTCCTACCAGCCGTTTTTTGGTTTTTACTAAAAAGGGATAATCATTTGCCTTAATATTGTTAAAGTACCCCTTGGAGTTTGGGCCTATAGAAATCTCTTTATAATCGGCAAAATATCCATCTTTTTGTTTTTTCTGAATACTCACTAGAATGTTTTTATTTGTTCTATTCACAAAACCAAAATTTCCAAACCCTTGATTACAATCTACCTTTGGAGTAACATTTTTTAAATTACTATAGTTGTTAACATTAGTAAATATATCAGATTCGGGTACTTTTCTAGCCTGGATTGGAGCTGTAATTGGTGTAGCTGTAGTCGAGAAAACCTGTTGACGAGAGTTGCCAGGGTCATTGGTATAATAGCCACTTACAGCTTGATTATTGGGGTTTTGTTGGTTATTATAGTTAGAATTAGGGTATTGATTGTTTCTAAGATTAGAAGTGTTTTGATTAGTTATAGGTTGAGGGTATTGAGTTTGTGATTGTGTATTTTGATAGTTTTGAAACTGTGATGGGTTATTAAAGGAATTATTCGGATTTCCTTGATAATTTCTTTGTAGATTTTGATTGCTATTCAAAGTTTCATAGGTATTGGTGTTATTTTGTGGTTGCGATGATAATGCGCTACCATTGTTTAAGGGTACATTCGCAGGAACCGAAGAAAAGGTTGTAGCATTTTGGTAATTGGGTACCTGGCTTTGTTGATTGTAATTTGATCGATTCCCTGAAGAAATTTGATTTATATTTTGATTATTTGGCGTAACTCTATTAAATCTGTTTTGTTCCTGTTTCTTTTCTTTTGTGACGCTTTGAACATCCTGCATTCTGAATCTATATCCATAACCATCCTTTGTCTGAACGGTTAAGTTTTCATTAAAGTTAAATTCAGTAATTTTCCCTACAATTACACTTCCGTTTTTTAAGGTGATAATATCCCAGGAATCTTGAGATAAACAAAGTAACGATGTCATAGACATCACTAGTAATAATAGAATCTTTTTCATGGTTTTTAATTTAATTTTAGCAAATTAGACTTGTGTTTACAGATAATACTTGAACAATTAATCTATTCAAAATCAGAATAGTTAATACAATAACATATTTGTTTGATTGGTGCGTTGGTGTAGGTAGGAATGATTCTCGTTCTTTCGTTGTTAAAATAATGATTTTCAATCAATTATATAGTTAACTCTTTATTAAATTAAGTGCTAAAATTTCAGAAATAACGCTTATTTATGTTTTTAGTCGATTTTGCATTAAGAAAATTTTTGCATCATTTTTACGTTCCAATATAGATATTCGTATTTTTGCGATAAGACATCCAAAAAATGGCTAAAAAAAGAGTAAGTACAAAAAGGAAAACAACAAAAAAACCAAAGACTCCGTTAAAACAAAAATTAGCTTTATCAAGACAACAAAAAGTAGTTTTGGGAAGTTTTTTGTTCTTTTTGGGGATAGGATTGTTCTTTGCTTTTATCTCGTTTTTTTTCAATTGGAAGATAGATCAAAGTGAAATTTCACAATTTTATGATAGAGCTTCTTCACCCAAAAATTGGCTCAGTAAATTTGGGGCAACGGTAAGTCATTTCTTTATTTTTAAGGGGTTTGGCGTATCATCACTCATACTACCTGTTTTGACCTCTCTAACCGGGATTTATTTATTTTTTGACCTAAACAAGAAAAAACTTGCAGGGTTTTGGTTTTGGGGAACATTGGTAATGATTTGGATATCTGTTGTTCTTGGTTTTATTAAAAAGGAAAGTGGATTATTAGCCGGCGTTGTAGGATATGAAACCAATGATTTTCTACAAGATTATGTTGGGTTTATAGGTACAGTATTAATATTGGCTTTCTTTGCTATTGTTTATATAGTGGTGAGATTGCGATATACTCCAGAAAGATTAACTGCATCTATTAAAAGTACACAAAAAGATATCGCTAGGGATTTTGAATCGACACCAACATCTACGAGTAATACAGTTAATAATAATGGACATAAAGTAACCGAAAAACAAGAAGAAGAATCTGGATCTAGTCGTATTAAAGAAAGAATTGATGCAATTATTGCCAGATCAAAAGATATAGGTAAAAAAGAAGAGCCGAAAAAAGAGGTTGTAAAGAAAGACCTTATTAAAAAGGAATCTGAGACGAATGAAATTACTTTAAACCCCACAATCAATGATTTTTACGGAAATCCCGAAAATAGAGACAATGACGTCCCAGAAAAATTAATTATAAAATCTGAGGATAACCCAGAGGATATTGCCATGGAGGTCGAAAAAGTTTCTGAAGAAGAAGTGGTTAGAGATAAAGATTTGAGTGCAAAATTGGTTAAGGATTTTGGCGAGTTCGATCCTAAACTTGAATTGGGTAACTATAAATTTCCTGGAATTAATTTATTAAAGGATTATACAGGGCAAACGGGTAGTATTACAATAGATCAGGGTGAGCTCGAAGAGAATAAAAATCGTATTGTAGAAACCCTTAAGAATTACAAAATTGAAATTGCACAAATAAAAGCAACGGTCGGTCCTACTGTAACACTTTATGAAATTGTTCCTGAAGCTGGAATACGTATTTCCAAGATTAAAAACCTTGAAGATGACATAGCTTTATCATTGGCGGCCTTGGGAATTCGCATTATTGCCCCTATACCTGGTAAAGGAACTATTGGAATCGAGGTTCCAAACAAGAAATCTACTATTGTTTCTATGAGATCTGCGATAGCCTCTTCGAAGTTTCAAAATGCTGAAATGGAATTACCTCTATCTCTTGGTAAAACAATTTCTAACGAGACTTTTGTGGTAGATCTGGCAAAAATGCCGCACCTTCTTATGGCTGGTGCAACAGGACAAGGTAAATCTGTTGGACTTAATGCGATTTTAACTTCATTATTGTACAAAAAACATCCGGCTGAAGTAAAGTTTGTTCTTGTAGATCCCAAAAAAGTTGAACTTACATTATTCAACAAAATTGAACGCCATTACCTGGCCAAACTACCAGATACAGAAGAAGCTATTATTACCGATAATACAAAGGTGATTAACACGCTTAATTCGTTATGTATTGAAATGGATGCCAGATACGACCTCCTTAAAAATGCAATGGTACGTAATATTAAGGAATATAATGCGAAGTTTAAAGCCAGGAAATTAAATCCAGAAAATGGCCACAGATTTTTACCTTATATTGTATTGGTCGTAGATGAATTTGCTGATCTTATAATGACTGCGGGTAAAGAAGTAGAAACTCCTATCGCCAGATTAGCGCAGTTGGCAAGAGCTATAGGAATACATTTAATTATAGCTACCCAAAGACCATCGGTGAATGTAATTACCGGGATGATTAAGGCAAATTTCCCTGCAAGAATTGCATTTCGAGTAACTTCCAAAATCGATTCTCGAACCATTTTGGACACAGGAGGGGCAGATCAGCTTATTGGTAGAGGAGATATGTTGTTTACTCAAGGAAATGAAATTATAAGGATACAATGTGCTTTTGTTGATACACCAGAAGTAGAACGCATTACAGAGTTTATTGGTAGCCAAAAAGCGTATCCCGATGCTCATTTACTTCCAGAGTACGTTGGCGAAGAAAGTGGCACAAGTCTTGATATAGATAAAAAGGATAGAGATAAACTCTTTAATGAAGCAGCAGAAGTTATTGTAACAGCACAGCAAGGTTCGGCGTCTTTACTACAAAGAAAACTGAAATTGGGCTATAATCGCGCCGGTAGATTGATTGATCAATTAGAAGCAGCTGGTGTAGTAGGGCCTTTTGAAGGTAGTAAGGCCAGACAAGTACTTGTTAATGATTTGGTTTCGCTTCAACAATTATTAGATAATGAAAAGTAAAAGAAGAAAATAAACAATGATAAAAAAAACACTATTAATCATATTTGTATTGGGTTTAACTTCCGTTCAAGCGCAAACGGCAAAAGAACTACTTAATGAAGTCTCAAAAAAAGTGAAAAGCTATAATAACATTGTAATAGGCTTTAAGTACTCTCTTAATAACCCAGCAGAAAATGTTTCACAAGAAACAAGAGGAGACGTCACTTTACAAGGAAATAAATATCTTCTTAATCTAATGGGGACCGAACAAATGTATGATGGCAAAAAACTACATGTGATTGTTCCTGAGGATGAAGAAATTAATATTTCTACGCAAAGCGAAGAGGATGAAAATAGTATTACTCCTTCAAAAATGTTGACCTTTTATGAAGATGGATATACCTATAAAATGGATATTGTGCAGAGCGTTAATGGAAGAAAAATACAGTATGTAAAATTAACTCCTATTGATTCTAAAAGTGATCTGAAGGAAATATTACTTGGTGTCGATAAACAAACCAAGCATATCTATAAAATGATTCAAAAGCAAAATAATGGTACTAACGTTACAATTACTGTAAGTAGTTTTAAAACCAATCAGCCTTTATCTGAGACATTGTTTGTATTTGATGAGTCAAAATATGAGAATTATTATATTAATAGATTAGATTAGTTATTTATATAAAAAGCTATAATATTTTCCTTATAAATAATAAGAACGGGTGCTCAATTGCATGCGTTCTTTTAATTTTAAACTACTTTTACAAAAAAGTAATTTTCAAAAACAAAATACGTGAAGATTCTTGATCGATATATCTTAACCTCTTTCCTAAGAACGTTTTTTCCGCTCTTTATAATTATTATGTTTATTCTTTTATTGCAGACCATTTGGTTGTTTATTTCTGAGCTGGCTGGTAAAGATCTTGATTTCTCTGTTATCATAAAGTTTTTGACCTTTGCGACACCTAGGTTGATTCCAATGGTACTTCCACTCACGATTTTGCTTACTTCTATTATGATTTTCGGAAATTTTGCAGAAAATTATGAGTTTGCAGCAATGAAATCTTCTGGAATATCGTTGCAACGAGCCATGCGTACATTATCTATTTTTATCTTTTTTGTTGGGATTGGCGCATTTCTTTTCTCTAATACTGTAATCCCCAGTTCAGAAAAAAGATTTATTAACCTAAGAAAGAATATTGTAAAGGTGAAACCGGCTATGGTAATTACACCGAACCAGTTTAATGATCTGGGTGATATCAATATTAAGGTTTCTGAAAAATATGGAGATAATGATCAGTTCTTAAAAGATGTTATTATACACAAAAAAGCTGCAAGACCAGGTAACTTTACAGTTATTAAAGCAGTAGAAGGTGAGTTAAAAGGTAGTGTGAATTCAGATCTTATTACACTCGTATTAAATGATGGTAACTATTATGATGAAATTCAGCAAAGGTCTCCAAAGCGAAGAAACAAATTACCATTTGCCAAAACGCATTTTGAAAAATATATTCTGAATATAGACCTATCTTCTTTAGGTAATGTGGATATGGATGCACAACAGTATAGTAAGGGGTACAATATGCTTAATGTAAATGGGCTAAGGCATGAGATTGATACATTGTCTATGCAAGTAAATGATGAAATAAGAGGCACTGGGGAAGAAGTAAATAGAAGGATAGGATACGAAGGATTAAATAGAAACATGAAAATTGATACGGTACAAGTTTCAAAAAATGAATCCAAAGACACTTTGGATTTAATGAGCATTTTTAGTACCACACAAAAAATTCAAATTTATAAAAGCGCGATTACCAATACCGATGGGGTTACAAGAAAAATAAATACACTAGAAAAAAATACGACGACAAAAAGAAGGTTTCTAAACAAATATGAAATGTCTTTACACGATAAGTATGCTCTTGGGATATCTTGCATACTACTATTTTTTGTGGGGGCTCCACTAGGTGCAATAATTAGAAAAGGAGGTTTGGGATTGCCAATCGTAATCGGGGTTGTGTTGTTTTTGACATATCACTTTATAGGAATCTTTGCCAAAAATAGTGCTGAAGAAGGAGGCATCCCACCGTTTATTGGATCATGGCTTTCTACTTTTATCATATTTCCATTAAGTATTTTCTTAACTCGTAGAGCTACTACAGACCAAGGGATCTTTAGTTTTGATAATTTTATTCAGCCAGTCAGGGATTTCTTCGCAAAACGAGCGTCCAAATCCAAAAAATAGATTTCTTTTTAAATATCTTTGCAGATAACTTTTAAGATTAAGAATTATGTCGCAGATTACCGAAACCACAAAAAGAATTAAGTTGAATACTATTCAAGAGGCTATAGAAGATATTCGACAAGGAAAAGTAATTATTGTGGTTGATGATGAAGATCGTGAGAATGAAGGTGATTTTCTTGCAGCTGCCGAAAAAGTTACACCAGAAATGATCAATTTTATGGCTACTTATGGTAGAGGGCTTATTTGTGCTCCACTTACCGAAAATCGTTGCGATGAATTGAAACTTAATATGATGGTAGGCAATAATACGGATCCGATGGAAACTGCATTTACCATTTCTGTTGATCTAAAAGGTAAAGGAGTTACCACAGGAATATCTGCAAGTGATCGTGCAAAAACTGTTCTTGCGTTAACAGATAAGGAGACCAAACCGCATGAATTGGCGCGTCCAGGACATATTTTTCCGTTAAAGGCAAAAGAGGGTGGAGTTTTAAGAAGAACGGGTCACACCGAAGCTGCTATCGATTTTGCTAGACTTGCTGGCCTGAAACCTGCAGGAGTGATCGTAGAAATTATGAACGAGGATGGAAGTATGGCACGTCTTCCGCAATTAGTTGAGGTAGCGAAAAAATTTGATCTTAAACTGGTTTCTATAGAAGATCTTGTGGCTTACCGAATGCAACACGACTCACTTATTGAGAAAAAAGAAGATTTTGATATCGTTACACGATTTGGTAAATATAGATTAAGAGCATACAAACAGACCACGAACAATCAAATTCATATAGCACTTACTTTAGGGAGTTGGGATGATAATGAGCCTGTGCTTACCAGGGTGAATTCTACATTGTTTAATAACGATATCCTCGGGACGCTTACAAACAATGCCGATAAACGTCTGGATGCAATGTTCAAACGAATCAATAATGAAGGCAAAGGTGCTATTATTTTTATCAATCAGGAAAGCCAATCTCTAAATCTTTTAGGTCGCCTAAAAGGGCTAAAAGAACTTCAAAATGGAAAAGATATTAAGAAAGCTCCTAAAATAGTAATGGATACCAAAGATTTTGGCATCGGAGCGCAAATATTACACGATATCAACATACATAAACTTCGTTTAGTATCAAACACAGTACAACAAAAACGTGTTGGGATGATAGGGTATGGCCTTGAGATTGTTGAATATGTAGAATACTAAAAAGAGATTCTATTATAAGACACTTTTTATTGCTTCTACCATTTTTGTACCTCTTTCTGTAACTTCGGCTTCTGTCCAGTTTAACTTAATAAGGCAAGAAACGGTTCTACCCATCCAGGCATCACTAGCTTCAAAAGATCGATTGTTCTTTTGTAAGCCGGATCGTACCTCTTCAGAAAGTTTACTAAGAGATTTTTGTTCTAAAAGATGTTCCCATTTTTTGTAGTAGTGCCAGTTATTGTCAAACCAATAGAAACAAGCATCCACTCCGTGGGCACCTAATGCTTTATGAGCTTTTCTGGCAAGATCTTCTGTAGGTAAAAATATATTAAGAAAGGCATAGCTCTCTATACCTGTTTTAGGCACTCTTCTATAAGTGACTTCAGAAATTTCTTGTAAAGCATTTTTTAGTATGGTATAATTCTTTTCTTGCGTTGCAATAGTGCTATCCAATTTTCTAAGTTGAGCAATACCAACAGCAGCATTTAATTCTGATATTCTATAGTTATATCCCAAAAATGGATGAGATTCTGCACCGCGATCATTACCAATATGATCATGTCCATGATCATGGTACATATGGGCGCGATCTGCATATTTTTCAGAGTTTGTAATAATCCCGCCGCCTTCACCGCAAGTAACAGTTTTGACATAATCAAAAGAGAAACAACCTAAATCCCCATAACTACCCAAAGGTTTACCGTCGTAACTCCCGCCAATAGCTTGGCAAGCATCTTCTAATAAAATTAGATTGTGTTTGTCGCAGATATCTTTTATTGCACCAAGATCGGCCATAGAGCCACACATATGCACGGGCATAATAGCCTTGGTTTTTGGGGTTATAGCAGCATCGACAGCTTTTGGATCTAAAGTTAATGTATCGTCAATATCACATAAAACAGGAACAGCACCTACAGATAAGATAGCTTCAAAACTAGCTACAAATGTAAATGTTGGCATGATTACTTCGTCTCCGGCCCCAATTTCTGCACAGGCAAGTGCAACACTAAGTGCAGCAGTACCGCTAGATACTACCTGTGCATATTTGGTTTGCATTTTATTGGCTAGATCTTTTTCTAGCTCCAATGCCTTATGATGCCCATTTCTTATGGGGTCAAATCCATATCGCATTAGAACTCCATTGTCTAAAACATCTTGCACTTCTTTCTTTTCTTCATCACCAAATATTTCAAATCCGGGCATAGCTATACTATTACATTAAACTTTACTTCTTTGGCAAAAGTACCGAAAAGAGTTTTGATTTTGCTATTGACTATTTACATTTTTTTAAGTATTGGATTTCTAGATTTTTTAGCAAACAGCAGTAACTCTATAGTGTTATTACTGTTTCAGAAATAGAACGTCTCACTTTTTTAAAATCAGAAAACATGTCATCGCTAGCCCTATAGCCTACGGGTAATACCAAAACTGAGGAAAGCCCTAAGCTTTTAAGGTCAAGAGTTTCATCGTATTTTTCTGGGATAAATCCTTCCATCGGGCAAGCGTCTATTTCTTCTAAGGCACATACCGTAAGGAGGTTACCCATAGCTAGATACGCTTGTTTTGCTGCCCAGACCGATATTTCTTCTGAGGGTTTATTTTTAAACGAGTCTACCAATTGCTCTTTAAATGGTTTTAAAATTTTATCTGGAGTATTGCGTATGGCTTTTACATTGTCGAAATACTTTGTAATGTATTCTTCTCCAACTGTTTTTTCAATGCAAATTACAAGTACATGAGATGCATCTGCTACTTGTTGTTGGTTCCAGGAATATTGCGTTAATTTACTTTGTAAATCTTTGTTTTTTATCACCACCAGCTTTAAAGGTTGAAGTCCATATGAAGTGGCAGTAAGGTTAAAAGCTTCAGTAAGTGTATCTATTTTTTCCTGAGGAAGGATTTTTGAATTATCAAACTTTTTGGTAGCATAGCGCCATTTTAAACTTTCTATAATATCCATGCGAAGTTTTTTTTAATATGGTGCAAAGATAGTAGGATAACGATTACCTTTGACATATAAAATCATAAGAAAAAACTATATCCCAATTACATGAATTCTATAGAAGACCTGATCGAAAAATCTGAAACCAGAATTTTTAAAGCAGTATTTCCCAATACCACAAATCATTATGAAACTTTGTTCGGAGGAACCGCTTTACAGTTAATGGATGAGGTTTCTTTCATTTGCGCCACTCGTTTTAGTAGAAAAAAGGTGGTTACAATTTCTTCAGATAAAATAGATTTTGAAAAACCGATCCCAGAGGGAACAATTATCGAACTAGTAGCCAAGGTATCCGAGGTAGGAAGAACAAGTTGTACGGTAAGAGTGGATATCTATAAAGAAGATATGTATAGTTATCAAAGGGACCTAGCAGTCACAGGGTTGTTTAAATTTGTTGCTATTGATAATAATAAAAAACCAATCCCTATTATTGATAAATAGTATAAAAAAGAGCATTGCAATTGCAGTGTTCTTTTTTATAGTTGAGATATTTTAATTGCTCGCCAATTGTTTAATTTTTATTCTGAAAGCCGCAAAGATTAATGTCATAAACGGGCTCAACCAGTTGAATATAGCAAAGAAAAAATAATCAACTACAGGTACACCCAGAACACCGCTTTGATATGCTCCACAAGTATTCCAAGGGATTAAAACTGAAGTCACGGTACCAGAATCTTCTAAGGTGCGACTTAGATTTTCTGGTGCAAGCCCTTTATCTTTAAAAGCTTTAGAGTACATCCTTCCTGGTACTACTATAGCCAAATATTGGTCTGATGCGGTAACATTTAAGGCCAGGCAACTTACAACTGTACTTGCAAAGAGACCAAATACGGAGTCGAATAAGTTAAGCAAGGTTTTACTGATTTTAGCAAGAGCACCAATGGCATCCATTACACCTCCAAAAACCATAGCACAAACAATTAACCATATTGTACCCAGCATACCAGACATTCCTCCTGCCGAAAACAAATCGTTAAGTTGTGCATTGGTTGTTTCGACAGCTGTATCTACGGTCATAGCTTTCATAACTCCCATATATGCAGAGCTGAATGTAAGTTCATTACTGCCGGCAATTTTCATTACTATGTCGGGTTGTGCAATAATTGCAGCAATGGCACCTAACAAGGTTCCAGCTAATAACGCAATAAGGGGAGGAGTTTTTTTTATGATTAATGCGATTACCAAAACAGGAACTATAAATAACCAAGGTGTAATATTGAAAGCACTTTTTATAGCCTGTAACTGCTCTGTTATTTGTGGTGTACCTGATGTATCAATTGCAAACCCAATAATGATAAAAACAATAAGTGTTATAGTAATAGTTGGTACGGTGGTATAGGTCATGTATTTAATATGTGAAAATAATTCTCCACCAGCCATAGCGGGAGCGAGGTTGGTAGTGTCAGACAAGGGCGACATTTTATCCCCAAAGTATGCTCCCGAAATTACTGCTCCGGCAGTCATCCCAAGAGATATACCCAGCGTGTCACCAATTCCAATAAGTGCTATACCCACGGTTGCCGATGTAGTCCAGGAACTGCCTGTGGCGATAGAAATTATCGCACAAATAATAACGCAGGCTGCTAGAAAAATAGTGGGATTCAAAATTTGTAAACCATAATAAATCATTGTTGGAATAATACCACTTATTAACCAGGTACCAGCCAATGAACCTACCATCAGCAATATCAGTAATGCCCCGGTGGTAGATTTTACGTTGCGAGCAACTTCTTCCATCATTTGTTTATAAGAAACTTTATTGAAGAAACCCACAATTGCGGCAATTGCGGCCCCAAGCAAGAGAATGAATTGATTACTTCCGCTTAGAGCATCATCACCAAACAAATAAACGTTATAGAACAACATTCCTACCAGAATTACTACCGGTAATATGGCTTCCCAGATGTTTAACTCTTTATTTTCAATAATATCATCATTTTTGGGGGTAGTAGGAGTGATGTTTTGACTTTCCATATAGCGTATTCGAAATTTTATAGGTGTAATGTTACGATATTAATGAAATCTATGCAATCGATATGTAGAGTTTAATTTTTTGAAACAGTTAAAAAACAGTGCTTATTTATCCTTGGAAATGACAATTTTTTGTTTATTTTGTGTTTTTTATCGATATAATTTGATTTTTATCGATAAAACATCTATTATTGTACTGTGGTTTTGTGATAAAAATACTAAATCAACCTACTTTTGAAATGTGAAACAAAAAGAGTAAGAGAAAAATTGGAATTGTTTTAAACTTTTTTTGCCCCCATGAAAGAATAGTTCCCCCGAATTATTTGTTCCCTAAACCTAACAAAAGCCTCTTTCCCCCAGAGGCTTTTTTTCAAGTTGAAAAGAATATTGATTGCCCCTATAGAACTTTTAGCTAAAATTAGAGTTAGCTAGATCAAAAAGCCCTCACCCCAAGGGCTTTTTTTATTAAATTAACAGCAATCTCATTTTTTATGCTGAAATTAGAGCAAAAATGTCATGATGCAAACGACGTTATACAGGGGTGTTGAATTGTTTCTTCTTTTTGTTTTATTGCCTTTAAGTTTTCTGGTAAGATATCCTACTGTGCTTAAAATAATATTTACAGTAGTAGGTTTTTTATACATTTTGATTATGCTAAAAAGAAACGGATTACTAAAGTTAACATTTCCACAGAAAGCCTATTGGAAGCCCTTTTGGCGAGAGACCGTAATTAAGTTGATAGTTGTTATGGTAGTGACGGGGCTTTACGTTTTTTTTGTTGCTCCAGATAAATTGTTTTCGGTTCTCATCAAGAAACCACAATTATGGGTGATCATATTATTTGTTTATACTTTCTTATCGGTGTGGCCGCAGGAAATTATATACAGAACTTTTTTTTACAATCGGTACGAAGTGTTAATTAAGAATAAGTGGTTATTTATTTTTATTAATGCTATTCTTTTCTCTTTGGCCCATCTTTTTTTAAGAAGCTTTCTGGTTCAGGTACTTACGTTTATTGGAGGTTTGTTATTTGCATATACATTTCAAAGAACCAAATCAACTACCCTAGTGTCTATAGAACATGCAATTTATGGTAATTGGTTATTTACTGTTGGAATGGGAGAGATGCTTGCTTTTCCCGGAGCAGATTAGTGATGCAAAAAATCGATCAGCAATTGTACGGCTTTTCCCCGGTGGCTTATTTTATTTTTTTCTATCAAAGGAAGTTCTGCAAATGTTTCTGAATATCCGGTAGGTTTAAAAATTGGATCGTATCCAAATCCGCCATCCCCTTTTTTATCCAGTGTAATTTCTCCTTTACAAATACCGGTAAATGTTTCGAGCTTACCATTTAACTCTAATGCTATAACCGTTTTAAATTGGGCATTGCGATTTTCTTTTTGATCTAATTCATCTAGAAGCTTATTCATATTTGCAAGAGCATCCTTCGCTTGACCAGCATATCTTGCAGAATAAACCCCTGGAGCACCATCGAGAACATCAACTTCTAGACCCGTATCATCGGCAAAACAATCATGACCATAGTGCTGTTTTATGTATTGAGCCTTTTGCACTGCATTACCTTCAATAGTAGGTGAAGTTTCAGGAATGTCTTCTGTACAGCCTATGTCTTCAAGACTTAAAAGTTTAATTTCAGAAGGAAGCAAAGCTTGGACTTCCTTTAATTTATTATAATTATTTGTCGCAAAAACTAGTTTCATAAGTTTGGTGATTAGGCTTCCGCATCAAAATCTGATATCCATTTTCCTTGTACTTTTAGTACTTGTTCAATGACATCTCTTACACATCCTTTTCCTCCCTTCTTAAAAGACACATATTTTGAAATTTCTTTAATTTCGGCAACAGCATCTTGAGGGCAAGTTGGTAAGCCAACCATTTGCATTACGGGCATATCCGGAATATCATCCCCCATATACAATACATTTTCAGATTTAATATTGTAAATATCCAAATACTCATCAAGTTGCTCAACTTTATGATGTGCACCAAGATAAATATCGGTAATCCCAAGACCTTTTAGTCTTTTGCGCACACCTTCATTTTTACCTCCAGAAATTATACATACATTATATCCCTGTTGTACTGCTGTTTTCAATGCATAACCATCTTTGATGCTCATAGTTCTCAATAATTCTCCTTCGGTATTAATGATTACAGTACCATCAGTAAGTACACCATCGACGTCAAAAATAAAAGTAGTAATGTGTTGCAGGTATTCTTTATAACTTTTTTCCATATTTAGATTGTATAGCTTTAGTCAAGATTTTGTATAATTCTTTTTGAGAAGCGTGTGATAAGATATTCAGATGTCTTTCTATAGTTTGATTATCTTTTCGTATTGCTGGACCCGTTTGAGCTTCGGAAGGAGGCATTTTTGTGATTTTATTGGTAGTTTCCAATATTAAGGGATGCAAGATTTCAAAAGGAATATTGTGTTCCTGGCAGATATCATTACCAACAGAAAACAAGTGGTTTGTAAAATTGTTAACGAACACAGCAGAAACATGCAATACATTTCTTTGTTCTGAAGAAATTTTATAAACCTTTTTTGATAATGATCCAGCCAGATCTTTAAGAAGTTTTAAGTCATCTTCATTTTCGGCTTCCAGACAAAACGGAACTGTACTAAAGTCAACATCTTTATCTTTGCTGAAGGTTTGTAATGGGTAAAATACCCCTTTTTTATTAGAATTATCAAGCATTTCTATAGGTACGCTTCCTGAAGTGTGTACTACAAGTTTTCCCTTAAATGGAAGCTGAAGTGCAACTTTTTTAATGGCATCATCACTTACAGCTAACACATAAATGTCTGCTTCTTTAAGCAGGTTAATATCTTGAGTGATAGTATTTTTGTTCTGATTAGGATGTAATAATACTCCTTTTCGGTTATAGCACTGTATAACGTTAATAGATTTTTGCTTCAAAAAGGCAGCATATAGGTGTTGGGCTACATTTCCGGCACCAAGAATAACAACTCTAATCATTTGGCTAAAATAAGGAAGTTCCCTTAAAAAAATGAACAAGATTAACACTTCTGTTAAAACACATAAATCAAAACTTAATAATGATACTTTATCCTTTCAAAAACACTAAATTTGCCGAGCAAAAAAAAGAAAGGTAATATGCAGGATAAACTAGCAAGTATTTTGTTCTCGACGCGATTAATGGCAGTTTTGTTTATAGTTTTTGCGGCCTCGATGGGAGTGGGTACGTTCTTAGAAGACGCTTATGGCACCACGGCAGCAAGAATTTGGATTTATAATACCTGGTGGTTTGAAGCTATCATGGTTTTTTTTGCCATTAATTTTTGTGGAAACATTGTTAGGTATAAGCTTTACAAAAGGGAAAAGTGGGCAACTTTATTACTCCATTTATCTTTTATTCTAATCATTGTTGGCGCATTTGTAACACGTTACATAAGTTATGAAGGAGTAATGCCAATTAGAGAGGGAGAAACAACTTCAAAATTTCTTTCTGAAAAAACATATTTGACCATTTTCCTGGATGGTGAAATCAATGGAGAGCCTCGAAGAAGAATTATTTCTGAAGCGTTTGAGCTTGCTGAAGCTACTAATAATAACTTTACCATCAATACCGATTATAATGAGCAGCCGGTTACCATCGAATATAAAGATTTTATAATGGGAGCCGAAATGGGATTGCTTGAATCAGAAGATGGTGAAAGGTACTTGAAAATTGTTGAGGCAGGAGATGGTGATCGTCATGATCATTTTCTTAAAGAGGGTGAAATCTCGAATATTCATAATGTTTTAATAGCTTTTAATCGACCTACCGACGGAGCTATTAATATTACCTATGCGAATGACGAGTATTTTATACAATCTCCTTTTGAAGGCTCCTTTATGAGGATGGCAGATCAATTTCAAGGATTAGTTTTTAAGGATAGTATTCAACCGTTAATGCTTAGGTCCTTATATCAAACTGCCGGTATGCAATTTGTTATTCCCGAACCAGTAATTAAAGGAAAATATGATGTAGTTCCTATTGAAGTAAAAGATAAAGGCCAACAAGACGCGCTAATTTTTAATGTTTCAACCAAGGGAGAAACCAAAGAAGTAAAATTGCTTGGAGGTAAAGGATATCTTAATGATATGACCAAAATATCATTAGGTGGCCTTGATATGTACTTTCAATACGGGTCAAAGCAATTAGAATTACCATTTGCATTAAAACTTAATGATTTCATAGCCGAGAAATATCCAGGTACAGAAAATGTATATAAGTCTTTTAAAAGTAAAGTAGATATTGTTGAAGGAGATGATTCTAGACCTTATGATATTTATATGAATCATGTTTTGGATCATAAAGGGTATCGATTTTTTCAGGCTTCTTTTGATCCCGATGAAAAAGGAACGGTATTATCTGTAAACCATGACAGATGGGGAACCTGGATAACATATACAGGATATATGCTTTTGTATCTGGGATTAATGTTGATTTTGTTTACCAGGGGGTCACGTTTTAAAGATCTTGAAGTTATGCTCAATAAAGTAAAATCTAAAAAGAATTCTTTGTCAATGCTGTTGGCTCTTTTTATCTCGACATTTTCTTTTGCACAAGATATTTCTACCCATGGGGATCATTTACAGACATTACCAACCAAAGTACAATTAGATTCTGTAATAAAAGCGAATGTTGTGAGTGAAGAACATGCCGCAAATTTTGGAAGCATTGTAATACAGGATGAACGTGGTAGGATGAAGCCAATAAACACATTTTCTTCAGAATTACTTCGTAAACTTAGCAAAAAAGATAGCTATGAGGGATTAAATGCTGATCAGGTGTTTGTTTCTATGGTAGAAAATCCTTTTATCTGGTATAGTGTTCCTATTATAGAAATTAAAAGAGAAAATGACAGTATTCGCAAAATTTTAGGAGTTCCCAAATCCGAAAGACGAGTTTCTCTAATCGATTTGGTAGAACCTGATGGGAGTTATAAGTTGGCGCCATATCTCGAAAGAGCAAGTAGTACCAATACGCCTAGTAGCTTTGAGAAGGATTTTCTTAAAACCCACGAGAAGTTTTATTTGCTTAATCAAGCTTTGGGTGGTGGAATTTTAAAAGTATTTCCTGTTCCTGGTGATGAAGGAAATAAATGGGTTTCTATGCCAGAACTTAATGAATTCAAGTTTAGTGGTATGGATTCTGTGTATACAAGACAGATCATCCCAATTTACCGTCAGTCTCTACGGGAAGCTAGAACAACAGGAGATTATAGTAAACCTAATCAATATGTTGAAAGCATAAAGAGTTTTCAGCGAAAATTTGGTAGTGAAGTATTGCCCACAGACAAAAAAGTTAAAGCCGAAATTGCTTTAAATAAGTATGATATCTTCAGAACATTATATAGGTATTATGGTTTGATTGGATTGCTTTTAATGATCTTTGTAATCTTTAGGATTTTTAAAGAGTCTAAGGTAATTAGAGCTTTGATTTTTGGAACCATTGGTCTCGTTATTTTACTGTTTATATCGCACACAGCTGGATTAATTATCCGTTGGTATGTGTCTGGTCACGCTCCATGGAGCGATGCTTATGAGTCTATGATTTATGTAGCATGGATGACATTGGCTATAGGATTAGCTTTTGGAAAACGTAGCAACCTTACCATAGCAGCGACCACATTTGTTGCTGCGATTATATTGTTTTTTGCACATGAAAACTGGACAGATCCGGCGATTGCTAACTTGCAACCTGTATTAGATTCTTATTGGGTGCTGATTCATGTATCTATTATTGTGGGTAGTTATGGGCCTTTCTTTGTCGGTGCCATTCTGGGTATTCTTTCTTTGTTGTTGATTATGCTAACAACAAAATCTAATAAGAAAAGGATGGACCTTAATATCAAAGAGATAACCATTATTAATGAAATGGCGCTCACCATTGGACTGGTAATGCTTACTATTGGTAACTTCTTAGGGGGTATGTGGGCTAATGAAAGCTGGGGACGCTATTGGGGATGGGACCCCAAAGAAACTTGGGCACTCATAAGTATAATGGTTTATGCATTTGTGATTCACATGCGCCTGGTTCCTGGTCTACGAGGTAGATGGTGGTTCAATTTGGCATCAGTCATTGCTATTTATAGTGTGTTAATGACGTATTTTGGAGTGAACTTTTATTTGAAAGGATTGCACTCTTATGCTAGTGGAGATAAAGTCATAACTCCAAATTCTGTTTATTATTCTATAGCATTTTTGATTATTCTAGGGGGGCTTTCTTATTGGAGAAATAAGGTTCACTATAAGAAAAAAGAGGTCACTGAGTAAGCAATTCTGGATTTTTTTATCATTTTTCTACTTTAATTTTTGTCGATTAATTGCATCTATTATCGGTTAATGGTTTTGCCGTTTGTCATGTTAAAAAAAGCAAATGATTTTAAGATAATTTTAACACTCGATCACAACTGTTTTAAACTTTTGGAAATCAGTGTACTTATGCTTAATTTTTGTTATGATTTTTTTAACTTAAACTTAAGTTAACGTTTTGTTACTTTTTTTAAATCAAAAAGTATTATGTTTGCACCGTAATTGAATTGATGCAGAGACATTGATTTTTTACATGCCTACCTTAAAGAAAGTTTCATGTGTTGCATGAACACTTTTAAATAAAACTATTTTTTTTGATTATGTGATCATACAGTTTTTTGTATGCACATTATCCTTGAATGACTTTGTCGTTCAGGGGATAGAAGGTATTGTTTATTTTTTAAACGGGGGAATAACTAATAGACCAAAATATATCTAAATGAAGCAAACAACCACACGCAATGGGGGCTCTATTGTATTTGTATTGATTTTATGTTTATCATTTCTATTGAGTACAAATGTTCGAGCTCAGGTTTCAGCAGAAGAACGTCAAGCCTTAGTTGATTTTTACAACGCTACAAATGGTGATAACTGGAAAAACACTTTAGAAGGAAATCGACCATGGCAGATAAACGATCCTAATTCACAAGTTACAGATTGGTATGGGGTTTACGTGACAAATGGCAAGGTTGTACAATTGGATATGTTCAAGAATAACCTTACAGGTGTTTTACCTCCTTCTTTAGGAACGTTTACCGATATGAACAAGCTAGTTCTTAGTGGTAATGATATAGGAGGGGAATTGCCAGATAGTCTCATTCATCTTACAAAATTGCAAGCTATTCATTTAAGTAATAATGAATTTACCGGGGCTATTCCAATTCTGAAATTGCTTAATGCGTCCAAAATTACCTATCTTTATTTTGATGGGAATAACTTTTCTGGACCTATTCCTCCTGAGATAGGGCAATTGTCTAATCTTGTCTATGTTAGTTTATCATATAATGAACTATCGGGAAATATACCTGTAGAAATTACTCAGCTTCCTAACTTAGTTACTTTGTATTTTTCGGGTAATCGGCTTACCGGAAATATTCCTCCAGAATTTGGTCAAATGCCAAAATTGACAAGGTTGTCATTTACCAATAATAATCTGTCTGGTGTTATACCTCCAGAATTGGGTAACGCTATTAAATTAGGAGCATTGTCGTTTGCTGGGAATCAACTTACAGGTTCTATTCCACCACAATTAGGGCAGTTAACAAACTTATATTCTCTTAGTTTTAATGGTAATCAGTTAACAGGTTCGATTCCAAGGGAATTAGGGCAATTGGTAAATGTAATCAGATTGTATTTTTATGATAATCAGCTTACTGGAAGTATCCCGGCTGAGTTTGGTCAATTAGCAAAATTAGAAAATTTACAATTAGGTAAGAATCAACTCACAGGATCTTTACCAGCAGAATTAGGATTATTACCAGTAATTAAACGTATTAGTTTAGATGGAAATCAACTTTCTGGAAGTTTCCCTCCAGAATTAGGTCAATTATCTACATTAGAGCATGCACATTTTCATAACAACGAGTTCACCGGTGCAATCCCTGAAACTTTTGGACAACTCATCAATTTAAAGGCATTGTATGTTTATGGGAACAACCTTTCTGGTTCAGTGCCGGTTAGTATTAGTGCGCTTCCTAATCTTACAGCATTTGGAATCTCGGGTAACAAATTTGTCTTTTCAGACTTTGAATCCAACTTTACAGCCTTTAATAATATATCAAGTTTTACATACAATCAGCAGCAGAAAGCTGACATTGAAGAGACATTGGATGTTACTGTTGGAGAAACTATTACTTTAACGTCAAATGCCTTTAACAGCCCTAATAACTCATATCAATGGTATAAAAATAATGCCGTAATACCTGGAGCAACAAGCAAAGAATATGTCATTTCTAATGCAGCAGAGGCTGATGCAGCAAAATACAAAGTACTTGCAACCAACTCTGTTGTTTCTGGTCTTAATATTTATCGTAACGATATAACCCTTACTGTTTCACCTGCAAATAATGTTTGCAATGTTTCTGAAACAGAAAGGCAAGCGCTTGTTGATTTATACAATACTACAAATGGAGCTAACTGGACAAACACATGGGATCTTACAAAACCCGTTTGTGAGTGGTATGGAGTCGCTGTCGAAGAAGGAAAAGTTAAAAGTGTAGATTTAAGAAGTAATAATCTAACGGGATCATTGTCTAGTACCGTCGGTAATTTATTGAACTTATCTTATCTTAATCTAAATTATAATAATATTAATGGGGATATTCCAAATACTTTAGGAAGTTTACTTGAATTATCAGTATTATATCTAAGAGGTAACAATTTTTCTGGGACAATTCCAAATACTTTAGGTAGTCTTACAAAATTGCAATATTTGTTTTTGGACATAAATAATCTTTCTGGTACAATACCAGTAGAACTTGGGCAATTGGCCAATCTTACCATACTTAACCTTAGGGATAATAAATTGAATGGAAACATACCCGTTTCTTTAAGTACACTTTCAAAGCTTAGAGATTTAAATGTATCTAAAAATGAACTATCTGGAAATTTGCCTTCAGAGTTAGGTCAACTTGTGAACCTTGAAGCATTCTATATTTCTGATAATCAATTTACAGGCGATATTCCAGCTCAATTTGTTAACCTAGTTAGTTTCAATAATTTTTGGATAGGCGAAAACAATTTTGTGTTCTCTAATTTAGAGCAATCCTTTGCAGATTATACCACTAAACTTGGTGCTAATTTCAAGTTCTCACCTCAATCTAAAGTGGATAGTATACAAAGCTTATCTGTAGAGGTTGGAAATTCTATAACATTATCGAGTGTAGACTTAACCAGTGTTAATAACACCTACCAATGGTACAAAGATGGAGTTGCTATTGCTGGTGCTACCAATAAAGATTTAGTGATTAATAATGCCGCTGATACAGATGCGGGAATTTATCATTTTACCGCAACTAATAGCGTTGTAACTACTTTAACACTTGAACGGAATACTATTACTTTAAATGTTACCCCGGCAACAAACGTTTGTGCAGCAGTACCAACTGCAGATGAACAATACGCTCTTGAGCAGTTTTATAATGTTACAGGCGGGGCAAACTGGACCAATAATACGAATTGGTTAACAAGTGCTCCTATTTGCGATTGGTATGGTGTAACGGTTGTAAATGATAAAATTGTTGGTTTAGAATTATCAAATAATAACCTTGTAGGAGATGTTTCTACCGTTGTTTTTGATTTTCTTTCAAACCTTGAAACATTTAATGTTCAAGAAAACAATCTTAGTGGTTCATTAAGCGATTTGATTCTTAGAAAGTTGAAAGTATTAAATGTAAGCAATAATAATTTTTCTGGAAGTTTAAATTTTGGAAGACAATTAAATAATCTTACCTATTTAAATGCGAGTAACAACAGTTTTTCTGGAGAGGTTATTCTTGAAAATATAGGAGAAAATTTAAGCTCTCTTACTTATTTGAATCTATCTTCAAATGAGTTCTCGGGGTTACTTCCAGAAGATATGTATCTATTATCTGCTATAGAAACTTTTGACGTTTCTAATAATAATTTTGAAGGTGTAATCTCTTTACAGGAATTTGCCTCTTTTACATCTTTATCAAAGTTAAACTTGGCAAACAATAGATTTTCTTCATTATTTATGGTTAATGTTAATGACTTTACAAACCTAACAGAACTTGGGTTAGATCAAAATGAATTTAAATTCTTCTCATTTGAAAATCACTTTAATGATTACGTTACGGGATTGGGCTCCAATTTCAAATATGCGCCACAAGCTAAAGTAGATGGTGTTGAAAATCAATCAATAGCTGCAAATGGCTCAATTACCTTAACAAGCAATGATTTAATTAGTAGCAGTAATAGTTATCAATGGTTTAAAGATGGGGTAGCCATAGTAGGAGCAACTAATAAAGACTTAATAATTGGCAATGCTGCCGATACTGATGCAGGAGTATATCATTTTACAGCTACCAACAGTGTAGTAACAGGTATGACTTTAGAACGTAACCCAATCACATTATCTGTGACAGCTCCGGTTAATGAATTGAAGGTGACCGTAAATACCGTAGAGTTACCTAATTCTAACTTTGACATTGTCTCTGGGGATATCACAGTTCCAGGTTTGGTAAGTGGTAATACAGATAGCGAGACATTGGTGAATTTAGGAGCAGATACCGGAGAGGATAAAATCGTATTAATCAATGTGAAACCATCTCAAAATGCTACTGCTTTACATCTTAGGTTTACAGTTAATAGCACCGGGGTGTCAAATGTTCAGGTTCAAAATGGTGTTAATTGGCTGGAGTTCTCTCCAGAGTTTTATCGTATCATAGACAATACAATATATTTTGTAAATAAGAAGCCCATTCAAAACGTACCTTTTACATTGAACTTAATAAACGGTGTTCAATATGATTCTACAGCCGGCCCGTTAAGACTTCTGGTTAAAGACGGTATTGATTTAACTGGAGCGACTTTAGAAATCCTTTTTCCAGTAAATTCTGGCGGAGAAGGAGGTCCGATTCTAAGTCGTTTAGGAAAAGGTAATCCAATTCCTAATACTACAAGAAGTAGTCAAATTGTACAACCAAGTCAAACTATCAATGGTTTTGAAGTCGATGGCGCCTTCTGGTATCCAGGTTCTTATAAGTTCATATTAAACATACAGGGTAAATCATTTAAAGGACATTTCTTAATAGTTCAGTCTGAAGGTGGTGGTGGAACTGCTGAATTTTAAGTAGTTATAAATCCTACAAGTAATTAATTATAATAAAATCAATAAAGTGAAAATTATAAATAAAGTACATCTCTTATTCACCATTGTTGTGATTTTACTTTCAGCATATTTGTTTCTTCAGCAAAGAAATGTAAAGAAAATAGCCGTTGTAAATGCTCAGCTTGTATTAGAAAAATATGATGGTTTTAAGGAAGCTCAGGACTTGTATGAAATTAAAACCAAAGAGATGAGCGAGACCTTTGAAAAGCAAAAAAGGGCCTACGAATCAAAATCCAATGAGCTTGAAATCATTAAGAAGAAATTATCTAAAAGTGAGTTGGAAGTAAAAAAAGGTGAACTAGAAATACTTAGAGCCAAAACAGCTCAACTTGGCAAAGCCATAGAAAATAAGGCAAAAGTACAAGAAGAAGAATTATTGCAAGGGGTATACAATAAAGTCAACGATTATGTAAAACGCTATGCTGAAGCTAATAATATCGATTTGATAGAAGGCGTAACTGGTTCGGGAAACATACTTTATGCTTCTGATCGTATAGATATCACAGAAATAATTATAGAAGGATTAAACAAAGAATATGTTGAAGGGATTAAGGACTAGTATCGTGATGTTTCTGTTGGTTTTTACCAGCTGTAGCTCTACAATCAATAATGAAGAAGAGTTGTTACACTGGTTAGGTGATATGGATAATGGGTTTGTGAAAAAAAACAGAGCAAATGGTTTTTTGTTGTCAATGAAATATTTACCTCCAGAATATTTAGCGATTAATGAGATGAAGAAAGATAGTAATGATAATATGAAAGACTTGAATCAATACATTTCTGAGTTTAAGAACTCTAGAACTTTTCTTTTGACCATAAGTAATGATGATCAATCAATGAATGCAGGTAACTATGACGTTGCAAACATGGCCGAGTATGGGGCAAGAATTAGAGATCTAAGTTTTAATATCAAAGAAATATTAACCTTGAAGACAACCTCTGGAAAAAAGTATAAGCCAGTATTAACTACCATGGAAAATTCATATGAGATCGTCAATAAAAGATCAATTTACATGGTGTTTTCGGATGATGAAAAAGAAATAATGGATTCAGAACAACTAGATGTTGTATTTGAAGATACATTTTTAGATACAGGAATCAATCACTTTGTTTTTGAAAGTAAAAAAATAAACAATCTACCAAATTTAAATTTTAATTAAGAGCACTTATGATTTCAATAAGTAAAAAGAACATTAAAGTCATTACATATTTCTTGTTATGTGATATGTTAATTGGGATTTTTGTACCATCTATAGGTTCATTATATGCATTAACCTCGGGTCCAAGTTCCCCAGAGTTCTCAAGTTTTGAGCCTGTTGCTACTACTAATCTGGTAGATCCTTTGTCGGGTAATTTCACTTACAATTTACCAGTAATTCAAATCCCTGGTCCAGATGGAGGAGGATATGCAATGTCATTATCATACCATAGTGGTACTTCTTCTGAGGAAGAAGCTTCTTGGGTAGGCCATGGTTGGACACTAAATCCAGGCGCCATTAATACGAGCGTTCGGGGATATCCTGATGATTACAACAATGTTCCAGTGGATGTGTATAATAAAACCAGACCGAGTTGGACCATGACTGGATCCGGAAAAGCAAATTTAGAAGTTTTTAGTCAATCAAAGAAAAATGATGACGGTAGTCGTAGCGAACAATTTAGTTTAAGTGCAGGTTTAAATGTTAGATATAACAATTACCAAGGAGTATCCAGGACAACTTCTATAGGTTTGTCGAAGGGTTTTGGTAGCTTGTCTCTTAATCGTTCTCCCACAGGAGTAACTTTTAGTGCAGCAATAAATCCATTTGCTCTTTTAAAGACCGGTGTTCCTGATTTGTCTTATGAAAAGGCAAAAATAAAGTCAAGGACCAAGAAAAACGGTAAACAGGTTAGAGATAAGAGTGGAGTTGCTGCTGGAGTAAGAGGAGGAGGAAGCCTTAATTTAGGTTCTACTTTTGGTTTACAATCATTTACAGATGTAGGTCAATCTGTTTCACTAACAAAACTCAATGGGATCAATGTAAACCTGAGCTATGGTGGGCAAGTGAATTTGGCAGTTGCACCCGTAGGTATCGAGGGTGGAGTTTATGGAACATTTTCTTTAAACCATTCTGCTGCGCGTAGGACTTTAAATGCTTCAGGGTATTTGAATTCTTCAGTTAATGCAAGGTCAGATTATTTTACAGAGAAATCTCAACCTTTCGATAGAAGGGATTTCTTTATAGGTATTCCTTTTAGTAGCCCTGATAATCACATGTTGTCTGGTGAAGGTTTGTCTGGTGGATTTAGAGCCTTTGCAGATGGCCCGAGGGCATACGCTAATAACGATGATACCAAAAACAACATCAAGACTTACGGAGTTGGTTTAGAAGGGATGGTAGGAACCAATATCGGTGTAGGTGTTAATCTTTCTTTTGGAAAAAGTACTTCAGAAATGAGATCTAGGGCTAACTTAGGTGGCGGATCTCATAGTGATATAAAATATCGTTTTTATGGAGATAAAGGAGGTAAAGTTAATTTTGCTAACAATGATGTTGCATATGTAGAATTAGGTGCAAACCCAGATTTTCCTGGTATTAAACAAGTGAGTACAGCTGTTAAGGACGAGGGTAAAGCATTTTTTGACGCATCTTTGAAATCTGACCAGAATACTTCATCACACATCGAAAAATTAAGTTCTGGAGGTTTTGAAATTTACAACGAATCTGGAATCAAGTATGAGTATTCACAACCAGTGATGATTAAAAATACGGCAAACTTATCATTCGATGTTGACGATAAAGATACTGTTGAAAAAAATTATTTGGCTTATACAGAAACTTATCTGAAAGATAATTATGAGGTAGAAGTATGCGCTCAAGAAAGAGTTACAGGGGAAGTAAGAAGGATGCCCTATGAGAATACTTCATTATTAAAAGTCATCACCACTCCTGATTATATTGATCTAGGACAAGCAGGGCCAGATGATAGTGATTTTGGAGGTTGGACCTCATTTGAATATCATAAGAAATATGGAGAAGCTAGTGAAGAAGGTAAATGGTATCGTTGGAGAATACCATACAATGGACTTTACTATAGCAAAAACTCTATATCAGATGTTAAGGACGATACAGGATATGTATCAACTGGAGAAAAAGAAGTCTTTTACTTGAAAAAAGTAGAGACAAAAACGCATGTAGCATATTTTGTTACCAATAAATCTAACGCTGCAAGATTTGGAGTTTCAGGAGATGGTTCAAGTTATCTATCAGGATCCCAGGAATCTCGATTAGATGGATTAGCCGCAGAAGATTTGTCAGCAACCATAGATCCAGCTTCCGAAAGTGCAAGATCCAAAGGAACAGACGAACTAGAGTATCTAGAGAAAATAGTATTGTTTTCCAAGGCAAGAATGGATGTGCCGTTGCAGGTTACTAATTTTCAATATGATTATTCATTAATTCAAAATTTACCAAATAACGTAAACGGAAACTATCCCAATAATAAAGTATCTGCAAACAGTGGAAAACTAACTTTAAAGAAAGTATGGTCAGAATTTGAAGGAGTGGTAGATGCAAGAATCAGTTCTTATAAATTTGGTTATCAATATACCGCTAACCATCAAATGTCTACCCAATATTCTTTGTCAGCTCAAAACCCAGATTATGGTCCACATGTTTTAGATGCTTGGGGGTATAATCAATTCAATGTTAAAGGAAACACTAATAGTGCTGAGAATAGGCATTTAAATCTGATCACATGGCCTTACCAAGGTGATATTTCACCAAGATTATTTGATCCCGCTGCATGGCAACTTAAACAAATTGTCTTGCCGTCTGGAGGAGAGATTTTAGTTGAATATGAAAGCAAGGATTATCTATATGTACAAGATAGAGATGCGATGGCGATGGTGAGTCTCACGAGTGCTTCAAACTCTTACGATGATCCAACATATACATTGGATTTATCGGATATTGGAGGGTATTCTGATGGTTTATGTGAAAAAGTTAATGAATATTTCTTAGAAGGAAGAGCTAATGGTGGCGGTGATGATGATGTACGCAAGCGAATATATTTTAAACTCTTATATGCATTAGAGAATAATAGAGCAGATTTATTAGGTTGTAAATCTGAGTATATCACTGGATATGCAAAGGTCAAGAATATTACTTGTAATGGAAGTTCAATTTCAATAACCCTAAAAGGTAGAACAAATGGGCATTACATTGGTGAAGGATTTACAGAAAATCACATAGAAGATAACAATTATAGATTGACACCACGTCAGGCATGTTATGACTATTATATTACACAAAGATGGGGTAAATATACTGCAGGTTGCGAAGGTGCGTTCGAAAGAAAGTATGAAGCAGCAATCAATAATGACCTTCTTAATTGCGGAGATATTGGTAGCACAAGTTTAGGTAAAGCATTAGATGCTTTAGAATATGCCCAAGATGGTATAGAAGGATTGGCAGATAGAAGGATAAATACGTCTTTCCCTAGAAAAAATGAAGTGTGTATGAGCTTAAATCCACAGCTTTCATACCTAAAGATTCCTATAAACAAAGCAAAAAGAGGTGGAGGGGTAAGAGTTAAAAAACTTTTGATGTATGATAAGGGAATAGAATCTGGAGATTCTGCCACTTATGGTCAAATATATAGATATGAATTAGAAGATGGAAGATCTAGTGGTGTAGCAACCAATGAACCTCAAGAGATGAGAGAAGAAAATCCGTTAGTCGGTTTTCTTCCTAAAAAAGATCAGTCTTGGATTAATAGGCTAGTTGCAGGTAAAGATAAAGAACAATCTGAAGGACCAATTGGAGAATCCTTATTACCCTCGGCTACTGTAGGGCATTCGAGAGTAGTGGTAGAGAATATTCATACTGGGAAAACAGGAACAGGGTATACCGTTCATGAATTTTTTACATGTAAAGATTATCCATATGATAAATTGTACGACTATAGTATATATAAAAATGGTGATCGACAGTTTGATTTTGCCGATGTAAGACCCGAACGAGGAGTGTCATTCTCTGTTTTACAGGATAATTTACACGACGACAGGTTGAATTTGCCAACACCATATTTTACATATGGATTTGATAAGGCATGGGCATCACAAGGGTTCAGGTTTATACAGAATTCTATGCACGGTGCTCCCAAATCAGTAAGAACCTATGGAGGTACTTATGTACCTGGAAGTACAAGCTACATTTCTTCTGGTCAGGATTTCTATTATTATGAACCTGGAGAAAAAGTAAAACTCTTTACAGAGTTTGATGGAGAAAGTGCAGGTAAATACATATGGGATGTTCCTGGAAAAGAAATGGATATTACTCAAGAAGGGTACAGAATTGATAATAAAGATTTGGACTTCGAATTTGAAATTGATGTGAGTGTTGGACTTACGTTACCACCACCAATTTTTGTTTCGTTTGGTTTAGTGTTTAGATATAAAGAACAATTACTTACCAAGTATGCCACTTCGAAGGTAATTAAGTACCCGGTTATACAAAAGAAAACAGTTACTTATACCGATAATATCGCATCCACCACAGAGAATTTGGCGTTTGATTATGGCACGGGTCGCCCAGTTCTAACTAAAACATATGATGCGTTTCACGGTATAGAACTTGCAAATTCAGATCAGGTTCATGATGGTTCTATTTACAATCTTAACCTTCCCGCACATTGGAATTATTCGGGAATGGGACAAAAGTCCGACCTTACAAACAATACGAACCAACTTCTTGCGAGCTCTGGTCAGATTGTTACCTATGGTTCAAATGCCAATCCTATTGATCGGGATGGTAATTGGACTATTAAAACCGATAAAATAATATCTGCAGGAGCTAATACGTATAACACATTGGCAGGTGTAACAGAATGGGTTAATAACCAAAGTGTTAATAGTGTTTATGGCTCTTTGGGTAACTCTTCAGTATTTAGAATGCATGAAAGCTACGCTTTTAAAGGTGATGTAAAAAAATCTTCCGATCGTAATACCGATAACGGAAAAATTTATGAAGGAGGAATTGTAGAAAACTTTACTCCATTCAATTACAAAAGTGATGTACAAGATCAACAATGGGTAAAACTAAATGAAGTAACAAAGTATTCGCCAAACGGTGTTTCACTCGAAGAACGAGATGTTCTTGGGGTACCTAGTGCTGCAAAATATGGGTACAATTTTACATTACCGACAATGATTGCTAAAAATGCTACTTACGACGAAGTATATTTTGAACATTTTGAAGATAAAGTAGGAACAATTACTGGGTTAGTGAATAATACTGCACATTCAGGAATATATTCTAAACAAATTATATCTGGAGAAAGCCTTATTAAAAATGTAGTAGCACGCGAATTACTTACTACTACTGGAGGATGGCTTAAGTTTTGGACCAAATCAAATGAGGATTTGATGAATCCCCAAGTTGATGTAAATGGTAACGTATTTACTCCAGAATTCATGGCCAAGACTGGTGAATGGACATTATACAGGGTATTCATTACTCCACAAGCATTTGTTTCGGGACAAGAAGTTTTAGCGACTTTAAGTTTTGAAAACCCAGAGGCTTATTTGGACGATGTTAAGTTTAATCCTAAAGAAGCTCAAACCACAAGTTATGTTTATGATGTAAAATCACTTCGATTATTAACCTTATTTGATGATCAACATTTTGGTTTGTTCTATCAATATAATGGAGAGGGACAATTGGTAAGAAAACTAATTGAAACAGAGAAAGGCTTGAAAATAATTACAGAAACGCAATATAATTTACCAAAAGAAAGTCGTGAGAGAATTTAAGATTATAGTATGGATAATGATTTGTTGTTTTCACTTTGGATTTGCTCAAAATGAAACTTCAAATACATGTAAAGGTAAGATAATTAGTTACCTGGATGATATGGAGAAAATTCTATCACCCAAGAACAACCAAGTATATTATATGAAGTATAGTACAAATACAGTTTTTTTTGAAGAGTATAAAGTTCCAACTTCATCAACAACTACAGAAATGCTCATTTCTGGAGATAAAGTGATGATGAATGACGAGAATATGAAAATATATGGAAATCAAGAAGAGATGTTTGTAGTATTGCCTAAAGCAAATATTATTTATTGGAACGATTCTGATCCTCGACTGTTTTCAGATAATAATTCACAGAAAAAGTTCCTGGATATTGAAAGGTCACTTCTGAAATCTTCCAGTTCTATTACATGCGACACAAAAGAAAATCAACAAGAGATTATCATATTTCCGAATAAAGATTTTGAAAAAAAGACGGGACTTTTAAAACAAGTTTTGGTATATGATTTAGAGTCCAAAAGGGTCATAAGTGTAGAAAATAGATTCAATAAAAAAAGCAAAATCAAAAAGCAAGTGGTTTATTATGAGGTTGTCGATTACAATAGTAACAACAAAATTAAAGAGCCGTTGAATTATGTTTTTAATGGAACAGAACTTAAACCTGCTTATAAGAATTTTGAAATTATAAATAATAGAAAAAACAAATGATGATTTTGTATTGGGGAATAATCGTGCAAACGAATATGTTTAATTAATATATAAAATCTATCGGATAACTTTTAAATTAAAAATCACAGATGAAAATTAACTGGTTACTAACAAAAGTCATCTTTTTGCTTTGTTGTACTTGCAATATGATGTTTGCACAAGACAAAGGGGTTTACCTGGACAACACGATGTTAAGCATTCCAAATACAGGGCAATCATCTTCAGGTAGTTTAGATTTTATTACGCCATGTTCTACTTTTAAAGTAAATGAAGGTAAGGCCTGGGTAAAAATAGACTTAGGAGAAAATTATGAATTGGGATATGATAACTTCGGAATTCCCTTTGAAATTGAATTGGACCTGGCTTTAAAAGTGCTAACCCAAAACGCTACTTCGGGGCCAACAATATCATTTAATGTTAAACTAAATAATAACACCCCAGAGAGTATTGTGTTTTTAGATCTAGGTCAATACATTGATACTCAAAATACCGGGACGGGTTTTTCTTATGCTGACCGTCAAATTACTGGCATAGAGGCTACCATAAGTAATGTAACAAATACTGCTGCAGCTATAAACGTGGCTACAGATTTAAAAGTGAAATTAAATTATGAAATAGCTTATGGCATAGATGTAAGCGCAAACTCAATTACGAACTTAACCAAAAACGTGGTCGATGAAACCAAAACAGTAGTTTTTAACTGGGATAGTAATTGTCAAGCTCCGGGGTATGAGTTTCAGATAATCAGACTGTATAATACTAGTGAATCTACTGTTTCTGATCAAACTACTATTACAACAACCATTGATTGGAGTAAAGCATTATCCTTGCATGTTGATGGATCAACGACTTCTATAGACCTTAGTATGGGAGAAGGACAGGGGTATTATGCATGGCGAGTACGTCCGGTTGGAACATATTATGAAAATGGAATAGGAAATAATAAAAACTGGGGTTCATGGAATGCATTAGATTATGCGGCTTGTACATCTTGCATTTTTACAACAACTACAAGTGATCATCAAGTATTTTTCTTTATTGATCCAGATGATCAGAAAAATTATCAATATAGTAGAGTTTTTACCGAAGAAAATAAAGTAAGCGAGCAAGTTACTTATGCAACCTCCTTAAATCAAGTCAAACAAACACAACGTTACTTACCATCAAAAGATTATAAAGTTATAACACAGACTATTCTTGATAATTCTGGTAGGCCTACTCTAAATACTTTACCAGTGCCTGTTTCTGGGGAGAAAATAAGTCAATATAAAGAGAATTTTGTGCAAGCCAGTGGTAGCCTTTACAAAGCCAGCGATTTTGATAATCAGAATAGTTATAATTCTCCGGCAATGATTGATGCTACTGGAGCATTTGAATATTACTCCAGTGCAAATTCTGATAAAAGAATTGCAGATGCCGAAGGATACCCATTTACCCGAGTAATTTATAGTAATGATGGTACAGATCGTGTTGTTGAACAATCGGGAGTTGGTAAAACACATATGATCGGAAATACCGCAGATGGAAAAACTAGAACCACACGAACTTTATATTCTACTCCAACTGAAGATGAGTTGGTGAAATTATTTGGTGACGAAGCACCTAATCATGAAGATGTAGCCAAAATAATAACAGTCGATCCTAATAATACGAGGTCGGTATCTTACATTACCAAAGAAGGAAATACCATTGCGACTGGCTTAACTTTCAGCGAAGATGATGATGTTTTAGATAGTGTAAAGGACAATAACCCTGATAATACAGTTAATGGAATCACAGATAGAATTACAAACAACATAAAAACTACTAACGGTTTTATGGCTTCAAAACGTATTTCAATTTTAGAAGATGGAACCAACGTAAATATAAGCTATACAATTGCGAGACCAGTTTTAGAAGGATTATGTCATAACCTAGAATTGGATCTTGATTACAGTTTGAAAATAGAAGTTTTCGATGTTAACACAGGTAATGTTGTTCATAGTTTCAATGAGCCAACATTAAAAGATTTGGCAGATACAACAAATGATGGAATTGATAATGTAACTGTTGATTTCGGAACTGTTACACTAGATACAGGAACATATTATGTTCAGAAAACTTTGGTGCCAAGCGATAATATTAAACTTGATTTAGTAAGTTCTGGTGATACAATTAATAATCTTATTAAACCATTTTTCAATTGGATAATTGAGTTCTCTGACAAGATTGATTGTGAAGAAGAAATGGAGTTTTTGTATAATGATATTTACCACTTCGGAAGGCAAATTCATACCAGACAATTTACTTCAAACATGACTATAAATCCAGATACACAGAGTAGAAATTTATGGTTTGATTTTGACTGTGATGGGTGTTCGCAGGAAAGAATAAATTTTGCAGGAAAAAATCCTACCGATCCAGAAGCCGAAGATAAGTTCTTAGATTATTATATAGGAAGAGAGGATCAGTATAGAATTACTGTGTATTATTTTGATGTTAATGGTGAATTAAAGGCATTTAATTATGACCAGGATGTTACTCTCGGTGATAGAAGACCAGTAAAGGTCGAATTTGAGACTCCATGTTGTGAATTTCAAATTCCTATTCTATTCACACCGCCTTTCAAAACTCCACCAGTTGCTGCGCTAGAACAGTATAGAGCTAATAAACAATTGGCAGATCAAGTTATAGAATCTACATCATATTTTGGAACAGGAACTGCTCCACTTACAACACATGATACCACAAATAACTGGATACATCCTAACCCTAACCATTTATTGAATACCGAGGAAAATTTTACCTATGAAGAGTCTGAGGATGGTGTGGTGACTTTAAAAAATACTGATGCGTACCCGATCGATTTTGAAGGATATGCCATTTCTATGTTGTATGAGTGTAAAAAACCTCTAAATACAAATTATACCAGAGAAGATGCAGCGAGAGAAATTTATAGCAAATTAAGAGGATGGGAAAGGCCAGGATTATTTAACCAAATGGTGTATCACATGACAATGGATTCATATGGAGATCAGGACTGTCCTAATGAAGAATTCCCCCCAATTGATTATCCCGCTCCAAATGGTAATTATGAAATATGCGATTATCCAAAACCGAAGGTTAGATTACCTGGAGCACAATATGCAGCGCAAGAGTTGGCTGAATGCTGGGAACCTATTGTTATAGAATTAATAAATGAACTCTGTATTGGTGGATATGATATAGATGAAGATGATGAAAATAATATAGCACAAAGTTATGACGCAAGAGGAGGAGATAGCGAAGGCGAGTTTAAAAGAAATATAAAAAACTTTATAGTAAGGTGGATATCAAAGCGTAAGTTAATTAGAAGATTACGTGGTCAAGTGGTAAGCCCGGGAGGTGCAGCACAAGATGCCGCACTTGAGCAAGTAGGTAGCGTTGTACATAAATTCCTTGAATGTACAGGGTATAAATTTGGAGATATTATCAATGAAGTTGATATTGACGAGGCTCCAAGAGCAAACTTCCCAGTATTTCAACCAGACTTTGATACACTTGTCAATTCACTAACGGGTAAGGAATATACAAAGTATGATCGCTTCAGGCTTAAACACCCATCTATGGGCAATGTAGATAATTGGCAATTGCTTACTCAAGATCCTAATAATATTGATTTTCCAGAGCAAGCTGTAGATTCTTTAGGTCAAGCAGAACAGGAAAATATTGCAATATTAAGAGACTTGTATTTTAGTATGAGAGACCCGGTGTATGCTTTTAAATATTATGAATATAAGGAAGGAACTTTTCCTATTCTGGAAGCAGAAACCTGTTTTAGAGACCCTAATATTTGTATTGATGAAGAGACAGGAGAAGAATTTGGATGTTGTGGTGAATACCCAGATGGAACACCGATTCCTTGTAATTTTTGCGGAACAGGGTACATCCAATGTGAGGTTACCTCTTCAGGTTGGGATTGTGACCAACGATTAACGTATTACAACCTGATTAAAGATTTTAAAGAAGAGGTTGTACCAGATATTGTTCCGGTTAATTGTGATAATTATTTTGAAGCAACAAAGTATGTTTTAAATCCCGACTTTGATAAAGAAAGTGGTTTTATTTTAACATTTGACAGCGATGAAGTTTTACCTGGAACATTATCTTCATTAGAATTTTTATCAGTGGATTTGTTTGCTGAAAATGGAGGGTATATTACTAATAGTTTGGCAGATATGCCTCCAATACCCCAAGAGCGTTGGTTTTACAACTTAAAAGGAGAGCAATTAGAAGAAGGAGTTAGTATCATCGAGAATGAGATATATGAACTCGTTCAGGATTGTGATGAGGGCTGTGATGACAGAAAAGCAGAGTTTAAACAAAAATTAATCCAATTGTTTGAAGATCGTTGTTATGTAATTGGAGAATGTAAAATTGAACCAAATGATAACATAGTTCCAGAGGGAGATATCGATATACTGGTAGAGCAAATGGTGTTACAATGCAAAAACCAATGTGAAGTAGATACCTACGCATGTATTGATGAAAGTTGTAGACTTCTGGGAGCACCTACAATAGTAGATCGCACCGACCCTACAGCTACAGCAAGATTTACTATTGATTTAAGCTTTCCCGAGTTGGGAGTTTCCGGACCTGTAGTTCAAGGATTATCTACACGACAAGATGAGAGACTAAAGTACTTTGATCCTTTAACAAATACAACCACACAAACCAATGAGTTGCCTATCATAAGCACACCAACTGCTTCAGGATTAATTGAATATTCTTATAATACTTCTGCGTTTCCTTTTGTAACTATCTGGGATATAAGACAATCTCTTACCTATGCTCAATCGACTAGATTAAAGCAAGCAACAGAGTGGAAAGTGAATTTGGATATTCCAAGTAAATGTGATCAGGTCGGTGAATACAACCCCGATCTAACATATGATGCTAATGACTTGCCCGTCGAGCCCGTATTTGTTTATAATTATAAGACTAAAAAATGGGTGCAACAATTATTCGAGTCACGTCCGGATCATCAACCACTAATCACTCCAGGCAGTGCCGTATATGGGGTTTGCACAAATCAGGAAGATTATATTAATCGCGAAAATCCAGATGGTCCTGGAGATACTTTTGTAGATAGAGATGAGTATATCAAGGATACATCGAATAGGCCATATACGCCAAATGATCCTTATTTCGACCCTGTAGAGTCACCAAAAACAGGAATCAATGTTATCATAGATCCTAATAATCCTAATAATTAAACCAAAAGCGAAAATGAAAAATAGAATCACACAAATAATAATCCTATGCCTAGGAATATTTTGCACCATCAGTTTCTACGCACAGGAGAGTGCTTTTGATTTTCGGGTTTATGAGAAAGAAAAGAATGTGTATGAAGTTTCATTTGAATTCTATGAAAATCTGAATATAAAGTTTATTCAGGTAGATGTTATACAAGGAGGAAAATTGTTAATCAATCAAGAAGCCAGTTTAAACAGAAAAGCCGATAAGAACTTTTACCTATTTCATAATCATAAAGAAACACGAGTATATCTCGATGATTTGAAAATGACTTTAGAAAAGAAATGGGATAGCACTAATCCAAACCCCGTATATATAGAAATACGGATTTTGAATGATGAATTTCAGTTTCTTGCAAAAAACAGAAAACAAATCAGATAACCAACTGGAATATAAATAAGATGAAAAAAATATATACTGCACTTTTTCTATTACTCACTGTAGTTGGGTATACACAAAGCAATAACGATTTGTTGATAGAAACATCATCAGATGCTGCCTTAGTAGTTTGCGGTGATGAGGTTACATTTACTATTAAATTAACAAATAGATCGAGTGGTACTATGAACAATATTGTTTATAACTCCACCTTACCCAATGGTGTTACTTTGGTGAACTCACAATATACAAATACCAATACAGTAAGTCAGATTCAATTCTCTATACCAGACATTCCAGGTAATAGTATAACCAGTTTTACTTATACTGCTAAGGGAGATTGTACCTTACTTACCGAATTTGATGAGACTTCTCAAACCAATGATACGTTTGTAGTTAGAAATAATAACTCTATTAGCTATACGATTAATGGTTCTGGAGGAGGAACATTAACAGGTATTTCAGAATCTTTCAACGTTAACTTTCCAGAGCTTTTCGTAAAAGTAAAAGATGAAGATGTAAATGTACAGGTTGGTGTACTAGAAAAAGATGCAGACGGTACTGTATTTACTAGAGAAGTAGAAGTTGTAAATAGTGGCCTTGGTTCAGTTAATGAATTTAGGTTATATATTGATTATGATACTAATATAGATTTTAATGAACTTCGTTTATCAACAGGACAAGTACTTACCCCAGTTGGGGCTCCCATGGCTTCACCATTAGGTGTTGGGTTACAACGATTAACGTACTTAATATCAGATTTCCCTGGTGCTGGAGGAGATCCTACACTATTTGAACAAAATGAAAAACTGGTTTTTATCGATAACGTATCATTAAGAGAAGATGATTGTTTTTCGTCAATGGCTACAAATTATACTGCTGTTTACGGGTGTAATAATGATTTTTGTGAAGCTATAGATGATAAAGATGCGACCTCGGTAAACTACTTAAGTTTTATTACAGGCCTTCCTAACTTTGATTCAAAAATAATACCTGTCGAAGAAGGAGATCTATGTGGGGATACCGTAAAATTTAGATATACTTATACTAATATTGGGTCGGGGTCCGAAGTATCTTCAGCTGATACAGCTTTTGATGCTTGGACAAGAGATACCGCAAGTATCTTCAATAATTTGGGAGTACATAACATATCTATAAATGGAATTACGATATCTAATGATGCAACTTCTTCTTTTGTTTTTACTTCTGATCCTGATGGTGCAGGTGTAGGTTTAGATGACATAGATAAAGATGGGTTTTATGATGATTTGCCAGTAGGAGCAACGATTACAATTGATTATGAAATGACATTAGAATGGAATGCGGCTTATTATAGACATGGTACTAATACCAATACTCATTTCATTTCGACTAACCGTTTAGCATATAGATCCAACACCTGTGATTTAAATACATACACTGCTACAAAAACTTTTTTTGTAAATACTTTTGAAGGTCCATCTTCAATGGAAATTCCGGCAGAAATGGTCACAGATCAAAGAGCAGTGCTTAAATTTAATGTGTTATATTATGGTATTCTTGACGATAATATTAATATTTTAAATGGAACGAGTAATTATTTTTCCAGGTTTACACTTCCTGAAGGTTACGTAGTCGAGAGTGCCGAATGGTTTGATACAGATACTTCACAGACGACCACTCTGACGGCTAACTTAATTGGAGCAAATACATATGAAGTTAGAGGTGGTAATAAAAAAGGATATTATAATATTGGAGTTTTAGTAGAATGTAGTGATAGCTTGGTCGAAACTATAGAAGATGTAAACTGGAAAATGTATTACGATGTGTGTAATGATTACAACAGTTTAGAGCTTTTAGAATTAGTAGATATTTCGAAATCCATATTTACGGCTTTTGAAAAATGTACTACAGACCCCGGTGGTCCAGGTGGCCCAGGCGGCGGCGGAGATACCTGCGATTTTGAAACGAATACTTTTAATGTTGATCGAAATACATTTGGTTATGTAGATGGTTATAATGGTCAAGAATATTATACAAAATCTCAATTAAACTCAATTCCTAAGGTTAATGCGAACACTCCAGATATTGAATTGGATGCGGCTTATCCTAACGATAAAGTTCTTGTCAGTGCAACAGGAATTTTGAATACTGATGGATCGGAAGCTTATAATGAAATATCGTTTGAAATGGCTTTTAATTTACCGGATGATAGAGATGTTGAGCAGTTGAAACATGCCAGTAACGGAACTTTATCGGTTGGGGGGGCAGATTATGTTTTAACCAATCCAACAATTAATATTGATACTAATCACAGAATTACATATCGTTATACGGTACCTATAGCTCCAGTTTCCGGGTCCAATATTGCACTAGAAGTCAAAGATTTAGAGATGCAATTTCAAAATATACAAGATGTTAAACTGTCTAGAAGAGAAGTACATGATTTAGCCGTATTCAGAGGGAAATTCTTGGGAAAAACAACCACAGGTTCCGAAGCTACTTGTGGAAGATCCAAAGGAACTAATTTTGAGCTTTATGTGCCAGATTTACAATATTTTTTGACAACTAACCTAAGTTTTACTTGTGATTTACCATTTAGATTAGGGTTGTTTAACTACTTTTCAGCGACTGCTGGAGATGATTTTGTTAATGAATATAGGCCCATACTGTTGGAAAACTTTGAGTTTACTTTACCTGAAGGATACCAGTTAGCAAGCCAACCAACAGTTACTACAAGCCCTGTTTATTATAATTTAGGTAATATTTATAGTAATAATGATTATCCTGCAAGTTATTCACAAACGTCTAATCAAAATACTATAAACTTTGGTGATGTCTTCTTACCTGGTGGGAATAAGCAATTGGATGCTATAAAATTGTACGCCGAAATAGAACTGATATGCGAAGCAGATTATGTAGTTCCACCTTATGATAATAGAAAGAATTTTACCTCTAATTTATTTTATATTGATTTTGTAAGAAATGAAACGGAAGTCATTAATTATGCTGTTGATCGTGGTAATGGTGTATCACGTACTATACGAGAGAGATATAACATTCCATACAGAATTGATCCAAACCAGGTACAGGAAGGTTTTGAACGGACTACAGACTGGCCTATACAGTATTGTAATGAAGCGACCAGCACATTTAATACAACAATTTCAAACGTTTGGATAGCGCTCGAATTAAAACCTGGTGATGAAAGTACAATTCTGGTAGGAGCTAGAAACGAAGATGGAAGTATTATTGCTTCAGAAGATATAGTTTTCTACGGCCCAATAAACCCACGGTCTGGTAAACCACAGAATATGTTGGTTAGAATTAAAAATTCCCAGGTAGCAGCTCAGACTTGTGTAACCGTTTATCCTATTTCAGAATATCGGGTTTGTGAAAATGATGTTGAGCAAGATGTAGATCTGATTGCGGGTTGGTATTGCGATTCCTGGCCATTATCTGGTGAAGCTTATGATACCGAAGCCGAACGAACTGCAGTCAATTCAATTTTGAATGATGGAGTGCTTACCTGTCAATTCGAGTACAAACAAGACTTAGTGACACTACGTTATAAAACCGGTGATATAGACTGGGAAGTAAACCGTTTAGGAAATGAAGTAGATCTTTGTGAGGATACATTTTTCGATATCAAAGTGGTGAGTTCTAAGTTCGCTAATGTATACGATACGAATATCACCGTAGACTTACCAGTCGGGGTATCTCCATCAGATGTAAACAATATTACATATACTTTTAATGGTACTTCAGCTACAGTTCCAGCGACATTTATACAACAAAATGTTTCGGCAGTACAGGATTTAGTTATTGGTGCTTCAGACCTGGTGACTTCATTATTGGTAGCTTCAGGAGACTTAGCCAATGCAGATGAAAGTACTATCCCGGGTATTCGATTACCGGGAAAAAATGAAATTACATTCAGAGTAAATCTAACTTCCGATTGTAATTACAATCCGGGAACACCAGTTAAATTCTTCTTGGCAGGAACGACAAACTGTTCAGAAAACATTAGTCTTCAGTTTGATCGTTTTATTCCACTTAAAGGATTAACAATACCAAATATGGACGTTACCCTTGCGGCAGATAACTTCTTGGTATGTAACGAGCTTAATGAGGTAACTTTAACTGTAGCAAATTCAAGTATAGATCCTATTGCACAACAACAATTGGTATTAACATTGCCTGCTGGAGTGTCTTACGCTAATGCGGTGGATGGATTTCCGGCACCCGATACAACAACGGGTGACAAAGTAACTTGGAGCCTTGCCGATATTGACACCAATAGAAATCAGACCTTTAAGATCAATACACGTTTAACCAATCTATCAGGAACAGCTTTTGAATACAAAGTAGAAACATTGCAAAACGGACAGGCTACGTGTATTACTGATAGTCAGGTTTGTGATTTGGAAGTTACTACAGCTAGTGATACTGTTGAAGTAACGAATACACCATTTCCAGGATTAAGCATTAATCCAATAACAACAGGTCCCGTTTGTGAAGGGGAAAATGTTGTAGTAGAGGTAGAACTTGTTGGCAACCAGGCAGGAGGTGCATACACGTATACATGGAATGTGCAACCAATCGCAACCAATGGAAATAGATTTACATTTAGACCATTAAACTCAACTACCTTACAAGTAACAGTACAATCTGTAACCAATCCAGCGCCTAATTGTAGCGGGACTGCTACCATTGATGTAGAAGTGTATCCAGGAGCGAATCTTGATTTACAATTAGTAGAAGGAGTGAGTTGTGAAGGACAAGCGGATGGTAAAGTTACAATGACTATTACAGGTGAACAAGGAACTGGGTATCTTGAACAAGAACCTTTTGAAATTGTTAGCGCTACTAATCCTAGTGTAGTAACTATTGGTCAGCAATTGGCAAGTGGGGAAGTATTGACGATTGAGAATCTTCCTGAAGGCGATTTTGGGATCACCTTAAAAGACAGATATGGATGTCAATTTGAAAGGACCATTACTGTAAATAGAGTACCTACTCCTCTTAGAGATTTTTGTGTTTCTTTATTACCTTGTGCTGCGACTGGCGGTGATGTAGAGATGTCCTTTAGTACAATAGATGTACACTCTGCTCTTACAGGAACAGTATATAATGCACGTGTATATCATACCACAGGCGGTGCCAATACGGATATACTAACCTTTACAGGAACTTTTGCAGATACGCAGACTCGGGTGTTATCCAATGTGGTATCGAGAGATTCTTATGTTCTTGAGATTACCGCTGCCAATGGTTGTGTTTTTACAAGACCATTTAGTCCAAATAATTTACAACTTCAAGCTGAAATAGGGGATGGTACCGATTTAAGTCTTTGTTTTGCCAATGAGACCGTAGATGTACCTATTAGTATTAGCGATAATGTTAATCAGTGTACTGTGTATGAGGTGGCTAACGATTATACAGTATTCTTTGGAGAAGGAAATAGCGTAACATTTACAGGAGATGTACAAGAGTTTACCACTTCAGGTTCGTTTACCTTAGAAGAACTAGGCGAAGGAAATTATCGCGTAGAGATTGTGCCAAATAATATTACTTCTTATAGTGGCTCGCCTGAACTTTGCAAGACTTCTTTAGATTTCAGTGTAACGACAGCATCACAATTTTCTGTGGATACCATTGTAAATGATCCAACATGTAACGGAGAGGCATCTGGAAGTGCTGAGGTAGTTGTGTATGGTAGTTATGGTAATGTAACATACGAATGGGTATTAGTGTCTACGGGTGAAGTAGTTTCAGAAGGATATAGAGCTACAGAACTAGTAGCAGGAACATATAGAATTACGATAGTAGATGAATCCATGTGTGCTATACCAGAGCCTACTTTTGTAACATTAAGTGACCCAACGCCTTTAGACTCACCAATTATTGAAGATATTCAGACCAGTTGTGATGCTAGTGCAGGTTCTGGAACTCCAGGAAGTACTGCAGAGGGATACACATCGGGAATGGCGCCTTATACCTTTGCCTGGTATTTGGTAACCGAAGAAGAAATCTTTGACGCCGATGGAAATACCGTGGTCGAACAAGTAGAAGCATTAGTATTTCAAGAAGTTATTCAAGAAGGTGAAATCTCTTCATATCCTGGTATTGTTCCAGGAAATTATAAAGTTGTTGTTACCGATGCTAATGGTTGTACCGCAGAAAGTAGTGTTACAGCAATAACTCAGCCACCAGTAGTACGTAAATACAATATATGTTTAAGTTGGGAAACTCCAAGCCTTAGAGAACGTAACGAAGAAGAACCTGATAGTACAAGAACGATACCGCCTATTCCTGCTACAAGTTTCAGACAGGCTATTGCTGCAAAAGTAGAACGTTGTGTTATCGAGAAGAAAGATCAACTTGAAGCTAGTGTAAATGAAGTACTTTACAATGCGGGAGGCCTGGATGATGCGGTTGTTTTAGACTATACTCAAGGAGCAAGTGATACCTACCATTTTACATTATATTATTATGATAGATCGGGTAATTTGGTAAGAACGGTACCACCAGAAGGCGTACAAACGGTCAATGATAGAATTGCTACAGCGCATACCTATGTCACGGGATACGATTACAATAGTATTTCCCAGCTGGCAAGCCAAAATACGCCTGATGGAGGAAGTTCACAATTTGTATACAATGATATAGGACAGTTATGGTATTCTCAAAACGAAAGACAAGTGCGAGAAGGTGTATTCTCATATGTGGTATATGACGAATTAGGTAGAGTACGTGAAGGAGGTGAAGCCAAGCTTAATGGTAAAGTATTCCCTACAGATTTCTTGATCAACAATCAGGCAAATCCCCAAGTTGCTATAACGCTTCCAGTAGAAGATAAGGTTGAGTACATACAAACAACCTATAATGATCGAATAGAAGAAATTACGTATCAAGATCAACAGCAACGTTTCTTAAGAAACAATGTGAGTTTTATCAATAATAAAGATAAAAACGGCAAAGTTACTAAGACATATTATAGCTACGATCCGCATGGTAATGTAGAATGGTGTGTACAGGAATTACCTGGTATTGGTAGAACAACCGTTGCGTATACTTATGATTTGGTTTCAGGTAATGTTAATGAAGTGCATTTTAACAAAGGAAGAGTAGATGAGTATCGCCACAAATATGCGTATGATGAAGATAACCGAATTATTTCGGTAAAAACATCCAAAGACGGATATCTATGGGATGAAGATGCACGCTACGATTACTATCTGCATGGCCCACTAGCTAGAACAGAATTAGGTGAAGATAAAGTACAAGGATTAGATTTCACCTATACCATCCATGGTTGGTTAAAGGGGATTAACACTCCTGATTTGGCTCAAAATGCGTATAACCCCGATGGAAACAATAAGCGTGGTGATGCTGGAACAAAACATGCAAAAGACGAGTTTGGTATGGCACTGGGCTATTATCAAGGTGACTTTACTCGTGATGGGGTATTGAATTCTGGACTTACCGCTGCCAATCCATTTAACTTGGAGAATGCTGTGAACGGTGTGCAACAGAATCTATACAATGGTAACATAAGTACTTGGACTTCTCAAATCGCTGAGGAGGCTAAGGAGAAAAACAGATCAAGTTACCTAACAGGTAATGCGTATCGCTATGATCAGTTAAACCGAATCAAAGAAGCAACGACCAAGTTGTATAGCGATACCAATCAAACGTATGCAGCAATAGGTGGAAATGCTAATGCATTCATGACCTCATATGAGTATGATAAAAATGGTAACCTACAGCGCCTGCAACGCCATAAAGAAGATGGATTGTTGATGGATGATCTTACCTATCATTATGATCTTGACGATCCTAACTTATCAAATCGCCTTACTTATGTAGATGATGCTGTAGGGCAAATTAGTCCAGAGATTAACGATTTACCAGATCAAAATATCGGAAATTATGAATATGATGAGATAGGACAACTGATCCGTGATAATAGCGAGGGGTTAACCTATGTTTGGACAGCTGCTGGTAAAGTATCAGAAATTATTCCTGATAATACTAACAACCCAGATACCCAAAAGGTACATATGTCATTTACTTATGATGGTATGGGAATGCGTGCCTTGAAACAAGTAAACCGTATGCCGTATAATGATGTAGGTGAAGGGCCTCAGATTCATAATCCAGCCGCGGTAGAAAGTACGTATTACACCTGTGATGCGTCTGGTAATGTAATGGGAATCTATAAGCGTGAAGACGTCAAAGTTAATCCAGATGATCCTAATGACAATACCTTCATAGCGACCTTTAGCATATCAGAGCGTCCTATTTATGGTAGTGATCGTATAGGGCAGGATGTCTTTGCAGAAATCATTTATACCAACACCTACGCATTCGATTCACGGCAAAATTATGAAGAAGTAGCGGTACAATTTATGCGTAACATTACTAGCGCCATGAATAATGTATTCCTGGTACAAAATGATAGTAAAGAAATTACAGATGCTGATGGTAATCCACTACAAATAGAAGGAACCAAATTTGCTAAAGCAAAAGCAGATAGAGCTTTTAACGCGTTGCAATATCAAGGGTTACAGCAAGAGAATGAGGTATTAACACCAATTATAACCGATAACAATGTATTCCTAATTGAAGATGCTCAAGGAGAAATGATAAGTTATGGGGCAGTGGCTACGAATTATTTTAACGATACTCCAGATAGATCAGTATTATTAATTTATGATAAAAACGGTGATCTAGTACCAGGATTGGATACTATTAATACGGATGCAGGAACGCCAATAGACCCACAGGCAAAGGCAGTTGTGGTTAAAAATCCTACATATCCTAGTGAATATTTGGTATTCTATAGAGATATTGCTGCAGGATTACATTGTGCAACGGTAAGTGATTATGGTTTTGGTCCACAAATAACAAATCATCAAAACTTCTCCTATAGTAATTATGGTCGACATATGGCCGTAATTCAGGATGAGCAAAATAAAATGGCATATCTTTACGCTACAATGCATACCGAAGGTACAGTAGATGCCGATGGCAATGTTACCTCGCCTCCGGGAACGAATTTGGTGCGTTTTACTATTGATAGTTTTGGTAATATAATGTTCGATGGTACCTTGTTACCCGAGTACTTTAGTAGTTTTGATAAAGATGGTAATGGGGAGTTGCAAATTGCAATAGATGGTAGTGCAATAAGTGTATATCACAATACCTCATTACCAGCACAATGGACGGCTTCTACAGATGCAGAGATACGTACCTGGAAACTGGATGCAGATACCAAATTACCAATTGTAGAAAGTGTATCAGCTATAACAGTAACCAACGGTAACATTGGTAAAGGTTCTTTGATAAATACAGGCGATGATATCTATTATACCCAGTATACGCAGGATATTACGACCAATGCAGACGCTACTGTAGTAAAGCGAGTTTCAGACAATCAAGTTGTGGCAAATACACTTGGGGATCTACGTATCAATAAAGATGAGAAACTATACCAATTTGCAAGGGATGCCAATACAGGGCAAGAGTGGAATTTGGATACCCAAACCAGTATTGGTTTAAACAACCTGCCAATTGCTAGTGGAGGCGCCACTGGATATCAACCGTATCAAGCGTATACTATATTGACCGAACAAGATGAAATAGCCGATGGATTGGTGTATCGTGATTTGGGTAATAAGTATTATGAGATCAAAGACCATATAAACAATGTAAGAGTTGTGGTTGGAGATCGTAAAAATTTAGATCCAGCTACAGGGAATTTAACAGCCAAAGTAGAGAGTTATAACAATTATTATGCTTTTGGTATGTTACAACCTAATCGTCATAAGGATAGCAAATCCTATCGTTATGGGTTCCAGGGACAGGAAAAAGATGATGAGATCAAAGGTGAGGGGAATTCTGTGAATTTTAAATTCAGAATGCATGATCCTAGATTAGGTCGATTTTTTGCAGTGGATCCATTAACAAAGAAATATCCACATTATTCACCATTCAGTTTTAGCGGAAATAAAACAGTAAACGCTATTGAATTAGAAGGTTTAGAGGAAAGGTACATTGTTTTTAGTAATATGCAAGCTGATAAGATGAAGTGTGCCTTCGAAATAGGTGATTATATTGAAGTAGCAAGAATTGCTGACTATGGAATGAGCAATGGATTTGTAGATGACAATCAAAATCCATCTCTTTATATATATAATAAGTTAAGGGATACTTACGATTATGAATTTTTAAGGAAGAATACTGCTGCAATAGTTATGTTTAGAGATGAGAAGTTGCAAAAGGGCATTATGGTTTTTGAAAAAGCAGTTTATGCTGGTGAGACTGAACATGGAGATCCAATCATTGAAATTGAAGAGTTAGGAACCATTGATTTGAACGAGATAAAACGAGAAGCAAATGCAAAGAGATGGGCTCAATGGTTTGTGTTCATGAAAGAAAATGATTATCCAAGTGAGCATTTTGAGGAGTTTAGAAATAACGGAGCAGCGTTTGCAAATGGAGGAGATGTCTCATCACCACCAGTAAAAAATGATTTAAAATGGCCTACAGGAGCTTTTGATACTAATCCTCATACAACAAACAGATCAAATCAAGGTAAAGATGTGGCAACCTGGAGTGAATTTATTGAAGATTATAGTAAAAACCCTGAAAAATACAGACAAGCTGCCCGAGATTATTTTGAAAGATTTTATGCACCTGCTATAAAAAGACAATTAATGGATAAGGAAAAAGAGTATATAAAATTAATCCCAAATGAATTTAATTCTAGAGAGGAATTGGAAAAATCGGGGGGTCAATAATGCATATCGTGTTTTATGGATGTAATTGAAGGTTTTTATTCTTTTGCTCGGAACAAAGAGTCGATTATTACCGTTAAAAAAATAAATTTTTTAGGGGGAGATAAGACTATATATAAGTTAAGTTATGATATTAGTAATCAACCGGTCGAATTTAGGATTCAACAAATAAGAAGTTTTACAGCATCTGCACACAACAAAAAAGAATCGATAAAAGTTCTTTTTGACTTATCTAATAATGCTAGAGGTGAGTTTAGATTAAAGAATGGATTACTTTCTTTATTTAAGAAAAAAAAGTTTTCAATTGATTATGTTAATGGATGTAAGTGGTTTAACGATGTGGATTTTCAGCTTATTAATGATTTGTTTTCAGTTTCTAAGGGAGCTATTAAGTTAATAACTAAAAGTGATCAGTCTATTTTGATTTTTACATTTTCATATAACTCGTGTTTTATTTTAGATATTATAGAAGCAATTTGTATCAATATTAATTTTGTGGTAAATTCAGATTCTGTTACGAATAGTCTGTGACTAGAGAGGTCGCTTACAATATGTTCATGGGTTTCATGTATAATACAAGTAATCACTACAGCTACCCTAACCTGTAGCTTTTACAAACAAATAAGAATAAAAAAATAAAAAGAAAAAAATCCCAGTATCAAAAAATGAAACTGGGGTTTTGTATTCTTGCACCAAATAAGAATAAAAAAAGGTTTTTAATAAGTTGACAATGTCTTAATTAAAAGTTAAATATTAACAATTTAACAACATAAAAAAAGATATATTTGCGGCTTGTTTTTTTAAGAAATTGAAAGGGAATTACTTAAAAATTAGCATAAGGTTACGTATTAAATCTCATGTTAAAAACCATAGTTTTTTATAGAAGTAATAAATAGTAACGAGCAACCGATATGGTCGGAAGGTATAGAAAGGGCATGCAAAAATTAAGTTACATAGGAGTGATCCTATTAGTTTTTGCTAGCTGTAAAACGGCAATTGAGCCATTTAACAAAAAAAACATCAGTAATCGAGAGTTTAAAGAAACATTTCAGATTACAGAACATACTCCCAAGGCAAAATCTAATGTAAAGTATTATTGGTACAAATCACGTAACGTACAAGCGACGCAAAGCGACTATGCCGGGGAACTTCTCGATGGTACATATACCAAGTTTTATCATTCCAATCAGCTGGCTCAAAAAGGGAATTTTAATAAAGGTAAAAAAACAGGACTTTGGAAAACCTGGTACGAAAATGGTCAGCTGGCTTCTGCAATGAAATATAAAAATGGTAGACTGGCAGGTAGAAGTGTTTCTTTGGATAGCACAGGAAACATAGTTTCTGTTGGAAGATATGCTTCAGGCAAACGATCGGGAAGATGGATCTTTCCTCAACAAGGGGATACGATACGATATCACAAAGGAGAAGTAAAAGTAGTTGAAGAAAAAGACAGCCTTAATCCAGGTTTTTTTCGCAAACTTTTCAAAAAGAAAGCAAAAGATTCTACTAACCAAAAAGAGAAACGGAATTTCTTCAAAAGATTCGTTTCAAAAAAAGAAGAGAATCCAGCTTCAAAAAATGTAAATAAGAAAACAACAAGAGTTTCTCAAAAGAAAAATAAAAAACAGACCAATACCAAAAAGAAAAAGGTACAAGGAAAAAAGAAAAAAGTAACCGAAAAGAAAGAACCTAATTTCTTTCAAAGGCTTTTCGGTAAAAAGAAAAAGAATAATACTACATGATAAAAGCGGGATCCATAGCATATGCGATACTAATTTGTATTGTGGTAGGTATATTCTGTTATTCACTGCTATTAATGAGTGGGTATTCTAGGGTATATACTACTATGTTGGATACCCATGCAGAATTATTGGTAAATAATGAATCTGCGCAAGAGTTTTTCCTGGGAAAAGTCGATGATATCGAGGAAAAAGAAATTACCATTGATCTTTTTGAAAATGGTATAACTTCGTTAGGAGTGATAAAACCATGGGGTTTTTACAAAGTATTACATACCACATCGGTTTTTAAGAAAGATTCTGTAAAAAGAACAGCACTTATTGGGCAATGGCAAAAGGACGATAATTTGGCATTATACCTTTCAGATGCTTCAAAACCATTATTTATGGTCGAAAAAGCAAAAATCATTGGTAATGCGGCTTTGCCCAAATCAGGTATAAAAGCTGGATATATTACCTCCAATGCGTATAGAGACACCAAATATTTACAAGGGTCAAAACGTGTTTCCAAAACAAGTCTTCCTAAAATAGATTACCTGGATTTTGGCTATGGGGATGTGCGTACCACAAGATTAAACGAAGTCAAAGATCATACACGTTTGTATAATGCTTTTGATAAACAAACACTGGTTGTAGAAACCGATACTATTGTTCTGGAGAACAAAGTGCTGACTGGCAATATTGTTATTAAATCAAAAGACTCTATTTATATAAAGAAAAGCAACGTTTTGGAAAATGTTTTGATAGAGGCGCCTAAAGTAGCATTCGAATCGGGTTTTACAGGTACTGTGCAAGTATTGGCCGAAAGAATTGTAAGCCTAGAAGAAAATGTTGTATTGCGCTATCCATCAGGAATTCTAATGAATAAGGGTAATGTTGACAAAAGAGAAATCAATATTGCAAAAAATAGTAAAGTGCTTGGAGGGATTGTAGTCGAGGATGAAAATAGAGGGTTAGATAAAATAGTTACTATTGAGGAAGATGCCGAGGTCATCGGGGATATTTATTGCAGCGGTAAGTTACAGCTTAAAGGAAATGTTACGGGAACAGTGTATACGAGTAATTTTTATCTCAAAACCGAAGCATCAGCCTATGATAATTACATTTTGAATGGCACGATAGATAGAAAAGGGCTCCCGATAGAATTTGTAAGGATACCCTTATTTAAAAGTAAAAGTGAATATTTCAGACCCTATGCAATTATCAAACAAATATAAAGTCAAAGCCGGATCGGTAATCGAGTCGGTAATTGCAATGACTATTATTGCAGTTTGTTTGTCGATGGCGCTTATAATTTATGCTCGGGTATTAGATACTGATAATAGCATGGCACATTATCAAGCAAGGCAAAAAGTAAAAGAATTGCTTTGGGAAACTAGAACCGAAAAGGTATTTGAAGACGAAGATTATGACTTTGGATCCTTTTTGGTAGATAAAAAAGTAGAAGAATTAGAAAATAACATTGGATATAAAGTAGTGTTTACGATCAAGGTAAACTCAAAAAAAGAAACACATCAATACATTGTTAGGTAGAAGAAAAAATATACGTATACCAGCATTTACGATGCTAGAACTGGTTATTGGGATGGTGATATCATCGCTGGTGGTAACCATGGTGTATTTTATTTATGATAACCTATCAAGACAAGTTGTTGAGTATTCAAAACAGCAAGATGAGTTAATGGAGTATAATATGTTTCAAAGACTTTTGTCTAAAGACATACAGCTTAGTAAAGAATTGAAAGTTGTAGATGATGAGCATGTTGTGTTTGATAATTTTAATAAAGAAGTACACTACTTTTTTCAAAAAGAAAGGATCATAAGAAAAGAGACATCTATAGATACTTTTAATATAAAAACATTAAGTGTTGATTTTAAACAGAGTGATAAAATCGACGAAAAGTATCAGCTTATAAGGTTAAAAACAGAGATTTTAGGAGCCAATTTTGAAATATTTGAATCAAAAGAAGTTTCTATCGCAAAACGAATGAATGATTATTTGTTGAATGAGCATTAATATTTCTACATACAAGTCAAAGAACGTTTCCAAAACCGAGAAAAAAAACGAAAGCTTTTTTTCTAAGGAGGTAAGTTTTGGGAACAAGTTTTCTGATAAGGATAAAATGGAGTTCTATAAAGAACTATCCGTCCTATTAAGTTCTGGTGTAGATTTCAGAAAAGCACTTGAGATATTAAAAGATCAGCAACGAAAAGCAAAACATAGAGACCTCATAGAAACTATTACAAAAGAGGTCGTTCAGGGAAAAGCATTATTTGAAGCCTTAAGGGATTCTGGAAAGTTTTCACCATACGAGTATTTCAGTGTAAAAATTGGAGAAGAAACTAGAAAGCTAGATGAGGTTCTATTAGAGCTCAATCAATATTTTGATCGAAAAGTAAAAATGAAGAGACAGCTGTTATCTGTTTTTACATATCCGTCATTTGTATTGTTATTAACTTTTGGAGTCCTTTATTTCATGATGAAATATGTAGTACCCATGTTTGCTACAGTATTCAAACAATTTGGAAAAGATTTACCTAACCTTACCAAAAAAATCATTTATGTATCAGAACACTTTTCTATCATAAGTTTGGTGTTTTTGGGAGTATTACTTTTTGTGATTGGTTTTCATTTTTACTTTAAGAACCATACATTTTATAGACGAATAGTTTCTCAAATTGTGGTCAGGATTCCATTTTTTGGTAAACTGGTCAAGAAAATATACATTACACGTTTTTGCCAATCTTTGAGCCTCTTGTTATCGGCAAAAACGCCCTTGGTCACTTCATTGGATTTAGTGCAGCGAATGATATCTTTTTATCCGCTAGAAACTAGTTTGGATGCAATAAAAAAGGAAGTAACCAAAGGTGCATTGTTTTCAAAGGCGTTAGCAAAACATACGATTTATGATTTTAAATTGGTGTCACTGGTAAGTGTTGCAGAGCAGGTGAATAAACTAGACGATATGTTCGAAAGGTTAGCCAAACAATATGATGAAGAGGTACAACACCAAACTAAAATGATAGGTGTTATTATGGAACCTCTAATCATTGTAATCATTGGTTTGGTAGTAGGTACAGTATTGATAGCCATGTATTCACCAATGTTTGATTTAAGTAAAATAATTCAACCTTCTTAAAAAAAGGAACATGAAAATGATAAAAGACGATAATAAAAAAATGCATCTAAAGGCATATTCGATGTCTGAATTGGTAATTGTATTATGTATCATCGGGATCCTAATCCTACTGGTATTACCAAATCAAACATCGGTAGTTTCTCAGGCAAAGGCTATAGAGGCTCAAAGTATGTTAAATCACTTATATGGTCTTCAGAAAAGTTATTTTTATAGACATTCAAAGTATACCACCGATTTTACCGAATTAGGTTTCGAACCTGCGTTATCGATAAGCGAAGGAGGACAAGCCGTTTATAAAATTGAAATCATTGAAGCGTCTACAAATTCATTTAAGGCTAGAGCAGTTTCTTTATCTGATTTTGATGGAGATGGAAGCTTCAATACCTGGGAGATAGATCAAAATAAACTATTAAAAGAAACGGTAAAGGACTAATGTTGTATTTTTTACTTTCCATCCTATTTGTCTCTTTTGGCTTGATGCTATATCAAGATATAAAGTATCGACATATCCATATAGCCCTACCTATTTTGGTATTTGTCGTAGCTATTTATATAAATATAGAAAGATTTGAACTATATGAAGTATTAAAATCGATTGGGTTTATCGCAATAAATTTTGCGGCAATCACCGCATATTTTTCGTTTAAAACTTCAAAACTGCAAAATCCATTTAAAGATTATATTGGAATTGGAGACCTGGTATTTTTGATTGCCGTAACCCCTATGTTTTCATTTAGGAACTTCATGCTGTTCTTTATCTCAGGAATGATTGTTTCCTTGTTATTGTATGTTCTTTTTCAAAAACAGAGTACCAACAAAACTATTCCTTTGGCTGGATACCTGTCGCTATACATCATATTAATTATGATCCCTAATTTATTTCTTACCAATAATCTTTTTTACGACTTTATAATTTGAGTACTAATACCGACATACAAATATCTGTAGAGCTACAGCAACTCATCAATGCCGACTTGGCGCATCATTATGGTATTATTCCAAAAAATAATATAGAAGGAGTATTGGAACTTTATGTTGATGAGACCAAAGTATCTCCAGAAATCAAGGACGAATTAGAACTATATCTGGGTACAACTTTGGCATTCGAAGAAATTTCGTCAGAGCGCCTCAACAAAGCCCTGTTTGTTTACTATAGAAAAAATCAAGGGAATCAAAATACCACTTCGCAAAGTTTATCTTCTGTAGAAAACAGCTTTTTGGATAACCTGATTTTTGAAGCAAAATCTATTGGTAGTAGTGATATTCATTTTGAAGTATATGAAGACGAAGCCAGGGCAAGATTGCGCATCGATGGGGTGTTGGTAGAAAAATATAAAGTTCCGAAAGAGAATTACCTGGAACTGGTAAACAAGATTAAAATCGAATCCAATCTGGATATCACCGAAAAGAGACTTCCGCAAGATGGTAGAATCAATTATAAAGATTTTGACATTAGGGTGTCTATATTGCCTACGTTACATGGAGAAAAAGTGGTAATGCGTCTATTGGGAAAAGATGCATCCAACATAAGCTTAGAGGATCTGGGATTGGAAGCCGAAGAACAAGAAATCTATCTTGAGGCTGTTAAAAAGAGTAACGGAATTGTTTTAATAAGTGGGCCTACAGGATCGGGAAAAACAACGACGCTATATGCCACTTTGAAACTGTTAAACAGTGTAAAAAGAAACATAGTTACCGTTGAAGACCCTATCGAATATACATTACATGGTATAAATCAAGTACAACTTAAAGAAGATATTGGATTAACCTTTTCTTCAGCACTAAGATCATTTTTGAGACAGGATCCAGATATTATCATGTTGGGTGAAATTAGAGATGCTGAAACCGCGAAGATGGCTATCAGGGCATCATTAACCGGACATTTGGTGTTGTCTACTATTCATACCAATTCGGCTTTGGGTACCATATCTAGACTTGTGGATATGGGAGTTCCAGCATTTTACATCGCAGAAACTCTGAACTTATCTGTTGCCCAACGATTGGTAAGAAAACTATGTCCGCATTGTAAAAAAGAAGCTCCATTTAACCAAAATGAATTACCAAGAAACTATAAGTTGCCAAGACCGCTACAGCATCATTTTACTCCTGTTGGGTGTACAGAGTGCTATTATACCGGATATAAAGGAAGAAGAGCAATTTATGAAATGGTGTCTATTACCGATGATGTTATAGATGCCATAAAGAACAATAGTAAAAACATAGAACAAAATATAAGTTATAAATATCAAAGCTTAGCGGATAAAGCCTTCGGTTTGCTTGAAGCAGGTGAAACATCGCTTGAAGAAATCTATTCGTTGCTAATTAGCGCATAATTATGAAGAACCTAGTATATTTTTTAGTATTAATTTGTCTTACGTCGATGATGTATGGCCAGCAGGACATGCAAAAAATTGAAAGTCAGATTAATGAATATGCCAAAGAAACTCCCGAACTTAATGAAACCATTCAAATAGATGTTTCGGGACTTACTTTATATGATTTTTTAACATCAATTGCCATAGAGCATAAATTAAACATAAGTGTAGATCAAGATCTTAATCAGATTGTAGCGAGTAGTTTTTTTGATGTTCCTGTTAAAGACGTATTTCTTTTTGTAATAAAAAAGTATAATCTAAGTATCGAGATCATCAACAAGATTATTGTTTTTAAAAAGACAGAAGAAAAGAAAGAACTCCCTAAACCCAAAGTTCGAAAAGAAATCGATGTAACGTATAACAGCACCAATGATTTTCTTGCGGTTAAACTTAAAAACGATTCATTATCTAGGGTAGCCCAGCGAATAACCGATGTTTCTGGTAAAAATGTGATTTTGGGACCGGGAGTGAAAAATGAAAACGTTTCGGCCTATATCCTTAATCGACCATTTGACCAGGTGATGGAAATGATGGCCAAATCCAACCGTTTGCTTGTAACCAAGGATGAAAATGGATTTTATTATTTGGAAAAAGATGAGGATTCGCAAACCTCTACAAGAAAAGGATCAACAAAGAAGGGAAAAAAGGGCAAACCGGCAGAATCTTCTGCTGAGATAACTGTCGAGGAAAACGGGTTTTTAAGTATCGAAGCCTATGATGCCAATGTTACCGAACTTATTACAGAAGCAGCTGAAAAGCTTAATGTAAATTATTTCATGTATGAAAAACCCGAAGGGGCTACAACTACTTTGGTCGTTAATGGAATTACTTTTGATGAGCTTCTGGACCATGTTTTTAAAGGGAAAAACAGCACCTACAAAAAAACAGACGATTTTTACCTTATAGGAAACCAAAATGCCGAGGGCCTTAGAAGTACAGAGCTTATACAATTAGAAAATAGAACCATAGAAACGGTATTGGAGACGTTACCAGCAGACTTAATCGAAAATGTTGAACTAAAAGAGTTTATAGAGCTAAATGGTTTTATGGTATCTGGCTCAAGACCGAGAATATTAGAGCTAAAAGAGTATGTAAAACAAATTGATAAAGTAATTCCTATGATTTTGATAGAGGTACTCATTGTACAATATCAAAAAGGATACGATATTCAAACAGGAATTAAAGCAGGCATCGATCCAGAGCAGCAACGTATTACTTCTGGTGTTCTATTTCCGGATTCTGATGTAACGCTAAACGCTAATTCTGTAAATAACTTAATTGATGCGTTTAATGGATTTGGAATTTTCAAATTGGGTAAGGTTGCAAAAGACTTTTATCTCAATCTAAGAGCGTTAGAAAATAACTCCATAATTCGTTTACAATCTACACCCAAAATTTCTACCCTAAGTGGTCATGAAGCGAAGCTTTCGATAGGAGAAACAAATTATTATTTCGAACAAAATAACCGACTTATTAATAGTGGTTTGGGGAATGATATTTTACAATCGGGACAGTGGAAAGCAACTGACGCTAATCTAAGTGTAAACATTAAACCTTTTGTTTCTAAAGATGAGCAGATAACTTTAACCATTGTCGTTGAAAAAAGTTCTTTCTTAGGAAGAGCAGGTGAGAACGCCCCACCAGGTAAGTCGACACAACAATTTGAATCTTTGGTGCGCGTCAAAAATGGTGAAATGATTCTTTTGGGCGGTTTGGATGAACTAGAAAGGGAAAACTCGGGGACGGGAACTCCTCTTTTGTCCCGAATTCCTGTTATTAAATGGTTTTTTAGTAGTAAAACCAAAAGAAAAAATAAGTCTAAACTTCACGTGTTTATTAAACCGACTGTAGTGTATTAATGCTAGAAAAGATTAAAAATATAAGTCTTCGTCCTTTCCAGGAAACTCGATTTGCTATCGTAGGCATTGTATTGGGAGATACTCCAGTGTATAATGTGCTTATGGTTGATAAAAAATCTAGTGATCTGTCTATAGGCTCATCATTTTCTACAGAAAATTTTGATGCCATAAAAGATAAGGTTCCTGCTGCAGTACCCATTTTGATCCACTATTATGGAAAAGGGATTATTAATAAAAGTGTTTCTGCAAAAGGAGATTACTTAAAGGAAGTTTTATTCAATGCTTCCGTAGATGATTTTTACATCTATGAACTGCATCAAAAAGATAATAAGTTTATATCGATCGCAAGAAAAGGTGTGATAGAACCTTATTTCGAGATGTTTAAAGAAAACAAATACCTCGTGGTCGATTATAGTATTGGTCCGTATATCGGAGTAATGCTGAAACAATTATTGGATATATCATCATTTTTCTCAAATGACTATAATCTTACTTTTGACGAGAATCACTTGATTACGGCTCAAAAACAAGAAATAAATGAAGAAGTTTATCACATAGGAGAAGAACAGGTAGATAATATTCAGCTTCCGTTATTTGGGACCTTGTTACAGTATTTATACCCTTCAGAAGACATTGAATATGAAACGGGTTTCTTGGCTCAGAACAAACAAGAAAATGTATTAAAAAAGGCTTTTAATTCTGTCGCTATAGGAATGGTGCTTTTCTTTTTGGCAGCATTATTAACGAGTTACTTATTGTTGAACTATTACAACAATAAATATGTTACCTATGAGTCTCAGCTATATAATTTGAATGACACCTACAATCAAGTTAAAAAATTAGAAGAAGAGAAAGAAAATAAAACCAAGATTTTACAGGAATCGGGCATTTTAAATCAAAATTTTCTTTCGTTTTATATGTATCGTATAGGGAATACTATTCCCAGTAATGTTGGCCTCAATGCTTTACAAGTAAATCCAACACAAAAAAAGATCAAAAATTTTAACAAGATCCTTTTCGATACTGGGGTGATAACAATAACAGGTAACTCAGACTCTAGTATGCAAGTTAATTCATGGGTAAAAGAATTAAAAAAAGAGAAGTGGGTGTCCAAAATTGAGATTATTGATTTCAGTAAGAATAGGAGTAGAAAGAATGAGTTTACATTAAAAATAATGGTTAAATAGTGTTTGCAAATCTAACATATAAACAAAAGTTACTAGGATTAGTTGTGCTGGGAGTTCTATTGTTCTTTGCAGCCAACAAACGATCTTTTAAAATTACTAAACAAGCATATAACCAAGTAAAGCAACTTGAGGATAAACTAAATTATGTGAACGCTTCAACAACTGATATTGGTGAAACGCAGGCAGAACTTAGTTTTTATGATAAAATCATTGGTAAGCAAGGTGTAGAACCCGAAGAAATCCAACAAGAGATACTCGATTTTGCTACACAATACGATCAGGTATTGGTTTATAATCTAGATGAGATTCACCTTGCCGAAAGTAACGGTTTTAGTATAATAAGCAATCAATTAACACTAGAGGGAGATTTTAATGCTTTATTAGAAGTAGTATATGCCTTTGAAAAGGAATTCAAGTTTTCAAATATTGTAAGTGTCTCCTTTGTTAAGGAAAAAGAATATCAAACCCGAAAGAATAAATTAAGAGTAAAGATAATATTTCAGAATTATGAGAAGAGTAATTAACGTATCACTAGTTTTAAGTAGTTTGTTCCTATTATTTGCATGTGATGATGTGTTAGAAGATGATATTACAGATGATGTAGTTACTACTGTATCACCAAAAGATGAAACTGCCCTTGAAGGAAACTCTGTTCAGTTTCGTTGGGAAGAACTAGAAGGAGCAGATGAATATAGAATTCAGGTGATAGAAGAAGTGAATCAACGTAGTGTATTAGACTCCTTGGTCTCTGGTAGTAGTTTTACCTTCGGCCTCAATCCAGGGACGTATAACTGGAGAATACGCGGAGAGAATTTTGCATATGTTACGGCATACAGTTTTCCGTCATCATTTACTTTAACTTCTTCAGATGATTTATCAATACAAGAGGTGTTTTTAACATCTCCATCAGATAATTTTTATACCAATAAAGATGCTTTAATAGTAAGTTGGGATAGAGTACGTGCAGCCACATCCTATACCGTTGTTGTCGATAAAACGATTCAAGGTAATACCGCTACCGAAATTCAAACACCAGATGTTACCGATACCAACTTTACACTTAATGCGACCATTCTGAGCGAAGATGCTATTTATACCTGGAAAGTGAAGGCTGTTAACGATAATAGTGAGACTAATTTTTCAACCCGAAGAATTCTTTTGGATACGCAAATACCAAATCAACCTACTTTATCATCTCCAACTAGTGATGCCAATGTTTCTACCACGGTTACTTTTACCTGGAATATAAGTGGAGATACGGGTGAAGTGCAATCTCCTATTACCAGTATTTTAGAAATTGCTACAGATGAGGGTTTTGGATCTATTGTAGAAACAGTAACCACAAATAATAATTCTCAACAATTGGATTTTGCTGATGTTGGTGATTACTATTGGCGAGTTAAGGCCAAAGACGAAGCTGGAAATGAAAGTACGGTTAGTGAAGGAAGAAAATTTACAGTTCAATAATAGTAAACGCTAAAGATAAAATTTGTGAATAAGAAGGTTCTTAATAGTGTATTAATCGTTCTGATGCTCGTCATTTGGGGAATTGTATTCAATAAGATTTTTAATTTTTTTGGGGATAACCCACAAAATGAGGTAGCATTTGTATCACCAGTTGCAGCGATAAATCCGCGAATAAACTTTTCAAAAGATACTTTTGAGCTTAAAAAGATTAATAGAGATCCTTTTTTGGGTAAATATATCGCCAGGCGCACAACAAAACTCCCAACAAAAACAAAGAAGGAATCGTATAAAAGTATAAAGAAAAAAAGAAACAATAAGATGAGTCCTTCAATCATTCCATGGCCAAAAATAAGCTACCATGGTTATGTGCGAGGAGCCAAAAGTACTTCAGAACTCATTCTTATTAGGGTAAATAACAAATTTCATAAGATAAGAGAAGGGAGTAAGATTGACGATGTGCTTATTAAAAAGGTCTATAGAGATTCCGTTTTAATTAAAAGAAATAAACAAAGTAAAATGGTGATAAAAAGTAGGTAGCAATTTCATTAAAAAGTATAATATTGATTTTTTGTTTTTACTATTGTTTTATTTGTAGCCCCTAAATTATTTTTCTTCTGCTAGATATACTTTTTTAAAATCATAAAGATACTATAGTGGTAATCTTTAAAGAAGGGTTAATTTGTGAAATTATCGTAATACTTTTATTATTTTCCTGGATTACTTTGGTTTCCGGGATTTCAGTAATTCCCATTTCTTTTTTCAGGTGTGCCAATTGCCTTTTTGACTGGTCATAACGTTGAATAATTTCTTCTTCCTTACTTATTGACCCAAGATAAATTGATAGTGGTCGAGGCTTAAAGTCGATAAGCCAACTAATCAATTCAAGGTTTGCTGGTGTCGTTGATTTTGTTTCCCCCGTCAAAAAATTTACAATCGGTTTAAACTTGTCTCCCTTTACACGTTCGATTGCATACATTTTGTTTTCTCCCTCTTTAAATTTAAAAAAACGTTCCAAAATACGTTCATCGTATTTTTCTTTACGCCTGTCGAGTAGCCATAGGCAGGCTTCTTTGATTTGTTTTCTAGTTGGCTCGAGGAGATAGCTACTCATTTCCCCTCCCTTTTCTTTTTTGTACTTCTCGAGAATTTCCTTCATGTACGTAATACTGGTTTTTCGTCCCATAGCTTCATAGAATTATTGGAATCTTAAAGCTTTCTGCGGAATCTTTGGAATCTTTGGAATCGGATGTGGGGTAACTTCCAAAGTCGTTATAAATTCACACAGTAACTAGTTCCTGTTTATATATTGCTAACATAGCAAATGTATCAGCCAAGTTTTTACGGAAACCCGTAACAGAGTAGTTAAAGGCCATCGGAAAGTAGCCTAAAACTGCTCGATCGGATTTCTACTTTCCAAAAAACAAAGAGTACTCTCATTTCAGTAATGGTTACTGGTATCAAAAAATTCCTGAAAGTTTTTCGGGCGGTAACCGCTTTGTCAAATTCGAAAAAAGTAAAGATCATGAAAACAATATTTTATATACTTATAGCCCTATGTATGACCACAAGTTTTACAGCTTGTACCACCGATAGTATTGCCGACGCAGTAGAACCATCTACAGAAGAAGTTGCAACTAATGGAGATGGTCATGTTGCCGACGAGGATGAAGGATAATATTTGTTAATTAGTAATATCAATTATTATTAAATCTGGCCTAAAAGTTTTTTTACTTATGGGTCAGATTTAATTTTATTAATTTTGGGAAATGAAATTATGGCACGTCATTTCCCCATATTACATTGTAGGGGTTACTATTTGGTATCTCAGTATTAATCCGGTATTTGGTCAAACTAGTACCGCTAAAATACCTTCTCAACAAGAGTTAGATAGTATTATTGAATACTACACGTTAAGTAATAAAGACTCTCTACCATTATCAAGACGCTCAGAATATGCTTCTTCCTTTTTAAATTGTGCTATCTATTATCAAAAAGATTCTTTAATTTATAAAGGATTAATGCAAAAAACATGGTTGTTAGGAAAAGAGAAAAAGTATGATAGCGCAATTGTATATGCCCAAAAATTGTATGATTTTGCAGCTAAAAATGCAGATACTCTATATATTAAAAACGCACTATTAAAATTAGGTATTTATCATAAAAGAAATATCAACTTAACAGAAGCTTTTAGATACTACAATGAATCTTTCAAAATTGACCAAAGGGTTAAAGATAGTCTTAGCGCAGGAAAAAGTTTATTACAATTGGCTAATATCCAAGAAATGTTGGGAGATTATTCGGGTAGTAAAACAACAGCGATAGATGGTCTTAAATACGTCGAAAACACTTCTAATATTATGAGTCTTTCAGGCTTGTATCATGTAATTTCTGTAGCCAACCGGAAGCAAAAAAAATATGACGAAGCGTTTAAATATAATTCTCTTGCTTTAGAATTAGCTAAAGACAGTGTGTCAATTGAAAAAATAAAAATAGGTAATGTCTTGATGTTTGAAAATACAAAGGCTCTTATTCTTGCAGATACCGCAGAATATAATGAAGCCTTACTTATTCTTTCTGAATTAGAAGAAAATACTGTGGTTCGCAGTGATAAAGTGGAGTATGCTCGAGTGATTGGTAATCTTGGCTATGTCCAATGGCTCCAAAATAAGGACAACCAGATTTCCGAAAAATTATACCTTAAGGCACGTGAAATAAGAAATAGTATACAAGATATTGATGGTTTGTTTGCTAGTAATATTTATCTAACTAAATATTACTTCATAGAAAACAAAACAAAGGCGCTACACTATGCCGAAGCAGCATATCAAAATGCCTTAGAGATTAAAAGTCTTACTTCGATTATAGAAGCCTTGGGTTTTATATTCCAATTAAAAGATGATGTACGGGAAGAGGCAATAGTATATGATAAAACCTATCATACCCTTAACACAATCAATCAAAGCAACCGCGAGATCTATGCGGTTACCAAATATGAAAATGAGAAACTAGCTACTACAAATGTGACCCTAAAAAAAGAAAAGGATACCATTGCCCAATGGGCAATGATCATCCTGTTTTTATTGTTACTAAGTATTACAGGGGTGGGTTACTATTATTATAAACAGCATCGATACAAAAAACGCTTTTTGCTGTTGTTGGCTTCTTCTAGAGAAGCCGAGGAAAAACAAACCGTAGATAACGTTATCAACAAGAAAAAAGAATCCTTATCTACTATAAGTCCCGAGACCTTACAGCATTTGATAACTAGCTTGCAACAATTTGAAGAAAAGGAACAATACCTTACTTCAAAAATCAATGCCCAAACCCTGGCGAAAAAGTTTAAATCTAATACCAGTTATTTATCTATCGTAGTGAATGCTTACAAACAAAAAAGCATCAATCAATATATTAATGATTTAAGAGTAGCATATGCAATTCGTCGATTACAGACAGATGTAGTTTTTAGAAAGTATACAATCAAGGCGATTGCACAAGAAATAGGCTTTAATTCTTCAGAAAATTTTGCAAAAAAATTCTATAAAAAGACAGGAATTTATCCTTCTTACTATATAAAGAAGTTAGAAGAAGAAAATTGATTCTGTTACTCATTGTGCATTATGAAAGAAACATTAAAGAAAAGCGTCAATTCGAGTAATTTTTCATAATGACCTCTCGACTCCGCTCGAGATGACATGAATAAAAATTGCCGACCGACCGGGCAGGTATCGAGAATAGTTTTTCGGATTCAAAACTTATTCTCAATAGTATTGCTTAGCCAGCCAAAGTAAACTTCTTCCTCCGGTCGAAGCACTCAATTGACAGATTTTGAATAAAAGAATCAAAATGCACAACGGATTTCTGTTATTTCAACATAAATTCCTGATTCAAGAAAACAGGTGGTTTTCTTATATTAAACTCGCGTTAAATACATAACAAGAAGTATATAATTAAGCACCTTTTCTTACACTCCCTTTTGTATAAAAAGTTACCCTCGTTTTTATAAAACGGGGCATACTTCCTTTGTTTTTCTACCAATCCATCTTATAGATTTGTAACTGCAAAATGTCATAACAATGCAGCAGTATAGATATTCAAAAAAGGAAGAATTTGTAGTAGTTACCATTATTGGTTTACAGCACAGACTAGATCAATTTATGTACAACCTGGTGCACTTCAGTTTATATGAAGTTATTGTGTACTACTGGATTTTGAAGTTATACGGTAAAGGAATATGTAAAGAGGACGCTATACAGGTGATTTATAAAGCGCGCAATTTGTATTTGTTGAGATGAATAGAAGGGTGTCGGGTATCGGCTCCGAGGTCTCTGGATATGTCGGGCTTTGAGAGCACTTTGGCAAGCTCAGCATAGCACCTCAGTCCTCAGTAATATCGAACCCTGGATTATATAGTTGGTTTTCAATTGCTTGGACTTCGACTACGCTCAGCCCTCGATTGCGTTCCGAACCCTGAGCGAAGTCGAAGGGTGGGGTAACGAAGTTCTAAGAAACAATAACAAGTCAATAATTAATAAATAATAACCCATGAACGAAAACAACAGAATTAGTAAAGTATTAACCGATGATGAAATCGCCATGATACAACAGAGTATTGCATCTTTAAAAAAGTCTCTTAACTTTTTACAGAATCTTACACCTAGTGAGCGCAAGAACCTACCCAAGATTAATAGTGCCAATAAGATCTTTGCCGAGGATAGTATTCATATCCTGGAAAGTAAACCCCAATGGATACCCCCGGTACTTACTGCTGAAGAAGCTCGAAAGGACCTGAAACTTTTTGAACAACTGGACCCCATCATTTTGGAATTAGAAAGTTTGCTGCGCCAAATGAAAGATACCCAAATGATTGCCGGTAGCGAGGTATATCGTGTCGCTCTGTCGGTATACAGTCTTGCCGATGCTGCCCGCAAAATGCCGATGGAAGGTGCCCAAAGTGCTCATGAACTTCTAAAAACACGCTTTACCCAAAGTATCAATACCCCAAAAAACTCCCCCGAAAAAGATACTCCTGCTTAAACCAGGTACTCACATCTTCAAAAAAAGTTCCATGCCCAACAAAATTGGTACAACGACCTACTTGTGCCAGTAGGCAAACTGACAACCTTACCCCAACCTCAAGGTAATGAAGTACCCTAGCAGTCTTATACAAGTGGGTAGACTGACAACCCTACCGGGTGCTTTAACAAATAAAGTACCCGGGGGTACTTGGGAAGTGGGGGTGGGTACTGGGATAGTGGAGGCATCGACTTCGCTCAACCCTAGTTGAATAACGAACGCTGAGCGGAGCTGAAGGGTGATTGAGTACGTTGAATGTGCCCTGAGAATAAATCATGCCGGACTTCGAGAGCCTCAGCCCTCGATGAGTACTCCGAAGAATGAAGCAACAATACACAGTTTTTTAACATAACAATAACAGTATCAAAAACTTGAGTTCCGAAAAATGAAACTGGCAACAATTATTATTGTAATCGAGTAACAAATAAATCATTAACCATAAAACACACACAAATCATTATGAAACATTATTTTAAAAGTCACGTATTGACCATCTTCACTATGATGTTCTTACTATTTTTTACAGGATGTCATGAAGAAGAGCTATTACCGGAAGAAACCGAAGAAGTAACCGAAACGATCACCCCCCAAAACTCGATTTTTCATAAAAAAGGTTTTGTTTCCAAAGAAGAGATTCCTGATATCGTGTCAAGTCTAAAGAGTGAAATGCCAACAAAAAGTGTACATAGTATCAATAAAATTAAGGATAATGGAATCTCTATTTATCTTGATAAGATAAAGCACCTTTCTATCAAAGGACAGCATACTAATTATACTTTCCCTGTATCGGTAGAAGGATCATTGCCTAATGAGCTCTTTATGCTATCGATTGATCAAAATACCGATGGAAGCATTGAGGAACCGATTATGATAAAATACACGGTAAGCCAAAAAGCTTTTGATTATGTATTGGCCAATGATGGGCAGATCGATTATAGGTATTTTAAAGCAGATTATACGTATTATGATTTTGGTGATTTCTTAAAAAACAAAGGTGCTGCCAAATTTGGATCAAATGGTTGTTCAGGAACAGGGTCATTGGGTGCAGATCCAGGGGAATACCCTACCATGCAACCAAATCAATCGTTTACCAACAATGGAGTAACCTCAATATTTAGTGGTACCAGTTTAAGCTCTAATGTTATGTACACATTTACCTCAAACGTCACAGATGATTCAGATGGTAATTCTGAGACAAGCACTGTGTCTGCAACTACAAATGTTAGTGGTGTTGAAAGTAGCTTTCAACATCCAAACTTAGACTATACCGGGATGGTCCTTACTACCGCCAATAATTCTACGGCATCAGTGTCCATAAATATTGGAGTATCGTCTGCCCCTGCGGGTAATCCCAATCCAGGTGGTGGAGGGGGTATAGGTTCTCCTTGTAGCATAACCCATCACACAGATATCGATGGTAATGTGGTGACGGTCATTGATTGTATTGATAATAGTGATGATGCAAATCTTAGTGCTTTTTCTAACAGAACCGTTTGCGAACCCATAGATTATGTGGGACTAAACTTGGTAGACTTTAGATTGGAGGTACTAGATTCACAATGGAGCTCTATGGACCGTGGTTGGATGGAACAACACAGAGCATTTTTAACGCCACTATTAAATTTTAAAAATGCTGGAGGCCAAGAATCGTTTGCTAAGAAATTGCAGGATGCTGAAAAATCTGGAAAAGTTAATGAGGTAGTTGGTTTACAAATACTGTATGTAATAAATCAAAATAACTCTTCAGAAGAAATGATCGAAATGATGTCAATTACATTAGATACACTTGAAGATGACGACAAAGACGTATTAATAGTTGAACCAGATTCACCACAAAGTTTAACATCTATTTGTGGAGATTATAATTTCAAAAATGATGGGTTTTCTTCAAAAGCTAATATTAGCAATTTATGGATTATGGCTCTTCGTAAGGTAAATAATCAGATTATAGCTATAAACGCAAGCTTTAATTATCTTTGTGTTGACATTCCTTATCAATATACTAGTAGGAACGCGTCCCAAACTTTTAATAAAGCTTGGGAAAGGGCTAAAGGCGATTTATTTATGTGGTTAAATGGTAATCCTAATGTTTATCAAGATGGAGTGGTTACAGATCAACTAAAACAGTTTTTAATTCAACATTTAAATGGATTACAGGCTGGGTCAACAATTTCTGAAGGCGGTTGTGGTGGAAACATTCCTTCAACAAGAGCTAAATATTGTGTTAAATAAAAAAACATGTTATATCTTAATAGTCTATCTACTATTAGTTTTAAAGGACTACGGGATCATTATCCCGTAGTTCATAATTCTATAAAAAGTTATTATCCAGTTGGGATTCCGTTCAAATCTGAACTTTATAGAAGCCATACAGGGATTAAAGAAATTCAAGATTTAATTAACAGAAATATAGTAGATAAGAAAAGACTTGAATCCGTTTGGGTGAATGGATTTTGTGAAGAATTAGGAACAAAAATTGACTTACCTATTGTTGAGGCAACTTTTGGCGTAGCACCTTCGTACGCAATTAGAGTAGTTATTGAAGAAAATAAAAGTAAAGGAGAATCTATTGAACTTCATTGTAGAGTAAGTCTTCTAAATAACTTCTTTAATATCCAGATTGCATATTTAAAGGACAATATGAGAATAGAAAGAGAAGAAAAGTATCTTAAAGAATTTGTAACCTTAGGTCTTGACAAATTAGTAATTTCACCTGTAAAAGGATATTACAAAGAGTTGTTTATTTTAACTGAAAACTTAGTTAGGGAGCATTTTGAACGAGCTAATTTTTTGTCTACAGCTCTCGTTTTTTTAAGATTAAAAGGGCTTACAGTTAACTTTAATCAAACAATTGATATGCCTATTGGGATGGCTTTTTTTCATAATATGATGCCATTAAATTATTATAAACCAAAAGAAATTATAGGCAATCTCGAATATAGAATTGATGAATGTATTAAATTCAAACAATAACTATGACTAAAAAAACTGTGTTATTACCATTACTTTTTCTCTGTTTTACGGTCTTTTCTCAAAATTTGAAAGGGAAATGGGCTCTAGTTCTTGATAACAATAGATTTTCAATTCCTGGTTGCATGGTCATTGAAATCACCGATAAAGAAGAGATAACATATAGTTTCAATGAATTTATTGATTCTACTGCTTTAAAAATAGATACGATTAATAATGTTCTCATTAAAGGAATAGAAAGGTATATCCACAAATATAACCTTAGAGATAGTATTAGTTTGACTTACTACTTCGAAAAGAAAGAAGAAATTAATGAAAATGAAATAAAGAAAACCACCAAAATTGATTACATAAAGTTGTTACCTACACAAATAAATTATCCTATCGAAGAGGTGCTAAAGAAGAAATATATATCTTTTTATAAAGAAGTAGAAACATCATCAAACAATGCGACAATTAGTTTTATACGGAATAAAGAAAATCAAATTAGTAATATTTCAAGTACTTCAGGAGATAATAGTTACATGTTGGAAAAAATTGATGATACTTATTGTATAGTAAATTATTTGGGTAAAAATAGGTTGTGGTTTTGGCCTATTAAAGAAATTCATGGGGACTATTTGTTAGTATATGGTGTCTCTGGGAGGGAAGGTTTTGTGAAATTACACGAAATAAAAGAAATTAAGAGTAAAAAAGAAGTGTTTGTTCCAAATCATCATTAAAACAAACTTTATAAGACAACATATTTAAAAAGGTATTTACCAGCTAGTGCTTGTACGTTAAAGGAGCCATCAAAGTAAAGTTGAATATTGGTTTTCGTGGCGAATGGTGTTGTTTGAAAACATAGTAGTGATCATATAGTTTTAGAAGATAATAATGGGATTTTGTTAGGATAGCTTGAACAGGTATCATGTGGACACAAGTCACAAACTTACCCTTGCAGAGGAAATGTTTTATTTGTTTGATTCTAATTTCATTTTTTAATCTAAACGATTATTCGGTAAATAACATGAAATTCCAGCAACTTTTAGGAAAACCAGTTTCTGTTTTCGAAAAATAATAGGAAATGATTTTGAAAATAAGCTTCATGGAAAGACTTTTTATTATATCTCTGATGAGCATATTAAAAAGTCTTTTTTCAATGTGAACTATCATATAATAATGATACAAAAGAATGAAAAAGAAGTCGTCCAATCAATTTCGATACATTTTCCTAAAACCATAGATCGCAAGTTTTATGATTTGTTTATTGAAGAATATGGGAAACCAAACAGTATTCAAGTGATTAGAAACCAGCAACTTGTTAGTGAAAGTAATTTAAAAGATAAAAATGACAAAATCCTTCAAACAGCAAGAAAGGTTACTTTCGATTTAGCAGAAGGTACTTTTGAGGACAAACCTTTGTTTATTATATGGAAAAAAGAGGGTTTTTATATTCAAGCATATTTAAGGCATGAACAAAAAATTAGTGAAGTAACATTTAGTTTGGAAAGCCCTCCTTCTTTTAATATAAATTCAAATAAAAAAGAATAAATCATCATACATACACTACTGTTAGTCTTTGCCTTAACTTAAAACTTATTTAAACATATGGATTTAAGGTTCAAACTAGCGGAGAGGCAGAGGGAAAAGCAAGATTAGATAATGGAGAATTAGTTTAACTTTAATTTTAATTGATAGTTAAGATTTTTATAATCCTAACTATCAATAATATATATGCACTATATGACAAGTATCAAAATATTACGATTATTAATTTGGGTAGTGTTAATTTCTCTTACCATATTAAACGTTCTAATTAGTAATCAAATTAAGATTCCTGAAAGTATACCGGTTTTAGTAAGAGTATTATTATTTTATGGAGCGATAATAGCCATCATAATACTGTCAGTTTTACTTACTAGATTTAGGGAAAAAGAGTTCTCATCGCAGCGTATTAAAAGAATTACAATAATATTGTCGATACTTTTTTGTTTTTACTTGTTTAGTTCCTTTATCTTACAAGGAGAAGATTTTTTTAGAGCTATTTTTGGATTTTATTAGAATTATCTTAGTAGGTATTATGTGGATTTAAGTCATAAACTTACAGTAGCAAGGGGTTAACTTGTATAAAATTACTATACCAGAATGTCACAAGTAAACCTAGAAGAAGTAGAGCATTATGTAACTACGGAATCTTTTGTGAATAATCCAGAGGTCTATCTTAGGTTTTTTATGATGATATCTTAGTCCAAATTCAATCATTTTTAAGACTTTAGAAAGTATCACTATATTCTAGAGACATAGACCAGATTTAATTTATTAATTTTGGAAAATGAAACTTTGGCGCGTCATTTCCCCACATACATTAATTATTGGGGGTATTTTCTATTTTATTACTATTTCTTCGGTTTTTGGTCAAACCCTTAAAACCGAAACTCCTACTACTGCAAAGGAGATGGATAGTATTTCTCAATATTATGTTCTAAGCGGAAAGGATTCTATAGGCATAAGTAGTCGATTGAACTATATAAATAAGTATTTAAAAAACGTTTTTTCATATAAAAATGATTCTCTATTCTATTTGGGTTTAATGCGAAAAACACTTCTTCTAGGTAAAATTAAAGAATATGACAGTGCTATATATTATACAAATCGATTGTATGATATAGCATATAAGAACAAAGACACTCTTTATATCATTAAATCTCTAACAAAGCTAGGAATATACCATAAAGGAAATAGTGAATTAACTGATGCTTTTCAATACTATAATAAAACATTTAAATTATCAAGAGATATTAATGACAGTATAGTTGCGGGTAAAAGTTTATTACAAATGGCAAATATTCAGACTTTTTTAGGAGATTACTTTGGGAGCAGAACTACGGCAATTGAAGGTGTTAAGTATTTAGAAAATTCTAGTGATATAAGAAACCTTGCAGGTCTGTATCACATAATTTCCGTTTCCAATAGACATCAAAAAAGATTTAAAGAGGCTAAAAGATATAACTTACTTGCTATAAATCTTGCCAAAGATAGTTTGTCTTATAGTTTAATTGGCTCGAGAAATATTTTGATTTTTGAAAACACAAAAGCCCTAATATCAGCAAATGAAGGAGATTACAATAAGGCCCTCTCGATTTTAGACACACTAGTCTCTAACCCAATTGTGAAAAATAACAAAACCGAATATTCAAGAGTTCTGGGGAATTTGGGTTTTGTTAAATGGCTTAAAAATAATCAAGATGAGAATGTCGAAGAAACACTTTACTCTTCATTAAAAATTCGTGAATCAATAAATGATATTGAAGGTTTAGTAACCATAAACCTTTATTTAACAAAGTATTATTTGAATAAAGATAGAGTTAAAGCTTTGTATCATGCGGAAGAGTCATATAAAAATGCAAAGATTTGGCATAGTTTAACTTCGATCATAGAAGCCTTGGGCTACATATTCCAATTAAAAGATGATGTCACCGAAGAAGCAAAGGTTTTTAATGAAACCTATCTTAAACTCAATGAAATAAACCAAAGCAACCGCGAGATCTATGCGGTTACCAAATATGAAAATGAAAATCTGACGAATGAAAATCTTAAACTTGAGGCTGCAAATGCAAAGTTGGCTATAGAAAAGGCAAAAGAGGAACGTGAAAACATTATCTATCTTCTTGCTACGCTTGTATTAGTTCTTGCAGGAGGTTTTATATTTTATCTATTACAACAAAGGCATAAAAGACAACGTATACGCGATGTATTTAATGCAGAAACTCGAATTTCCAAGAAGCTTCATGATGAACTGGCCAACGATGTGTATCATGTCATGACCCAAGTACAAAATAATCGCAACGATCAAGAAGTATTAGATAAGCTCGAAGATATTTATGGCCGTACCCGGGACATTTCTAGAGAGAATAGTAGTTTTAAGTTGGGGAAAAACTATACCCAAGAACTTAGTGGGATGCTTAGTAGTTATGGATCTGATCATACCAAGATTATTATTAAAGATATCGACGATATAAATTGGAGCGCAATAACCCCAGAAAAAAAGATCATTATTCATCGCATCATACAAGAGTTGATGGTAAATATGAAAAAACATAGTCAGGCTTCTTTAGTTGCAGTTACATTCAAGAAGAATGCAAAAAATATTGAAATAAGCTATGCAGATAATGGTATTGGAGTTATTAAAAATGATATAATTTATAGTAGCGGACTCCAAAATGCGGAAAACCGTATAAAAACTATTGGAGGATCATTTATCTTTGAATCTGAAGAAGGAAAAGGCTTTAAAGCCAAGATAAATTTTCCAAATTAATTAAAAGTATGAGCTTATGTTCAAGAAAGTTTTAGTTGCAGAGGACCTGGGGAGTATCAATCATGGAATCTCGAATATTTTGCATGAACGAACTGGGATCAAAGAAATAAAACAGGCGCAATATTGTGATGATGCCTACTTAAAATTTAGGAGAGCCCGCAGGGATCGAAGTCCTTTTGATTTATTAATAACCGACCTTTCGTTCAAAGATAGTCATAGAGAACGTGATATCGTTTCGGGAATACAACTTATAAAAGCTATACGCACCGTACAGCCCGAAATTAAGGTAATTATCTATTCTATGGAAGACAGACCGGCAAAAGTGAAGTCTTTTTTTGATGAATTATGTATCGACGGATACGTATGCAAAGGGAGGTATGGGCTCAATGAATTGGTACAGTCGGTAAATGATATATACCATGGAAAAACTTTTGTTTCTCCATTGTTATCAAACGCTATGAATAAGAATAACATTTTTGAGCTCAAAGATTATGATCTTTTGTTACTTAAACATTTATCTGATGGACTTACACAAGAACAAATAGGTGCCTATTTTAAGAAAAATCAAATTGCACCTAATAGTATAAGCTCTATAGAAAAAAGATTAAACAAGCTGAAGTATAATTTTAAAGCAAAAAATGCAATTCACCTTATCGCTATGACCAAAGACCTAGGTCTTTTATGATGTAATAAATAGCAGCAAAAAACAACCCCGCAATTGTAAAACTTTGGCGAGCCAACAAAAGCAGGGTCTGAATAACAATTGATTTATAAATCAACCATTAAGTCGAATGTTTTTTCAAGCAAATAACTCAAAAAGACAAAACTTGTTTTTTTGGGTTATTTAGTTATATATCCGAATAATAAATCGTTTAGGAAAGAATTTCCTTACTTTTATAACCCACAATATAATAATAAGCTTTTAATTATTGACGGTTTCCCGTAAAAAAATGTTAATTTTATGTCAAAATTTCAAAGTTAGGAGATGTGGTGTACGCCTGTAAGGTGATGAGCTATTCTGTTTTTTTACTAATTGTAGATTTTCTTATATGATTTATAGTGAAGTCCATCGCACGATCATAATTGTTCAACTCATCGGTGATTGTATTCGTTATTAAATAATTAGGTTTTATCCCATGTCCATCATTTTTGAAATTGACATTCATTTTCCAGAGAATGTAAGGTATTGCTATAACTAATTTTGAGTTTGGTAAGGCAATTTTTAACCAATCTCCACTCGTGTTTTGAACTTTATTTCCGCCAGATTCTTCTCCAATAAAAATTGCATTACGATATTGCTTGATAAAAGATGCGAATTCTCCCGCCGCAGATAAGCTATTTCCATTTAGTAGCACATAAAGTTTACCATTATAAACTGTTTTTTTCGGTTTAACTACATTTAACCCATCTCCCGCAGTGGTCTTGTAAAGACCATTTTTTTCCTTTTTTAAATATGTCCATCCCATTCGCATAGCAGGATAGTCACTTATTTCTGGGATTATATCTTTATTCCACTTGTTATGCAATTGATATATCCCCTCATAAAATTGAAACTCTTTGTTGTATACATACGAGATTAACTCTTCTACCATAGGGGTATTTCCTCCTCCATTATCTCTTATATCAATAACCAGATGTTCTATCCCTTTATTCTGGATTCTTTTAAAGGCATTTTTAAGCTTTGATTTATACTGGTCTCTTTTTAAAGGGATTGCATTAAAGGTAGGAATACTTAAAAAAGCAATAGAATCTTTGGTTCTAAATTCTATTTTTCCGGTTTCATACAATTTTTCGGCTTTAGATTCTAGAATGCTGGCAGTAACATTCGGTATTTTAATGTCAATAGTTTTTAATTCATCTTTAATAGTTATAGCGGTGCTGTCTTTGGAGCCATATATTAGCGCGTACATAAACGAAAAAGAGTGTAATAATTGTTCTTTGGGCATTGTCATGTTATTTCCATCTCTGGTCATATACTGTAATAGCTTACTGAATACGTGTGCCATGTCATCACCATTTATTGATGTTATTTTTTTACCAACTAGGTTTTTGTATTCCTTTAAAGATGACTCTTTTATATAAAATGAATTTTTGCATTTAAATATAGAAAAAGCAGGCATTTTTAGATCTTTTTCTCTCTGTGCAGGGTTTATATGCACAAAAGTATGTCCATTTTTTATTATTGAATTTAGTTTTCCTAATTTTCTGAAGAACTCATAAGATGTCATAGAATCTGTTAACTTTTGTTTAGTAGCTTCAAACCAATTATTTAACTCCTCTCGGGGAGTGTAGGTATACAAACCTGTATGGTACGTTTGAAGATTAATTTTTAAAATATCTAAATCTTTTTCAAGTTGCTTTTTAGATAATTTTTCTTGAGCATATAAAGAAGTAAGCCCACAAAGGAATGCTAATATAACAAATCGCATAATTTTCAGTTTTTATTTTGGGTAAATGTAGGTTCATACGCATATAACTGAAAAGTAGTTTTCGACGTATTGGGGTAAAAATCTAGCGAAGTGGGATAAAAATGGGTTAGATAAATATCGATATTAGTATAGAGTCAATTTTACATCTACCAGTATATACTTGTAATTGTGAGCATTGAATTATCGATAGTTGTTTGCAAATCTATATTTGAATTAATAACTTGTATTGTTGTAATAGTAATACATTTCTTTTCTTAATTGGGATTTAACAAAATAATATCATTTTTATTTGCTTTCATTTTCTGTGGCATTACAGGAGCACAAGAACTTCCTCCTATTCAAAATTATTCACCTCGGGATTACAAAGCAGAAAATCAGAATTGGGCTATTTCTCAATCATCAGATAAGTTAATTTATATTGCAAACAACAAAGGATTATTAGAGTTTAACGGTGCTAGTTGGAAGCTTTACTCGTCTCCAAATGAAACCATTATGAGGTCTGTCCATGTTGTTGAAGATCGTATCTATTCGGGTAGTTTTCGAGAGTTTGGCTATTGGAAAAAAAATGAAGTTGGAGCTTTATACTATACTTCGTTGTCCCGGCAAATCGATGTCAAATTATTAGAAGATGAAGAATTTTGGAATATTATCGACATAGATGATTTGGTAATTTTTCAATCTTTGAAACGAATCTACATATACAGTATCAAAGATCAATCTGTGAACATCATAGAATCAAACAATACTATAACCAAAATGTTTAAGATTGGTCAAAGTGTTTATTTTCAAAGAATAAACCAAGGTATTTTTAAGATTAAATATGGGCAAGATTTTTTAGTTTTTGATGATGATGTCATTAAGAATAACGAAGTAATTAATATTTTCAAAAGTGGAAATGAGTTATTAATTCTGACCAGAGATAACGGTTTTTATGTTTCCAAGGATAATTCTTTGGTTAAAACAAATATTATTTCAAATAAATTATTGGCGGCAGTTAGCATATATGATGGCATTAGACTGAAGGACAATAGTTTTGCATTAGGAACAATATCTCATGGCTTAATTCATCTCAACGAACATGGAAAGCTAATTTACACGATCGATCAAAACAAAGGTTTATCAAATAATACTGTTTTATCACTTTTTGAAGATGTAGATAACAATATTTGGCTCGGCCTTGATAATGGAATCGATTACATCAATGTGAATTCTCCTATAAAGATATATAATGATAACAAGGGTGTGTTAGGTAGTGTATACGCCTCAGCGATTAGTGATGGCAATCTTTATTTGGGTACAAATCAAGGTCTGTTTTACAAAAACTTTAAAAGTAGTGATAGTTTTGAGTTCGTCAAAGGTACCGAAGGGCAAGTGTGGTGCCTCAAAGTAATTAATGATAAGTTATTTTGCGGTCATAACTCAGGAACATTCACTATCGATGGCAATCAATCGAGAAAAATATCAAATATTCAAGGTACTTGGGTCATAGATAGATTTAAAGATAAACCTAACCTTTTGATTCAAGCAAATTATGACGGCATTTATATTTTGGAAAATATAAATAATACTTGGCAAGTAAAAAATAAAATTGAAGGATTTAATAATTCTTCTCGTTATTTTGAAAATTTGGAAAATGAAATTTTTGTGAACCATGAATACAATGGTATTTACAAAGTCAATGTAGATAGTGCTTTTACCAAAGTAAAAAATGTTTTTATCGATTCTATAATTAAAGGTGCAAATTCTGGGATTGTAAAATACAACGGAGAAATATTGTATGCATATAAAAATGGTATTTTTAAATACGATAAGGGAGATAAAAAATTTGTAAGAGATAGCCTCCTGAGTAGCATTTATACACAAGATGAGTACGTTTCGGGAAAACTAATACTGGATCAAAAAAGTAATGATCTATGGGTTTTTACAAAATCTAATATAAACTATGTTTCTAGGGGTGAGTTAACGACCACTCCAAAAATAAAAAAGATACCCCTTACAAAAGAGGTTAGGAATGATATTCTTGGTTATGAGAATGTTACAAGGCTTAATAATCAAGGAGCTTATTTAATTGGAACAACTTCTGGATATTTAACAATTAATATTGAAGGTTTACATAGTAAAGATTTCCAGGTTTATATAGGTAACGTTGTTAATGGTAGTACTAAAAGTAATAAAGAAAGAATAGTACGCATAAATAAAGATTTGGATGGGGATTTTAAAAGCTCAGAAAATAACCTGAAAATATCTTTTTATACTCCCGAATATAGTAAATTTATAAAACCCCAATATCAATTTCAATTATTAGGAATTTATGATGATTGGAGCAATTGGTCTGATAATCCAATTGCACTTTTCGAGAACTTACCTTTTGGCGAATATACGTTCAATGTTAGAGCCAAAATGGGAAATAAAATTTCGGGTAATACTGCAAGCTATTCGTTCAAGATTGCAAAGCCATGGTATCTTACCAATTTGATGCTAGCCATTTATGCATTAATCATTATTTTGTTTTCGTTTTTTATGCATTTCATGTACAAACGATATTATAATAGAAAACAAGAAGAACTTGTTGAAAAGAATCGAAGAGAAATAGAGTTGGCCAAAGTTCAAAATGAAAAAGAAATTATTCGAATTAAAAATGAGCAATTAAAGCAAGAATTTAAAGATAAAAGTAAAGAATTGGCCGCTTCGACCATAGATATTGCAAAAAAGAATGAACTGTTAACGCAAATTAAAAATCACTTGGCCAAGGTTTCAGATCAAGCCACTATCAGACCTGTAATTCATATAATTGATAAAAATCTGGACCACAACGATAATTGGGAATTCTTTAAAGAAGCTTTTAACAATGTGGACAGAAAGTTTTTAAAGAAGCTTAAGAAAACACATCCCGATTTGTCTCCAAATGATCTGAAGCTTTGTGCATATTTACGCCTTAATTTATCTTCAAAAGAAATAGCACCACTATTCAATATATCAGCTCGAAGTGTTGAAATTAAAAGGTACAGGCTTCGCAAAAAACTAAATCTACAACACGAAGAAAACCTGGTAAACTACATTCTGGAGTTGTAAACACCTATACAAAGAGGATTAGTGCCTCAACATTACCTATACAAAGAAATGCCTTGAGTTTTTTTAACGCTTGTCTAACGCGTTTTGTTAAATCCTTTAAATAAAAGGGTTGTTAGTGTTGATAATTCAATAAAAACATGTTTTTGTTGCTGTGTATGTTTTTTGTTGAGGTGTTTTTTATGGATCTCGCATCTTTTTGAGATAAGTTTATCCTGTCGGGAAAATTTTTAACAAAAGCACAATCAATCTCTTAATTTAATATTTCGAAAATCATGTCAGAAAGTATTTGGGGCGAATACAACAAAAGAAGTCTCTTCACAATTTTTACAGTCATTCTTAAAGTCAATAAACTCTATGAAAACTAATTTTCTTAAACTAATACTTTTCTTGTTCACTATAATTGGGAGCGCACAGACTGATCAAGTATCAGTCGTTTATGATAATGATGAAGTAAAATTAGTAGTCAACGGAAAAGATTTCATGGTCAATGGTGTGAATTGGGATTATGTTCCCATTGGCACTACAATCACCGATCCTGGAATATGGGCAAAGTCCGATGATATAATCAAATCGGCAATAGATGGCGAAATGTCCTTATTAAAGAATATGGGTGTTAATGCCATTCGTACTTATAATCTTAAACCCAAGTGGGTTAAATATATCTATGAAAACTATGGTATTTATACTATGCTCAACATTACTTTTGGGGCCTATGGACTTACCATTAATGGTGCTTGGGTACCGCAAACTGATTATGCAGATCCGGATACAAAGGAAGTTTTAATGCAAGAGGCCAGAGATATGGCCAATACGTATAAAAATACACCAGGTTTATTATTATATATGATTGGTAACGAAAATAATTACCATTTATCATGGACCGGAGCAGAAACTGAAGATATTCCAATTAATGATACCAGCTCAGGTATTAAACTCGCAGCTCGCGCCTTATACAAAGCATTTAATGATGCTGCAAAAGAAGTAAAAGCAATTGATCAATCGCACCCTGTGGCCATTTGTAATGGGGATTTGTTGTATGCCGATATTGTAAAAGAAGAATGTACCGATATTGATATTTACGGTACCAATATGTATAGGGGTATTTCTTTTGGTGATGCTTTTCAAAGAGTTAAAGATGAATTAGGCTTACCAATTCTTTTTGCAGAATTTGGTGGGGACGCATTTAATGCTAGAGATAATCAAGAAGATCAGTATTCCCAGGCATACTACAATTTAGGAAACTGGAGAGAAATTTATGAAAATGCAGCCGGTCTTGGAAAAGCCGGAAACTCCATTGGTGGTTTCACCTTTCAGTTTAGTGATGGTTGGTGGAAGTATAAACAAACTGAAAACTTAGATGTTCATGATAATGCCGCTTCTTGGTCCAATGGTGGATATAACAGGGATCAGGTAAAAGAAAGCGATAATAATATGAATGAAGAGTGGTTTGGTATTTGTGCCAAGGGACCAACGAATGAAAGAGGACTCTATGAGTTATATCCACGTGCAGCATACTATGCTTTAAAAGAAGCGCATCACCTTAATCCATATGAAGAAGGAATGACTCTCGATTTTATGGATAATTATTTTGATAACATTCAAATTATGGATGCCATGTTAAGGGCACGAGGAGATAAAGCAGCTTTAAAAGCGGAAAGAGGTGGGAAAATAAGATTGAGTCAGCTGAGAGCAGAATTCACAACCTTTAATACCGGAGGCAAATTAATCACAACTCCAGAAAATGAAGATCCGAACGCAAATGTATTTCCAAATCAATTAGGTTTTGATCACATGCAATCCTATTACATTGGTGTAGAAGGAAAACCTTCACCAAGTATGCGTGCCAATGTTAATTTTAATATCCTGGGCAATGTTGCCGAGAATCCCATTAATGAGTTGTTTTATGAAAGTGTAGGTAGACCGGTTGTTGTTCAAGGAGTAGAAGGAGGTAATGATTTGGATGTTGAAATAGCAGATTTTAATAGGTTACGGGTTTATAACGCAGAATACGAATGGAACACTAAAATCGCCGATATAAAGGGATTCTATAGAACTGGGCATTACCATTGGGGTTATGAGGGTGATTTTTTTGGGTTGTATCCAGAAGCTAACTATGGACCAAATTTAGATATCTACAATGGTGAGATTTTAGGTATGGAGCTTAATGGAAAGGGCAGTCTAAACGGTTTGAAAGCTGCATTTGGCCCCCAAATATGGTGGGGAGCCAATCCTACAGCTTTACTAAAGTATAGTACCAAGATAAAGAAATTCGATATTACAGGTATTTACCATAGAGATTTTGAGACGGATATTACATTAGATGAAACCGGAAGTCGTGTTTTAGATGCAAATCAGGTAAGAAGCGGTGTAATTCCACCTTGGCCAACAGAGAGAGCTACCTTGGTGGTAGAAAAAGATTTTGGACCATTGGGAGTAACACTCGGAGGGATATGGGCAGGTAGTCCACTAAACGGTATTTCATACCAGGACGTGAGAGGTGAACCTGGAAACTATGTAGTATATGAAGATAAGATAAATAGCGAAGATAATTGGGGGGCTAAAGCCAGAGTTACATATTCAAAAGGGAAGTTTAATTGGTATGCTCTAGGTGGTATCACAGGTTTGGTCGCCAATGGAGGAGTTGATCAAACACAATCATTTGCCGGATGGAAACTAAAAGATAATGGTAGCGGAAACCAAAATAGTTTTCTAACAGGTTTTACATATACTATAGGGAATCTTCAAATAGCACCAAACTTTTTATGGCAGGAGCCGTTAGTAGATGCGATGCCAAATGATGTTGGTGGGACAGGAAGATTAAGAAACATACTAGCAGATCCTTTTGTTGTAAGAGCGAACAGAAAAACAACAGCCGGAGAATTATTGTTGACCTATGATCCAACGCCTGGATCATGGTTTTATCAATGGGATAATGATAGATCTGAAGATGCAAAACTTGCATTCAATTTGGGATTTGTGTATTGGCACCTTCCAACAACCATGGATGCGCATATTGGTTTTTTAGCAGATCGTACCATATTTGCGTTTCCCAATTCTGTGCCAGCAAGAGATTTATGGGAAGCGAATTCACGTATTGTATCTAAGATAAGCCCGAATTTAGCTTTGGTGGCTAAATTATTTGCAGGTAATGGTCAGGCAAATGGTAGCGATCCTCGAGATATTGATAGAATGGGAGGAGATATCCGGGTGATCTACAAAAAGTGGAAGTTTCAGCATACCTTTCAAATAAATGATTGGGGTCCATATGATTATCATCGAGATTTTAACCTAACATATCCGGTGCAATTAATGTTAGATGTCTCAGCATCTATAGGTAAACCAGACTGGTTTATTTTGCCCAGCACTAGAATCGGGATTCGTGGTACTTGGCGTTCATTAAATGAGTTTTCTCCTCGTTATTCACCAATTGCAGTACCGCCCAATACATTTCCACCAGATCCTGTATTAAGCCCTGTCGGATTTGATGATGGTACCGAGTGGGAGATAAGAACATATATACACATTAACATAGGAAAGTAAAACAATGAAAATGAAGAATAGAAAACATATCGACATAAAAACCATATTCTCTCTAACATTAGTTTTAATAATGCTATCCAGCTGTGAGAGAGATCTTTCTGACGAAGCAGTTTTTGCTACTTTTCCTAACACTGCCGAAATTTTTACAGACAGTCCTGTAGGTCTTACGGATGAATTTTTTAAGTCATTTGACCCTGCACTTGGTGCCAACCCAGAAGGATTTGGCACAGACGATAATGTAGCTTTTCAAGGAAACTCATCTATCAGAATTGACGTACCGGCACCAGGAGATGTAAACGGAAGTTTTGTTGGGGGTATATTTTTAGATAGAGGAGAGGGAAGAGACCTGACGGGTTACGATGCTTTGACCTTTTGGGCTCGTGGCTCTATCACCGCAACTGTTGGACTAGTAGGTTTTGGAACCGATTTTGAAGAGAATAGATTTGCAGTAAATGGGCCAAGTATTCGGCTATCTACAGACTGGCGGAAATACATTATACCAATACCAGACCCTTCGAAATTAATACAGGAAAAAGGGATGTTTGTGTTCTCTGCTGGTTCATACGATGTATTACAAAATGATGACCCCGCTATTGGAACTTCTTTTGACGATAATATCGGTTATACTTTTTGGATGGACGAATTACGATTTGAGAATTTAGGCACAATAGCCCAATTAAGGCCTGCTATTTTTTCTGGAGAAGATTTATCAGAACAACTGTTTGTTGGCTCAACAAAAGAAATTGATGCATTAAGTGCAACTTTTAATATAGGAACCGGTGACAACGTTACGGTAATGCCAACACCTAAATATTTTGATTTTTCATCTTCCAATACGAATGTTGCCATTGTTAATGAACTTGGATTTATCGAAGCTGTAGGTGAAGGTACAACAACGATTACAGCACAACTTGATGGTGTTTTAGCGCAAGGGTCCTTAAGTTTAGAAGTACAGGGTAGTTTTGTGGGTGCAGAAACACCTCCGACAAGAGATTCTGCAGATGTTGTATCCATATTTAGCGATGCCTATACCAGTGTTAATAACTTGAATTTTGCCGCATTTAATGATAATAATGTACAAATCCAAACCCAAAGCTTCAATGGGGATCAAATTGTGACTTACGACAATTTAACTTTTGTGGGACTTGGCTGGGATGGAACAGAAGATATATCTACGATGACACACCTTCACGTAGATGTACAATTGAGCAGTTCTGAAAATCCCGCGTTAACCGTTCAGTTAATTGACTTTGGACCAGATAATGCTGACGGTGGTGGAGATGACACCGGAGGTGGGTTTACTATACCTAGCCCAGAACTATTAGAAGGCACTTGGGTAGGAATAGACATACCTATAAATGACTTTACAGAAGCAACGGCAGTCTTCCCTGGTTCTCCTAATTTAAATAACATAGCAAGAGTAGCTTTTGTATCAAATGGTAGTTCTTTTATAATCGATAACATATACTTCTACAGAGAATAAAAAAAATAAAAAATGAATAAGAATTTAAATACAATAATTGGATTTCTGTTTATTTCCTGCCTTTTTATTATAGGTTGTGGGACCGATGATACTCAAACAGTGGCCACCTTTAATAATCTGGTGGCAGAAGATAATTTTGATGTTGATGGCCAGATTGATACTTCTTTTTGGAATTTTGACATCGGTGATGGCTCAGAACAGGGTATTCCTGGATGGGGAAATAATGAACTACAATTCTATACAGATCGAACCGAAAATGTGACTGTAGAAAATGGATTTTTACTAATCACCGCTCGGGAAGAGGATTTTAATGGGGCACGATATACCTCTGCAAGATTACAAACCAAGGGAAAAATCCAGCAACGTTATGGTCGTTTTGAAGCGCGTATACGTCTACCTTTTGGTCAAGGTATGTGGCCAGCCTTTTGGCTGTTAGGAGATGATAGTGATGGGAGTATTTGGCCGCAGATAGGTGAGATAGATATTATGGAGAATACTGGTGATGCACCAACCGAAATATTTGGTACGGTCCATGGACCCGGATACTCCCGTGAAGAATCTATATCAAAGACGTATACCTTGGAAAATGACAGGGTGGATACAGGGTTTCATATATATGGTATAGAATGGGGGCCTAACTATATCAATTACTACATAGATGACGTGTTGTATTACCAGATCACTCCTGAAGATGTGGATGAAGAAACTAATGGAGAGGGTAAATGGGTATTTAACGATAGGCCGTTCTACATTATTCTAAATCTGGCTGTTGGGGGTAATTTACCAGGAGCACCTAATGAAGAAACTGTTTTTCCTCAAACCATGGTTGTAGACTATGTACGCGTATATAATATCACACAAACAAACTAATTTAATTAATAAGACTCATGAAACAATTGATTAAAAAAACTAATATAATCTGGCTTCTAGTTATAACCGTTGCCTTTTTGGGTTGTGAAGATGATGATGATACGAATTTACCCCAAGTTGTTGCAAGTTTTGCTCAAACCATAAATGAAGATACGGGGACAGTATCTTTTATAAACCTTTCAGAAAATGCCGATAGTTACGAATGGGATTTTGGTGACGGATCAACTTCTACCGAAACTAATCCGACCAAAACATATCAAACAGGTAGTTACACTGTGGTGTTAACGGCAAAAAATGTAGCGGGTGCAGATGGGACTTTTGAAGATGAAATAGCTATAAATATTCCTCTTCCAATCACCTTTCCTGTTAATTTTGACGATGTTAATGTAAATTATAACGTAAACACATTTAATGGAGCAATGTTTACAATTGTAGAAAATCCCGACCCAACGGGAGCAAATCCAAGTACATCTAATGTAGGTCAAATAACGAACAGCGGAGCATCATTCGAAGGTTTTTTCTTTGGCCTAGGAGATCCTTTGGATCTGGTAGAACAAAAATCTGTAAAAGTTATTTTTTGGTCGGATACGCCAATAGATGTTTTACTTAAATTAGAAGAGGGAACCGGGGCCGATGTAGAAACAATTGCAAGTCACGGAGGAACTGGTTGGGAAGAAATTTACTTTACATTTGATTCATCAGCGTCATTTTCAAGATTCACAATGTTTGTTGATGGTTCAGGTACTACAGCAGGTACATTTTATATAGATGATATTTCACAAATTGATACTGCCGATATTCCTTGTACAGAGACTTTATTAGAAATTCCAATTGATTTTGATTGTAACGGAATTGATTATGCTACAAAGATTGTAGGCAATGTGTCATTTGCCGTTATAGATAATCCAGAGTTATCAGGTATAAATAGCGAACCAACAAAAGTTGGGCAAATCACAAATATTGGAGCAAACTGGGAAAATGCTTTCTTTAATCTGGATACCGCTATTGATTTTTCAATGGACAAAGGCGTGAAAATGAAACTGTATTCAGATCAAGCACTTCCGATCTTATTAAAATTTGAAGATGGTACCGAGGCCCCTGTAGAAAATGTACAAAACCATGGAGGTTCTGGTTGGGAAGAATTAACGTTTACACTTAACTCGGCAGGATCATATAACGATATGGTAATTTTTGTAGATGGTCCGGGTACAGCGGTAGGAACTTTTTATATAGATGATATTGAGCAGGTTGCAGGTGTGGTTGCCGACCCATGTACACTAGAAACCAGCCAATCTCTAAGCGCATCAGATTTTAATTTAACCTTTCAGACTGATCCAACAGCTAGCATAGCTTCGTTTGACGCAGGTTTCTCGTGGGTAGATAATCCAGATTTTGATAACGATGTAAACAAATCATGTAAAGTCGGTCAAATAGATAGATCGGGAGCGGCATTATTTGCTAATAATCAAATTGATTTTGATGCCAAATTTGATTTTAATGCAAATGCTGGGTTTAAATTAAAAGTATGGTCTCCTAATGTCGGAACAAATGTTTTAGTAAAGCTTGAAGATAAGACAAATGCAGCTGTTAATATAGAAGTAGGAGCAGTTACAAGTGTAGCAAGTGGTTGGGAAGAATTAACTTTTGATTTTGCCAGTGGTGAAAGCGGAAAATATGATAAGATCATATTGTTCTTTGAATTGAATACCAATACTGAAGAAACTTATTACATTGATGATTTTATGCTATACAGTTCTGGTGGATCTGGGGGTGGTTGTGTAGGAGGACCAACTGCAGATGTGACCTCTTTTCCCGTAGATTTTGAAGATTGTCAAGGATTTGATGTTTCTTTTGGCGCCAATCAATCAAGGGAAATTGTAGATAATCCAGTCTCAGGTACAATTAACACATCTGCTAAGGTGTATCAATTTATAAAGTTAACGGGTGCAGATGGTTTTGGAGGTTTTCAAAATATTTTCAATACGGGAAGTTTTACTAATAATTCTACGCTTACCTTCAAGATTTATTCGACCCAGCCTAACCAAGAAATACGTTTAGAGATTGTAGCAATTCCTAATGATGGTTCTATTGGTAATCCTGCACCATATACACAAACGCTTGCAACAGCAAATGATTGGGTAGAAATGTCCTTTGACTTGTCAGTTAATGGATTTCCCAATACCTCAGACGAGACAGTATACACCATGTTAGTGGTAAAACCAGGTAATGTTGATCCCGGTACCACGCCGGCAGATGTTACTTTCTATTTGGATGATTTCAATATTACACCAAACTAATACGGAATATTCTTAAGAGGATAATGTAAGGGGCGGGATGTAAAGTACCCCGTCTCCTTAAATTAAAAAAAACAAAAAGATTTAATAAACAACTTTTAAATCGAAGTACATAAAAATGGTAAAAGACTCTGTATTCATGTCAGGAAGAGTAGGAGATAAAGAAGTAAAACTCCATCACGTTACGATTAATAATGAAACGTTTTACAAGATTTCTAATTGTGATGTTATGCGCCCTTTTTTTATGAGTATTGTTAGTGATTCTAATCATTGGATGTTCATATCTAGTAATGGAGGGTTATCTGCTGGCAGAAAAGATTCAGATAATGCAATTTTTCCATATTATACAGATGATAAGATTACTGAATCGTATGATACTACAGGTAGCAAAACCATTTTTAGAATAAAAAAAGACGATCAACTACTCCTATGGGAGCCATTTTCTGAACGTTATTCAGGAACATACCAATTTTCCAGAAATATTTATAAAAATGCCTATGGAAACAAGATTTTATTTGAAGAAATACATCATGATCTAGGTTTGACATATACCTATATGTGGAATTCTAGTAATACGTATGGTTTTGTTAAAAAAAGCACATTAATAAACAATTCCAATGAGTCTTTACATATTGAAATAGTAGATGGGCTACAAAATATTATGCCCTATGGTGTTAATACAGATTTACAGGCAATACGAAGTAACCTGGTAGATGCATACAAAAGAAGCGAGCTTATAGAAAGTAGTGGATTGGGGATATATGCACTTAGTTCGATTATTGTAGATCGAGCAGAGCCAAGCGAAGCTTTAAAAGCAAATACAGTTTGGTCCAAGGGACTGGAAAATCCAAAGTATCTTCTGTCTTCATTACAGTTGGATACGTATAGAAGTGGGGGTAATGTCGATCAGGAAATTGATGTAAAAGCCGAAAAAGGAGCATACTTTGTAAATAATAATATTACCCTGCAAGCAACTGAAAGCAAAGACTGGATTATGGTTGCTAATGTTAATCAAGGACCTTCTCAGGTAGCAGAAATTTCGGAAATACTTAAAAACGACAATAATTTACAAAAGAAGGTTAATCATGATATAGAATTGGGAACGCAACGGTTGATAAATCTTGTTTCTGCTTCAGATGGTTTTCAGTTAACCGCCGATAAAAGACGAAATGCAAGACACTATTCAAATACCCTGTTTAATATCATGCGAGGCGGTATTTTCGATGCTAATTATACAATTGAAAAATGGGATTTTATTAATTATCTGGCATTGGCAAATAAGGGGGTATATCGCAAGAATGAAGAATTATTGGAGAATTTTCCCGAAACCTTTACCCTTTTAGAATTACGAGAAATAGCATATCAGAACGAAGACAAAAATTTTAGGAGACTCGCCTTAGAGTATATGCCACTTAAGTTTAGTAGGCGTCATGGCGATCCTAGCCGCCCATGGAATAAGTTTTCAATAAATACCCAAAGTGAAATCGACGGGTCCAAGATTTTAGATTATGAAGGAAACTGGAGAGATATTTTTCAGAATTGGGAAGCTTTAGCGCATTCTTATCCAGAGTTTGTAGAAAGTATGATCTACAAATTTCTGAATGCTAGTACTTTTGATGGTTATAATCCTTATAGAATTACAAAGGGAGGCATAGATTGGGAAGTTATAGAGGAACACGACCCATGGTCTTATATCGGGTATTGGGGTGATCATCAGATTATTTACTTGCTAAAGTTTTTAGAATTTATTCAAGATCATTACCCAAATAGACTACAAGGTTTCCTTAACAAGAATATGTTTGTTTATGCTAATGTGCCGTATAAGATTAAGCCTTATGAAGATCTACTGAAGAATCCAAAAGACACTATAGAATTTGACTACGATCTTGATAAAAAAATACGAAAAGAACGTGATGAATTAGGTGCTGATGGGGCATTGCTAAGAGACCAAAACTATAATATTCATAAGGTTAATTTTATTGAAAAGATTTTGGCGATAACTTTGGCCAAGTTGTCAAATTTTATTCCTGAAGCGGGCATTTGGTTGAATACACAGCGCCCAGAATGGAATGATGCCAACAATGCCCTGGTGGGTAATGGAGTTTCTATGGTTACACTGTATTACTTAAGACGTTTCTTTAAGTTCTTTGACATTGTTCTTGAAAATATAGCGGATAAGGATATTGAGGTCTCTATAGAGCTAGTAGAATTTTACAAAAATGTAAATAACGTTCTTAAAAACCATGTAGAATTTTTATCTCGTCGGATGACAAACGAAGAAAGAAGAAAAATTCTTGATGGATTAGGAATTGCGGGAAGTAATTATAGAACCAAAGTATATAGTGATGCTTTATCTGGTAAAAAAGAAACACTTAAACTTTCAGGGGTAAAGGTTTTTATTGATGTAACGTTAAAATATTTAAATCATTCTATTGATGCTAATAAGCGAGATGATAATATGTATCATGCATACAATTTAATGACGATAGAAAATGAAAACGAAATTTCTATTACATATTTAGATGAAATGCTAGAGGGCCAAGTAGCCGTTTTGAGTTCAGGGCATTTATCATCAAGAGAAAGTTTGAGCCTGCTTGATGCTATGAAGAACAGTGTTTTATTTAGGTCAGATCAATACAGTTATTTACTATATCCAAATAAAGAACTACCAAAATTCACCGAAAAGAATAGTATACCAAAAGAGTACGTAGAAAATTCACCATTATTAACACAACTACTTGCCGATAACAATACACAGATTATCGAAAAAGACATAAACGGAAATTATCATTTTAATGGGAATTTCAATAATGCCAAGAGCCTAAAAGAAGCATTAGAAAACCTAACAAGGAAAGGATATCATACCCTAGTTGAAAAATATAAAGGCTTGGTATTAGAGACCTTCGAAAAAGTATTTAATCATAAAGGATTTACGGGGCGTTCAGGAACATTTTATGGTTATGAAGGATTAGGTTCTATATATTGGCATATGGTTTCAAAACTATTGTTGGCAGTACAAGAATGCTGTTTAAAAGCTATAGATGATAAAGAGTCGGCAGGGGTAGTGGGGAGATTGTTAGAACACTATTATGAAATTAATGAAGGTATTGGGGTGCACAAATCTCCAGAACTTTATGGAGCTTTCCCCACAGATCCTTATTCCCATACACCATTAGGAAAAGGAGCACAACAACCAGGAATGACTGGACAAGTAAAAGAAGATATTCTAAGTCGTTTAGGAGAATTAGGTGTGGCGGTCAATAATGGAAAATTACAATTCTACCCATCTTTGTTAAGAATAGGAGAGTTCTTGAAAACCCCTAAAATATTCCAATACGTTGATGTACATCAAAATAAAAAACGACTGCAATTATATAGACACGAATTGGCCTTTACGTATTGCCAAGTACCTGTGGTGTATTCCTTGTCAGGAGAAAATAGCGTAGAAATAACCTATCATGATGGTACAATAACTTCACATGCAGGTTTAAATTTAGAGACTTCTATTAGTCAAAAACTGTTTGAAAGAACTGGTGAAATAGAAAGTATAAAAGTAAACATTGAGAAAATCATTCTAAAATAAAAATAAATGACACTTAGACATCACATAGTACTACCAGTATTGTTTACAGTACTTATGCTGTCTTGCAATCAAGAAAAAAAAACTGAACAAGCTATGCGTCCCCAAAAAAGCATTACTGCAAAAGAAATTTTAGGAAACCCGAATTATGTGGCGATATCCTACGGCGGTTATCGCAAGTCGTCGCGAGAATATCAGCCTACTGTAGCGCAACTAAAAGAAGATATGAAAATTCTTCAAGCTATGAATATTAAAGTCTTAAGAACCTATAATGTTCAATTGGCTCAAGCTTCTAATCTATTAAAAGCTATACGTCAGTTAAAAGCAGAAGACGAAACTTTTGAAATGTATGTAATGCTTGGCGCCTGGATTGATTGCAAGAATGCATGGACAGATAAAGAACCGGATCATACTGTAGAAAGTGAACAAAATGAAGGTGAGATACATCGAGCAGTGGCATTGGCTAACCAATATCCAGACATTGTAAAAATAATTGCTGTAGGTAATGAAGCTATGATACGATGGGCAACTAGCTATTATATACAACCAAACGTGATATTAAAATGGGTGAACTATTTACAGAACTTGAAGAGCGAGGGTAAACTTTCTAAAGACTTATGGATCACTTCTTCAGATGATTTTGCATCCTGGGGCGGAGGCGAAGAAAGTTATCATGTCAAGGATTTAGAAGACTTGATCAAAGCCGTGGATTATGTGTCCATGCACACGTATCCATACCATAATACGCATTATAACCCCGAGTTTTGGGGGATAGATGAAGAAGAAAAAGACCTCTCTTCAGAAGAAAAATTAGAAGCCGCCATGCAAAGAGCTTTAAAGTTTGCTCAAAAACAATACAAAGCAGTTTCAAGTTATGTCGAGAGCTTAGGTATTAAAAAACCGATTCATATAGGGGAAACAGGTTGGGCTACTGTGTCCAATGGACATTACGGGCCAAATGGATCCAAAGCTACAGACGAGTATAAAGAAGCATTGTATCACCAATACATGAGAGAATGGACCAATAAAGAAGGGATATCATGCTTTTATTTTGAAGCTTTTGACGAACCATGGAAAGATGCTCATAATCAAAAAGGTTCAGAAAATCACTTTGGGTTAATTACCGTAGATGGTAAGGCAAAATATGCACTTTGGGATATGGTAGATAAAGGTGCGTTTAAAGGGTTAACCAGAGGGAGTAATCCCATTACCAAAACGTACAATGGCAATAAAAGCGAAATGATGAAAGATGTAGAATTACCAGCTATTAAAGAAGAAATGGCCACTGACTTTTGAAAAGATGAGAAAAAAGATTTACATAATACTATTAGTTGTTTTTATCATGATTGCGTGTACCAATGAACAAAGTCTTGAAGTAGCCGTTTATGAAACTTCTGCAAACGGTAATAAGTTGACAAAAGTTACAGAGTTTTCAACTTCCGAAGCAAAAGCTAGTATTACGTTACATCCCGAAAAAATCTATCAAACCATTACAGGTTTTGGAGGGGCTTTTACAGAGTCTTCTGCATATTTACTGAATAAGGTAGGTAAGAAAAATCGCAATATAATCATTAAAGCATATTTTGGGAGAGAAGGGGCGAATTATTCACTCACAAGAACACATATGAATTCTTGTGATTTCTCACTAAGCCAATATTCTTACGCTCCTAATGAAGATAAAGAACTCAAAGATTTTTCAGTAAAAGAGGATATAGATGATTTAATTCCGATGATTAAAGAAGCTATGGCTACTTCAGAAGACGGCTTTAAAATTTTTGCATCCCCGTGGACAGCACCACCTTGGATGAAGGATAACAAACACTGGGTCGGCGGAAAACTGCTACCTGAGTATTATGGTGCCTGGGCGCTGTTTTTTTCAAAATATATAGATGCATATAAAGCTCAGGGAATAGATATTTGGGGTTTTACTGTCGAAAATGAACCACATGGAAATGGGGATAATTGGGAAAGTATGCATTTTACACCAGAGGAAATGACAGATTTTGTTCAAAATCATTTAGGGCCGAGATTAGAAGAAGACGGTAAGGGAGATAAAATCATATTAGGATATGATCAAAATAGAGAAGGTTTAAAAGAATGGGTAGATGTCATGTACAAAGATGAAGCATCTTCTAAATACTATCACGGAACAGCAATACATTGGTATGAGAGTACCTATGAGATTTTTCCAGAAGCATTGCAATATGCCCATAACAAAGCACCCGATAAATACTTAATTCAAACCGAAGCGTGCGTCGATGCCGAAGTACCCAAATGGAAAGATGATGCCTGGTATTGGTCCAAAGAAGCCACCGATTGGGGTTGGGACTGGGCTCCTGAAAACCAGAAACACTTACATCCTAAATATGTGCCGGTATATCGTTATGCCAGGGACATCATAGGCTGCTTAAACAATTGGGTAGATGGCTGGGTAGATTGGAATATGGTTTTAGACAGACAAGGAGGTCCCAACTGGTTCAAGAATTGGTGCGTGGCTCCCGTAATTGTTGACCCGGATAAGGATGAGGTATACTTCACACCTTTGTATTATACCATGGCACATTTTAGTAAATATATTCGCCCAGAAGCGAAAGTGATCAATATAGAAAATTCAGATCAGGATCTAATGGTTGCCGCAGCAAAAAACCCAGATGGTTCTATCGCTGTGGTTGTATTTAATGCTACAAAAGAAGCAAAACAGTTTTCATTGGCCCTAGGTGAAAAATCAAAGGATATTTCTATTAATGCGCAGGCTATTCAGACGATAGTCATTGCTAACTAAAATTAAAACTATGTCAACTATTAAAACAGCCGCAAAAGATAAAGTCCCAGTAGGTCAAAAAGCCGCCTTTGGTGCAGGTCATTTGGTTTTAAACCTATATCCGGGAGCCTTAGGTTTCTTCATGTTCTTCTTACTTACTGCGTTTGGAATGGATCCATTTTTAGCAGGACTTTTAGGTGGGTTACCTCGATTTTTTGACGCAGTTACCGATCCAATTATGGGTTTTGTTTCTGATAACACAAGTTCTAAATGGGGTAGAAGAAGGCCATACATTTTTATTGGGGGCATTGTAAGTGCCATTACATTTGTGTTGCTTTGGCAATTGGATGAAAACAATTCCTCAAACTATAATTTTTGGTACTTCTTAATAATGTCTATGGTTTTTCTTATTGGAAATACCATGTTCGCTACACCCCTGGTTGGATTAGGTTATGAAATGACTTCCGATTATAACGAAAGAACACGTTTAATGGCATTTTCACAAACTGTTGGTCTATTAGCTTGGGTAATTGTACCTTGGTTTTGGGTAATTATTGCTGACCCAGATATTTTTAGTAATCAAGCAAAAGGCGTAAGAACAATGGCAATTTATGTTGGAATTGCTTGCTTACTACTTGGGTTTTTACCGGCAATCTTTTGTAGGGGTATGGACGCTTCTCATATGGCGAATAGAAAAAAATTAACCTTCAAGACTATATTTAGCAACCTGAAAGATTTATTCAGAAGTATTGGAGACGCTGTAAAGAATAAGCCCTTTATGAAATTATGTGGTGCCACTTTTTTAGTTTTTAATGGATATCAAATAGTAGCCTCTTTTAGTTTTTTTATTTTCGTTTTTTACATATTTAATGGAAGCTATGAAGCTACTGCTACCTGGCCAGCATGGTTTAGCTCTATCGGAGCTTTGGTCTCAGCATTTTTAGTAATTCCAATTGTATCTGCAATGGCTACAAAATGGGGAAAAAAGAAAGCATTTATCATTTCAACGGCTCTTTCTATCGTTGGTTATCTTATCAAGTGGTGGGCTTTTACCCCCGATAATGTTTGGCTTTCTTTTATTCCTATACCATTAATGTCATTTGGTTTAGGAAGTTTGTTTACTCTGATGATGAGCATGACAGCCGACGTGTGTGATTTGGATGAATTGGTTAATGGAATGCCAAGGAAAGAGGGTACTTTTGGAGCATTGTATTGGTGGGTGGTAAAACTTGGACAAGGATTGGCACTGGTTTTAGGAGGCCTTGTGTTAAAGTTAATAGGATTTGACGGTAATGCCGCCACACAGACGGTCGAGACGTTGACAAAATTAAGAATAGCAGATATAATTATTCCCGCCGTAACGGCAGCTTTGGCCATTTGGGTTATGTGGAAATACAGCCTGTCTGAAGAAAGAGCAAAGGAAATTAAAGCCCAATTAGAAGAAAGAAGAGGCGTATTATAGTTTTGTCGGAATGTTAAGTAGATTATAGAAGTAAAAAAATAGTAAGATGTCAACAAAAATAATAATCATAACAATAGGAGTTTTACTTATACTAATAGCAATACTTGGTAGTAAAAAAAGAAAGTCTGGCAAAAGGATTCTCAATATCAAAATAGGAATACCTTTTGGTGTTATTGGTGTTCTAATGATGATCTATGGCAGTTATTCGTCTGAATTTGTCAATTATAATACCCAAATGGAACAAGTTTCGATAGGAAAAAAATTGAAGATAGACGGACCTATTGATGCAGTGAAAGTAGTTTCTCCAATAGATAAAGACTCGGTAGATTGTCGTATTTTAACAATGGGAGTTTATCCCAAATCCCATAAAAGGGATATTTGGGTTATCATTAGGCCTACAGATGATAGATATTATCCACAATCTGATCATACAAATACTTCCTATAAAAGAGATGGGGAATGGCAGGTGGTTACGCGATTCGGTGGAGATAAAGGTGAAGCCTATGATTTAATTGTTTATGAAGCAGATTCAATCACATCATCATTGTTTAGTTCTACCATAGCAAAATGGAAAGAAGCTGACGACTACCCTGGATTAAAATTAGAAGAAATACCTGCAGGGGCCAAAGAAGTAGAACGCCTCGTGATTTATACCAGGAAAAACTGTAGAGGAGTTTTTTAGTGCGTAACTATGATAAGATCGAAGTCGAAGCTATTAAGAAGCAAAATTTATGCTATACCTTATTCGAAGGAAAAATTAGGATATTGATGAAAATCGTGCAAATGAAATTAGATGAGAGTTAGAAAGTAGAAAAGTAACAATTTAATGATTAAAATACTTATTTTATGTCACGTTCAGAGAAGTTTTTAGCATTAGCATCCATAGATTATGAAGGGAAAAGCCTGGAAGATTTGCAAGCTTTATTTAGCAAGTTTTTAACTAAAGGTATGCATGGATTATGTTTTAGCCCTTATGAAGAAGGGCAGCAACCAGGAGATCAATTGTCTGAAGCACAAATAAGACGCCGTATGGAGATTATTGCACCTTATACGAAATGGGTACGTTCATTTTCTACGACCGAAGGAAATGAATTGATACCAAAGATCGCCAAAGAATATGGTATAAAAACGTTGGTGGGAGCATGGCTTGGAGATGATAATGAGATTAACCAAAAAGAGGTTACCAATCTTATCAAGTTGTGTGAAGAGGGTTGTGTAGATATTGCAGCGGTTGGTAATGAGGTACTATATAGGGGTGATTTAACCGAAGAACAATTGTTAGATTTCATTAATGATGCCAAATCAAAAATAAAGGATATACCAGTGGGTTATGTTGACGCATATTATGAGTTCGTAGATCACCCTAGGATTAGTGAAGCATGTGATATTATTTTGGCAAACTGCTATCCTTTTTGGGAAGGCTGCGATCTGGATTATTCACTATTGTATATGAAAGATATGTATCATAGAGCACTTCGTGCCGGAAAAGGAAAAAAAGTCATCATTTCGGAAACTGGTTGGCCAAGTCAGGGAACCAATCTTGAAGGCGCTTTTCCCTCCTATGAAAATGCAATTAAACATTTTATAAATACTCAAAAATGGGTAGAAGAAGATGGTATAGAACTATTTTATTTTTCATCATTCGATGAGTCCTGGAAAGTAGGTGCAGAAGGCGATGTGGGCGCTTATTGGGGTATTTGGGATAAAGATGAGGTATTCAAATATGAATGAAACTAAATGTGACGATTAAAGTTAAAAATGATTAAATTCTAAAACAATAACTACTTTTTATACTTCTGTATACCCAGAGATCCCTATACAAAAGATACGTAAACCTCAACATTACCTATACAGCATAGCTTTTAGGTGTTTTTTATGAAAATTTATTTTTTTTATCAACCTGCCTTAAATTCTAGTCTTACCGAGCTATCCAAGGTCAAAAAAGAACATTTTTAACTGATGTATGATTTTTTGTTGAGGTCTATTTTGTTGATTTAAAGATTTTTAAGGATAAGTTTGTTACGTTCAAATAACACATTCTTTAACAAGTACAACTTGTAGATAAAATTGTGTCAGAGTATATAAATATTAACATATAAATATCCAACCTAAAACTAAAGCGTATGAAAATTTTTTACGGTATTATTTCAATTAATGTAGGGGCCCTTAAAAGATTTCTTAAACAACTTCCGGCTGCAAGCAGTCATGCGATTCATAGATAATCAATTTTGAATTCTCCCTTTTACTAATTAATAAAAATCTATTTGATTTAGCTGTACTATAACTCTATAGTTATAATTCGGAAACCGTGCTTTGGGGTATTGCACGGTTTCCATTTAAAGTGTAGCTATGTGTATTTCCTTCTAATTTTTATTGTTTTCATTAGTATACACGACGAGGTTAGGGTACTAATCTCGCCGTGTATGCTTTAAAAAGAAGAAGTAAGCATATTTTCAATTGTCAAAATTATAAGCCCTCAACTTATGAAAAGATTAAAGTTCTTACTTGTAGATGATAGTCCTTCTACCAATTTTTTTAATGAAATAATGATAAAAAAGACGGCAGAGTATGAAGAGATACAGATTGCAAAAAATGGAGAAGATGCCTTGGAGAGATTAAATTCTTCATTTATTCCAGATGTAATTCTTCTCGACATAAATATGCCGATAATGAATGGTTGGGAATTTTTAGAAGAATTTCAAAACCTGGATGCAAGATTCGATAATACTATGATCATATTAATGCTTGGTGCCAAATTATCTACAGATCAAAAGGAACTAATAACCACTATCCCTAATGTAAGGGGATGCATAGAGAAAATGTTAACGAAAGACATGGTAATAAATATAGTAACAAAGTTTCGGGAAAAAACGTTGTTAAACAAGTGTGAGTCAATATTAGATTGATTTAAAAGGAAAATTGACAAAAGGAAATAAACTTTAAGAAATGAATTTATAGAAACAAAAAAGCCTTACATTTTGTAAGGCTTCTTGTGATCGCGATAGGCAGATTTGTAATCCGAGCGACCAAGAGGAAATGAGTTTATCGTTGAAAATTATATTCTTCCCAACATCAAATAGCTGTTATCCCATTTTATTTTTATTCTAAACGGGCATTTTTTTTTGATGTTTTATTAAATAAAACATGATTAAAATAGTAAGAGAATTAAGAATAAGTTCGAATATATCAATAAGAGAAATATATGTAAATCTATACATGTCTGAAGAGATTTTAAATAATATAGAATCAGGAAAACACCCACCCGCTCTGCAAATTTTCCTGACTTCGGGGAACGATCCAAGATGAAAGTAAACAGTTTAGAAAACATAATAATCACTCAAAGTCAGGAGACTTTGCGCAGCAGGGGTCAAAAGTGAGATAATTCCCTCTTTCTCTACTTTATAGCACTCATAGACCACTATTCATAGTTCCGTAATATGCCTTACATCAATAAAAAGTTAAAAAAAAACATTTTTTTCTTCCCAGTAACGAAAAATGAAACTCGCAGCACCTATCATTGGATAATTTTTAAGGAAAAACAAGCTTGAAACTCCGGCAGCTTATTATCCCATCAGAATGTGTTGCCGGAAAACCCGGCACAACTTTCCGAGTGGGGAATATGCTGCCGGAAAACCCGGCACGTTTTTCCGAGGCAGGAAAATGTTCCCGGGTTTTCCGGGGCGTTTTTCCCAGGTGTAGAATCATTCTAAATAATTTAAATAAATATAACTTATGAACAATGTATTAGTCATTCCACAATTAAAAAGTTTTAAGAACGGAGAATTTTCAAAGTACACCCGTACTTTCATAGAACTTAGCCAAGAACAAGATCTCGATGCCATGGAGCTTAGCACTTATGTAGACCAACTTATGACAGATTATGAAGCTTTTAAAACGATTTACAAAAAGAACAGAGGAAGTATCCTTACTCCAGAACTTGCACAATTAGATGGGCTTCGGGATAATGGTATCAAACTTCTACAACGCAGTATTAAACTTATCGCAGATTTTTCTGGTGATGATCATGATCGCAATCAAGCTACTTTGGTCTATAAAGTATTTACAAAACACGGCAAAGACATCTATGATATGGCTTATAATCAACAAGGGGGTGTCTTGGATGAAATTATCGAAGAAATAGAAACAAATACACCGTTATGTGATGCTATAGACAATTTGAATCAGCGTAAGCATTTTAATGAAATGAAAACCGCACATCAAAAATTTGATACTATTTTTAAAGATCGTATAAAAGAACAACAACAAAACCAATCTGATTTAAGTATTACCGAGTTACGAAAACAAACCACCATGTCTTTAAGAGAAGTATTAGATTGGATCTTTATTCATGCCAAAACAAAAGGATTCGGGCCATTTAAAACCTACATTGGTAATCTTAATGCGCTTACCGAGCAATATAATCTATCGGTAGAGCGCAGACTCAACGATAAAAAAGAAGTGAATCAAGCATTGAATGATTCTTTAGGGCCTTTCTTAAAATTATCAAAAAAATGCCATCATCCTTGTTAAATAGGAAATTGTCCATGGTTTAGAATATGTAGGACTTGTAATTTTGCGGGAAACCGCAAAAAAAAACTCTTATAACCTCTACTATTATGGATGCAAATACATATCTTGGATATCAAGCATTATTTGATCACTTTCACGAAGTGTTCGGCCCTCATATAACATATGAGGATGACCAATGGAAAGAAGTCCTTAAAGCTATGTATCTATGTGACGATTGGTTATCAAATTGGATTGACATTGGCAAGAAGTCAGAACTTTCCCCAAAATCAAATTGCGAGTATCACAAACAAAGAACTGAATATGTCCATAATTTGTTGAAACAATATAACCTAGGTATATTTTCCCAAAAAGCTACTGACCTTGGTCTATTGTACTGTTTCTATACCTATCCCCATGGTATTAAACCTCAAGATGGCAGTAATCAGAAACGTATTGGCGTGTTTTCAAAAGCACAGACATATTTGGTGCTGGCAACAGCATCGATATGGCTCCTTGATATGTTATTTGATGATGTGCGTAAATTGTACGTTAATGGGAAATCAATTCTTGGAACTGTGGATCAAGTTTTAGATCATTTTGATGGAATTGAAGGTAAAAATGTACACGAAGTTAGAACACCTCCGGATGTTTCCCATTTTACGGAAAACAAACAGATCCAAAAATTATTTTATGAATTTTGCATTCTATTTGATCTTTGTTATATAGAAGGATATAAGGTACTTACATCCGAAACTCTTAAAATCGTATTTGATGAATATCGCCGACAAATCGTATACTTCCGTAATGAAATAGAAAATTATACACATTCAAATGATTCACCTGTTCTTGAGGAATATATGAATACCCGGGTTCTTTCATCAGGGTTTCAATGGGTCATTGTAAATCATATGCATATTCTTGGTCAAGAACGTAGTATTGGTGACCACTCACGGATAACCGATTTTCTAAAGTCGGAGATGACAAAATCTTCAGTGCGGTTTGCAGCGGAATATTGTTGTTTGATAAATGATATATTTTCTATTCTTAGCGATTCAAAACATCTAGTAGCTAATCCGGTCATATTTCTCGGTAAGCAAGAATATCCAGATAAGTCTAAAGAGGAACAATTGTATGCCGGAATTGATATGTCCATTAATATTGCACAAGATTCTTTCTCGAAACTTATAAAGTTGCTAGAAAATATGTCCATCTCCTCGGAATTGGATAAAAAAATATATGATCTATATATTGAAGTTCTATTCTTTGTATGCTATAGCTCTACAACATTTCATATTCTTTCTCCTCGCTATAATTTGGAGCTTTGTAAGAAATACTTGGTAAAAGAATAACATCTATCAAGGGTATGAACTAAGTGCTTTTGGCGGCAATAAAGACCGAAATAAACTTGTGTAAAGGAGATTGGAATATTTTTTGGCAACTCCAGTTCACTTCCACAGATTATTGAACCTGCTTCTAGAAATACTTACTATAGGAGATAACATTTGAAAAATTTAATAATTTATAATGATATGACACCCAAAAAGATTCCCGAAGTCAAGCCCGATAGCTGGTTATTTGGTAACATGAAATCTTTCTCCAAAGATCCAGATAGGTTTTTGAAAAAATGTGCAGAAACCTATGGTGATATTTTTCAATTCAGAGTAGCGCATAAAAGATTTATAGCAATCAATCATCCAGACTATATACAACATGTATTACAAACAAACCATCGTAATTATAAACAGTTTTCTCTTGTCAAACTGATTATAAAAGTAATAGGTGATGGTCTTTTTGCTTTAGAAGGCGAACAATGGAAGAAAGAGCGCCGTTTGATGCAACCCTATTTTCATAAAGAAATGGTTCGCTCCTATTTTACAATAATTGATAATCATGCAAAAAAGATGTTCAAGGATTGGCCATCAAAGCCCGAGCTATGGCTTCGTTCCGAGATGGGCGATCTTGTGCTGGATATCACCTCGAAATGTTTACTGGGAGAGAATGTAGAAGGTGGTGCTGGTATCATTAAAGAAAATCTTTTTTATGGCATGGTTACAATAATGGGGCGTGTCAAATCCCCTATACAGCCACCTTTATGGTTTCCAACGGCAAAAAATCAAAAATTCAATAAATCAGTTACGAAACTCAAAAAATTTCTAATTGAGGTCATAAGAAGCAAAGAAAAGGAAGAAAACCTTACGGGAAATGATTTGATGACCATGTTTATCCTCCTCGAAAGAAGTGGAGAGATCCCCAAAAAACAGATTTATAATGAGTTCGTGACTGTTATGTCAGCGGGATATGAAACTACTGCAACAGCCCTGTTTTCATTGATAGTAAATGTATATAAAGATGACGCTATTAGAAAAAAAGTGGTCGAAGAATATAATCGTGTCACCAAAGGCGGCCCTATTAAAGTTGAACACGTCGATCAGCTTCAATATGTTAATAACGTAATCAATGAAAGCTTACGGTTATGGTCTCCTGCCTTTATGCAAGGTAGGGAAGCGATTAAAAATGAGAAAATGAATGGTTATCCTATTAAGAAAGGAGATACAATTCTAATAGTTTCACAATTGATTCATCGTCACAAAAAATTTTGGAAAAATCCGAATGTTTTTGACCCAGATCGTTTTAATCAAGAACTTCCTCATAAATATGCTTATTTACCATTTGGAAGAGGTCCCAGAATGTGTATTGGAATGAATCTTGCACTTATGGAGATGCAAGTTATTTTGTATCATATGCTAAAATCGAATTTTGAAATAGAAGTTCCTTCTAATACAGAAATCGAATACGAAGTAACCCTTTCCTATAGGCCAAAAACTGATATCCGTGTTATAAAACCCATAACAAAGCAACATTAGTGCTCAATGGAGAATACTTTTTAACTCTCCCCCTATTCCAAAAAAAATTAACCTACTTTAAAAAGATGCCTATTTAACCTAATGATTACAATTTTTAATAGAGCTTTGATTTTCTGATATTGGGTTAGTGACCGCATAGCTGCATATTTGGCCAACTTGTTTCGCAGGCCCTATAAACAAAGATATTCTGAAAACAACGAAAAATGTTAAAAAGAGAAATCTGTGGATTTTTAAATGCCTATTTACAGGGCCTCCCAAGGACTTTGTCGTTTTTCACACCTATGTGGTCACTGGGCCTCCATGGTGCAATAACGCCCCTTCTGCCACGGGGTCAATTTAGGAAACAACCTTACTTCCCAGTAATTATATTTTTGGTCCCTAATTTTACTGACTCTAACACTTTTTATGGCATAAGATCATGTTAAAAATTGAGATTTGCCGTAAGCAATCTTCTTAAATGTGATTGGTCTTCATGGGAATCGGACCCTTGAGGGGCTTTTTCATTTTCAAGATTGGTTTTTTCATACATCAAGTTCAGACGACGGGGGCTTGACATATAAAGTCCCCGCCGTTATGAAAATTTCCCTGACTGGAACGGGCGGCCAATCTTAAATCAAAAGTCATTGGCCGATTATATTTTCCAAGACTATTATTTTAGAGTCCAGTATGAATATCTTCCTTGCGCATAGTCCTAGGTGAAATAGGTAAATATAGATTGGAACTGATTTTTCAGGATAAGCATATGGTCTTTTCAATTCTCATTTAGGGAATTTTAGCTATATTTGCTTATCGATTCCAAGACCTATACTTCATAGGCAATAGAGATTCAAGTCCCTTCTTTGGGCATAGCTTCAAAAGCTATTGACGATTCCTAATCCGCTAAATTCATTTTGGATGTAAAGACCATACAAAAGTATAGGGATAAGTCTGTAGCACAACTGCGTGAAATAGCTACGACACATTTTAACAAATTCATTAGATATCGTGATACCGATTCTAATGGTTTTGGTCGCTGTATCTCTAGCGGTCAACCCTTACGCGTACCATCAAAAAAGGCTCAAGCTGGACATTTCTATAGCGGAGGTAAATTTCCAGAGTTAAAATTCAATGAGGATAATGTACATCTTCAAGGATTGTCTGACAACTACTACAATGGTGCAAACTTACTTCAATACCGGAAGAATCTTATCAAAAAAATAGGGATTGAAAGAGTTGAGGAATTAGACAGGATTGCTGATATGAGTAAAAGCAATCGGTTTAAGTGGGATAGAATCCATCTGATAGAAGTTATTGAGAAATACAAAGGAAAATGGAAGGAAGTAGCATGAAAGGTATAAAACACATAGAATTACCGATTGAGGAAATAATCCTTCTGGACAAAAATCCAAGAAGTATATCAGAAGAGGATTTGCTATAGCTAGTCATACAGGAGATTCCTTCCAAAACTCGGGAACTGCTTATGTAGATAGCGAAGGTGTGTTTGCAAATTTTGCAGGAATTCAAGCCTTATCTGCAAGTACTGGTATTGAAGTAAAAGGAGCGCTTGTAGGCTTAGGCTTGGGAAAGTTAAACAAGAGCGCATATAGCAATAATAATGCGCTTGTTGGAGTTTTTGGAAGGGCTCACAATGCTGCAAGTGATCCAGCTCCTGCTTATGGAGGATATTTCATAGGGTTAAAGGCAAATGGATTCTTCTATAACGTAAAGGTTATAACACAAACTACCACAAGCCATACAGTATCAGGATCCGAAGATTATATCTCTTGTTACAATACTGAACTTCTCCAACTTTATTTACCAACTTCAAACAGACATCCAGGTCGAATAATCTATGTGAAAAGAATAAATGGTCTTGTTAGAGTTTATGGTAACGGTGTAAATCTCATGTTGCATAATCAGGGCAGCAGTGTTGAAGTAGCAGACGGAGACTGTTGGATGTTCGTGTTTGATGGGTCTTATTGGTGTGCTCAAAAATTAATACGATAGACACATAAGACTTAAAAGACAGGAAACTACTGGATTATCAAGGCGAAAATCGATTAATACACTGCTAATAAGAGGATATTAGCACTTTGGTAAACAATTCAAATTTGAGGAGGATTAAAATGAGTTGAAATAGATTCTTTTAGCTACTTTTTTTAGAGTGGATATTATCAATTTACTAAAACTATTCTTATGACGGCCATAATAGCTTACATATCTAAAAGTACAATCTTGAAATATGCTTTTGGTTACTCCTTTTTTGTTTCCTCTGCTACAATCATCGAGCAAGAGTTTACCAATCAAGATTTTTTCACAAGAATTTTACATGCCATTCCTTCAAAAATTATAGTTGCTCTTGGTATTGTTTACGGAGTTGTGATTGTTGCAAAGAAAATTTCAGATGCCTGGAAAGGGCATCAAATAAACAGGCTTGAAGTAAAACAAAAACGCGAAGAGGTTGAGCAAGTTGAAATTGATACGGAAATAAAGAAAAAGGAGCTGTGATATGAAATCGATACAAAACAATTATTGGCAAGAGTTCAGACAGTTATCAATCCTATTTCGACGATACTCAAAAATAAAAACCCCTCATAAAGAGGGACTAATATCGGCGTTGTCGTCAAACAGTAACTTATACAAGTTCTACCGATAATAGTTCGTTGCCAAACTTATGTAAGGCAGTTTCTATTTTCTTTCTTTGTTCTATTCTTGGCTTTCTATGGCCAGTACTATAGTGTTGTAATTGACGTTGATTTATCCCCGTAATGCGTTCTAAAGCAGAAAAAGGCATTATCCCTTTATAGTAGTTTAAAAGACTTTCTAAATCGAAATTATAAACTATTTCGTAATCTCCTTTTAAAGCTTCTGGAATGTTATCATCATCAAAAGTTTTTACGGTTTCAATGGCATCTAAAATAGATTGCTTACACTCTCTAACAGTATCACCAGCACCGTAAATACCCTCTACGTTTTCTGCGTATGCGCCAAATGAGTCCGAGCTTTTCTCGATTATTATTTTAATTGTTTTCATAGTAGTACTTTTTATGGGGCTAATTAAAGCACCATTTGTTTTTTTAAACTTCTTTCTAAGCCTTTAGGCATTTCTTTAGAACCATGATTCGGAATAGAAATTTTTTTGTTTTCTTTTTCTCAAATTTCATGGCTTCCTTTTCCCTGCCGAAGCAGTCGCCAGCCCTTTTTCTTGGCTAGCCTTAAAAATTCATTGTATTTCATAGAACGTATTATTACTGTTTGACAAGTCAAAGACAGTAAAATTACTATCATTTACAAAATATTTTAATGAGTATTTGACTATTTTAACAGTTTTGAGTAGTCTTTGGGAGGTTCAGCATCTATATCACACAGATATTTCTCCAAGGCTGTCATAGTAGTAAGACCAGTAATGAAAAATTCACCGAAAAAATATTTGAGGAATAGACATATGAATACAGAAGTAAAAAGATTTGAGCAAATCCATTTAGGTAATATTTGCTTGTTGGATTTTGGTTCTTACCACAAATAATTGAACGGATTACATTTGTTATAAATCCGATTTCAAATATTTTAAAACATTAGTTACTTACCGCTATATTTACCACTAAAAAAATAACCTCTTGATTTTCAAGAGGTTATTTGTTAAAATGTGATCGCGACAGGATTCGAACCTGTGACCGTCTGCTTAGAAGGCTATAAATTGGACCAAATTCAGTACCATTAAAAATTATAAGTATCTGTTTTTGAGTGTTTTAATAAATTCTGATATCAAATAAAATCAATTGATATCAAAAAAAAGTGTGCGTAAAGTGTGCGTAAAATTGGTTAACTTTAATAACAAATCTTTAGTATATGGCACGTGCAAGACTCACTTTAGATACTCGAGAAAAGTCCAAAAATTCTGATGGACTTTACCCAATTGTACTTCGTATCTTTCATCAAAAACCTAGGATAATTCGTATGGATGCATATACATCAGATTCTGGTTGGGACGATTCTAATATGACTTTGAAAAAGTCTGCAGTTGCTAACAAATATTTGAATTGTGATGAAATAAATATAAAATTATACGACAAATTACATACTGCCAAATCGATTATAAATCAATTGGGGGATACCATAAATAACATTACCGTAGATGTTCTTGTGGAGAATATTAAAAAGATGTGGGATAATTCTTTAGACTCTGATTTGAAAAGGAACCTGTCCAATACCATTACCATAAATGAATGGAGTGAAGTACTTATTAAACGTAAATTAAAGGAAGAAAAGCCGGGCACTGCAAAATGGTATAGAGATTCTGTTTGGGCCGTGACCAAATTCAATAATGGGGAGGCTATTAAATTTTTCGAACTTACTGTGACTTTTTTAAAGGAATTTGAATTGGAGCAAAAAGCAAAAGGTAACTCAAATAACTGTATAAGTTCTTATTTAAGAGCAATTCGGGCAATATATAATAGTGCTATTAAAGAAGATAGATATGAACCAGTGAAAAATCCATTTCAGTTCTATAAGATTCCTACCTCAAGACGAACTAAAAAGAAGGCTTTGCCAAAAGAAAACTTTGTTGTTATTCGTGAATTGAATTATCCTACGGGAAGTAATCTTTTCCATACGAAGAATTATCTTTTAAGTATGTTCAATTGCAGGGGGATGAACCTCATTGATTTAGCAAAATTGAAAGTAAAGAACATAAGAGAAGATAGGATTTTTTATGGGCGCAGTAAAACCGGTGATCAATTATCCGTAAAAATAACTAATGAGTTACGTTCTATTTTAGACTACTATATAGATGGTAAGGAATCTGAAGATTTTATTTTCCCGATTGGCTATGACGGTTCTGTTTTGGGTTTTAAAAAGTATCGCTCTGATCGAAGGTTGGTTAATAAACTTTGCAAAATCATTGCAAAGGATGCAGGAATAAATGAGCCACTAACATCATATTATATTAGACATTCATGGGCAACAATTGCCAAAAGTATGGGGATACCAACAGAAGTGATAAGTGAAGGTTTAGGACATCATTCTCTCAAAACCACCGAAATTTACCTTAAGAGTTTTGACAATTCAGTTCTTGATGAAGCAAATGAAATAATAGTGTCCTAGGAAATATAATAGGTTTAGTTTTTAAGTTCGGATCTGAAATAGAAGAATATTATTAAACTTAAAGGTTACAGTGATTGGTGGTTGTATAAAGCTAAAATGCTATTTTTCCATTCCAAAGCATTCTGAAGCTTATCAAAACACATTAATTTTTTATCGAAGAAAATTTTCTCAAGTTTAGTTTGATTCTTTTGTTGGTCTTTGTCTGAAATTATTGCTACGCCAGACAAATTTGACATTTTATTAGCTTCAAGATAAACTGTTGGATTCACAGAATAGGAATGAATTCGATTTGATATGTATACCCATGGTTTGTTTTTGAAATGTTTTTCGACCAAGACAACTACGACATCTGCATGTTTTGGTTGGATTACCGTTCCTTCATTGATTTCGCTCAACATATAATCGTCATGAATTTCAACTCTACAAAAATCCAAAACATATAACTTCTTCATCTACATTTTTTTAAAGCTCACAAACTTATGAAATTTTAAAATAAACTGTTTTGTAAATAGAACGAAGGGGTGTAAACATCTTCTTTTTGATGTTTACCCTATCATAATGACTTCTACACGGACCATTTTGGCTTCAATGGCAGCCATTAATCCTGCACCTCCACTATCAATAACCAGCACGTTGGAGATGTATGTTGTGTTGTTTCTGTTGTATTATCCTTTAAAGTTATATAAATTATACAAAAGCACTATAACCAGTGATCGCCCTTCCTACTATTAATGAGTTGATTTCTTTAGTACCTTCATAAGAATAAATGGCTTCGGCATCAGCAACGAATCTCGCTACATCATATTCCAGAAGGATACCATTACCTCCCATAACTTCTCTAGCTCTGCTTACAACATCCCTAGTACGCATGGTACAGAAAACCTTAGCCAAGGATGCATGTTCATCAGTTAACAAACCGTGATCCTGCAATTCAGACAAACGATACACCATAGCCTTCATAGCTGTTAGGTTGGCCAGCATTTCTACTAAATGATCTTGAATAAGTTGGAATTTAGCAATAGGTTTTCCAAACTGTTCTCTTTTCTTAGTGTATTTCAATGCACTTTCATAGGCCCCCCTTGCACAACCTACTGCCTGCCATGCTACTCCAGCTCGGGTCATTCTTAATACCTTCGCAGTATCTTTAAAGGAATTGGCCTTTTGTAGCCGATCTTGTTCATGAACCCTACAATCTGATAGTGTGATCAATGCATTTTGTACTGTACGAAGAGCCATTTTGTTTTCCATTTTTTCGGCTTTAAAACCAGGAGTTCCTTTTCGTACCAAAAACCCTTTAACCTGATTAGATTCCAGATCTCTTGCCCATATTACAGTTACGTCAGAAAATGTAGCATTCCCTATCCATTTTTTCTGCCCATTGAGTATCCAATGATCACCTTCTTTTTGACAGGTAGTTTCGAGTCCCCCGGCGGCTCCGCTGCCCACATTTGGCTCTGTAAGTCCAAAGGCACCGATGGCTTCTAATCTCTGCATTTTGGGTAACCATTCTTGCTTTTGTTCTTCGCTTCCACAAAGATAGATGGAGCCCATTGCCAAGCCACTATGTACACCAAAAAAAGTGGAGATAGAAACATCAACACGGGCCATCTCCTCTGCAATAATTCCTTCCATGATAAACGGAAGCCCAGGACATCCGTAGCCATCGTAGGCAACACCGCAAATATTTAGTTTGGCAAGTTTTGGGATGATATCCATTGGGAACTGGGCTTTATTCCAATATTCGTTAGCTATAGGCTCTATTTCATCTTCCATAAAATTTCTGACCTTTAACTGTATTGCTCTTTCTTCCTGGGTAAGCTTTAAATCATAGTCATAGAAATCTCCATCGATAGGTGGTAACTTGCGTTGTCCTTTTTTTGCTTTCTCAGTGAGCATTTTCATGAGACCGTTCAATTGCGTATCATTAAGTTCACCTACAGATTTCATGATTTTAGGAAGATCAATTTTTTCAGAAATTTGCCCTAGTTCTTTGAAATCCACTTCTTTCATTAAGTGGATAATTTGTTTCATATTTTTAAATAGTTGCATATACTAAAAATTAGGTTAAAAGGGTTATTAAAAATAGGGTTTCGCTATTCAATTTTGCTTTTAAAGGATGATAAGATTTTCATAATTTTTAATCAGAAGATAAAAGAACCTTTTTTGTTAACAGTTGAAAGACTTTGTATATTAACTGAAACTTGGATTACGTATTTTTTTAAGTAAAAAAAGAATTTCTTTTCATAAAACTTAGAACCTCTTTACAAGAACTGTAAAAAGGTTTTTAAGTTTATATAGTCTTAGTCCTTGTTGAAAGTTACCTTCCCACTTTCCATATCGTAAACGGCAGAGATAATATTTATCTTTCCTTCATCTTCCATCATGGCCATTGTAGGCGATGCTTCCCTAATATTTTGAACTGTTCTCATTGTATTATTTGTAATAACATCGTTGGTAAACGTTTCATTTTTAGAACTGATTTCACCATTTGTTTTGGTTTCCCTGACGGCTGGACGTATTTCATCCATCAAGTCGGCTAGGGAGTTCATATTCATGGAACGGGCATCTACATTATCGATAGTAGATTTTACTGCTCCACAAGCTGTATGTCCCATGACAATTACCACCTTTGATCCTGCAACGGCTGTTGCAAATTCCATAGAGCCTACAATATCCTTATTTTCAATGTTACCGGCTACACGGGCAACAAAAATATCTCCGATTCCCAAATCAAAAACATCTTCTACAGGTACTCGGCTATCCACACAAGAAAGTACTATTGCTTTGGGGAACTGTCCTATCATAGCTTTTCTGCGTTGAGCCGAATGGTCTCGACGAGTGAGATTATTATTCATGAAATTTTCATTCCCTTTTTTAAGTCTGCCAATTATTTCTTCGGGAGTCATATCTGCTTGCTCCTCTGCGGTTAAAATACTTTTGACAGCTTTTTCAGTTACTTGGGGCTGTTTTTCAATAGCTGTTCCTTCATTAGTGCCATTTTTGTTTTTTTCCTGGCAAGCAACTGTAAGTGTTAGAATTCCAATAATGATTAAATTTAATTTCACTTTTCTCATTTGTTTAAATTTTTTGATTAAACATTAAACAAATATATAGCAAAAGCTTAAAGGTAAGTCTAGATTAACAAATATTTAATAGTAAAGCTATTATAAAAAAGGAGTTTTACTATTGTTTTTTGGATTGTCTTATTATCAATAATAATTACCTACGGCAAATTTCTGTTTTTGACCCTAAGAGCGCCTTTTTTCTAATTAGAATAATTTCTTATTAGTTTTTATTCTTTGAAGAGATAAATAATTATAATATTTTGTGGATAACAATTATGTAATATGGAAGAAACAACGCATTCATCTGTAAAAAAAACTTTAGGTTTAGCTCCAGGTTCTGTGGTATATGTTGGTGAAAAAGCCACTAGCGATTTGTACATTGAAGTTTTTGATTATGACAAAAGTTTTTTTGAAGAAAAGGAATTAGAAAACATAGAAGACGCGTATGCTTTTATAGATTCAAAGCCGATAACATGGATAAATATAAATGGCCTCAGTCATACGGAAGCTATTGAAAAAATAGGTGGCTACTGTAGTTTACATCCGTTAATCTTAGAAGACATTGCAAATACACAGCAACGGCCTAAAATAGATGAATATGAAAACTATCTATTTGTGGTATTGAAGATGCTGTATTTTGATGGAGATGAACAACTTGCCATTGAGCATATAAGTTTTGTTTTGGGAGATGGTTTTGTGATATCTTTTCAAGAGTCAGATGGCGATGTTTTTGATTCTATACGAAACCGTATAAGAAACAACAAAGGTAGACTTCGATCTATGGGAGCCGATTATTTACTCTATGCTTTAATGGATGCTGTAGTCGATAATTATTTTAATATGATTGAAGCAATGGGTGATAAAATTGAAGAGATTGAAGATGAGCTATTCGAGGAAAAACCCAATGACAATATAACCTATGATATTCAAAATTTAAAACGAGAAATTTTAAAGATAAGAAGAGCAGTTTTTCCGCTGCGTGAAGTTGTAAATCGCTTGGAGAAAAATGAGCACAAACTAATAACTAAAAAGACGCAATTTTATCTAAGGGATTTATATGATCATATCATCCAGGTATCAGAAAATGTAGAAATTTACCGTGACATGATATGGGGATTAATGGACATGTACATGACTACAATTAGCAATAAAATGAATGAGGTGATGAAAGTGCTTACAATTATTGCTACTATTTTTATTCCTCTGACATTTCTAGCGGGAATTTATGGGATGAATTTTGAATATATTCCTGAACTTAAATATAAATACGGGTATTATATATTTTGGGGCGCCCTAGTGATTATTTTTATAGGTTTGATAATATATTTTAAACGCAGAAAATGGTTGTAATTCTCAAATAAATCTCAATACAACGCGGACATTAAATTAATTCTAGTTTTTACACCTTTTTGATAATAGAATTATCAGGTATTAACCGTTCTGAAGTATTTCCCTTTTTCTCATAATCAAGATGATTTAGGATATACCGCATAGCTTCTCTACGTGCAATCTCTCTGTCATTTCCATTAATAACTATCCAAGGTGATTTTTGAGTAGATGTAATTTTAAACATCTTTTCTTTGTGCAACGTAAAATCCTGCCATTTAGCTTGCGCCTGGGCATCTACACCACTCAATTTCCATTGCTTTAATGGGTTATGTACCCGTTCTTCAAGCCGTTTCTTTTGTTCATCAATATTTATTGAAAACCAAAATTTAAATAAATGAAGCCCATCATCAATTAACATGTTTTCTAACTGTATTACCTGTTGATTAAACAATTCGTGTTGTTCCTTTGTACAAAAACCCATTACAGGTTCTACAACAGCGCGATTGTACCAACTACGGTCAAAAAATACCATTTCACCGGGTCCGGGAAGATGTTCTATATATCTTTGAAAATACCATTGTCCAGCTTCTTTTTCTGTTGGTTTTGATAGCGCAACTACTTTGAACAGCCTAGGATTTAAAAATCTAATAAATCTCATTATTGCACCTCCTTTCCCGGCAGTATCTCTACCTTCAAACAAAACCATGACTTTCTGATTACTTTCTTTAATATGCTGTTGCAACCATACCATTTCTGTTTGTAAGTTGATGTATTCTGGATCTGTTTCTGAATTTAAGAGTTTCATTTATATAAAATTATATTTAAGTCTTGTCCTTTAAATCTTGAATCCCCTATATTAAATGCTATTTCTTTCTGAAGAACTTTTTTGGAACTAGATCACTTTTGTTGCGTGAACTTTTCTGTCAATCCAATCCAAAATGGACTTATTATTAAAGTTAACGAGATGAGACTAATGGTGAAATTATAACCAAAATCCTCAATTATGTTCAAACCATAAGCGGTAGAACTTAATAAGAAACTGAGCTCTCCTATTTGTGCCAATAATGCACCACCCAAAAGTGCTTCCTTCCAATTACAAGAAAAAGCTTTTAATATAATAGAATTTAAAAGATGATTAGTTATATAAACAACAAGAATGGCAATTAAAATAGACCAGAAATTCTGGTATATGAAAGGGATATCAATCTGTAATCCAACGCTAATAAAGAAGAAGGACACAAACAATATTCGAAAAGAATGAAGCGTATCATGAATCCAGTCTGTTTCTTTAGCAGCATTCATTATGATCCCTCCTGCAAAGGCGCCTAATGCTGCCGATAACCCAAAGATCAAGGTTACCAGCGCACCTCCAAAACAAAGGAAAACAGCCATGAATACTTGCAATTCATGATCTCTCTCAATTTTTTTAGAGAATGGTAGTGTAATTGTCTTTTTTATATAAATATAGATCAGCGTGAACACTATTATTACAGCTCCGGTAGTCATAAGTAAAATATTTTCGAAGGATGCTGTTTTTCCGCCTAGCTGTGATATAATAATTAATAAAGGAACTAAAGCAACATCTTGGGCTAGTAAAATGCTTAGTACGTTTTTACCAACTTTAGTTTCTATTAGTTTTTTATCCTGAAGTAATTTTATTACAACCGCAGAACTGCTTAATGCTATAACAAACCCAAGCACAACTGAACGAGCAAAACTCCAATCGTAATAGTGGCCGATAAGTAATACCAAACCAACACTTAGGCCAATTTGAGACAACGTACCCAAAACGGCTAATTTCCATTGTTTAAGAAAATCGATAAGATTGATTTCCATACCGATAAAGAATAGTAGTAATATAACTCCTAGTTCTCCTAAGAGATGAATCGATTCTTTATCCTGTACAACATTTATCCCATACTCTCCTAAAATAATTCCAACAAGAATATATCCGATGATATAAGTCTGATTAAATTTTTTAAGAATGACACTTACTACAATGACAAGAATTGCTAAAACCGCAATTAGGATTATGACGGGATCTAAGGAAGAAAATAGAAACATTTTTGGGCTAGGTTTATAGAATTAAAGTTAGTTCAAAAAAATGGATATCCATTGAAAAAACTCCGGAATACTAAAAAACTGAACTTTGATTGTCTAAGTTTTTTGATTGCCGTTTTTGAATTATATTAAAAAATCTTGATGTAGATATTTATTGTGGTATCGAATATTGCTCTTAAGAATCTTTTTGAGAAAACACTTTATATAGTTATGTTAAAACCCGTACTAGTATGATTATTTATTTTGTAAATTTCAAATACAATAGATAACCGATGAAAAATATATTAATTCCAATTGATTTTTCTGATAATGCAATGAATGCATTAGGATATGCTACAAAATTGTTTGAAGCCTCTCAATGTACTTTTATCCTGCTAAATGTTTATGTAAGTCAGGCTTCGAATATGCTGAGCGAAGAACGTAATGAAGCCATTTTGAATGTCATGGATGATGAATCTGAAATAGAGTTAAAAAAAATCTTTGATTCTGTGGTAGAAGCTAATAACAACGGTTTGCATACATTCAAAATGGTCTCCAAATCAGGAAAAATAGCACCCATAATTAACAGTATGGTGGCATCAGGAAGTATTGATTTCGTAGTAATGGCAACTAAGGGGGCAAAGGGGGCGAGAGAAGTTTTCTTAGGGAGTAATGCAGTACGAGTAATTAATGGAGTGGATAAATGTCCTATTATTGTCGTGCCACAAAATTATCAAGTAAGAAAGCCAAAAATGATAGCTTTTTCAACCAATTTCAAGCGTACTTTTTATCAAGAGGAACTCCGAACTTTAATCGATATTTTAAAAAACCAAAATGCTAAACTTAATGTAGCTCGCGTAATGATCGATGATGCAATGAATGATAAACAAAAGAATAACCGCGAAAAACTAAAAAAAATACTTGAAGATATTGATCACATTTTTTATAAAATTGATATTGAGTCCACCGAAACAAAAGCTTTAAAAGATTTTGCTCAACAAACTGATTGTGATATGATCGCTTTGATACATCATAAGTTTAGTCTTTTTCAAAAACTTTTAGAGGAAGATGTTGTTGATAAAATAAGCTTTAGTAGTCCAATCCCTTTATTAATACTTCCCGAACTGTACTAATCAATAGAAAAGACATTAATACAAACATTTTTTCATGCTTACTTATCAAACAGAAATTCTACATACGGCGATCTTATTAGTTATTATGTTTGCGATAATATTCTTAACCAAAAGAGCTATCAGAAGATTTGGTTTTATTCGATCTATTGAAGTGAATCGTAGGAAAATTATTCTTAATCTCAGCTATCTTGTTATTTACATCTTTGTAATATCAATACTTGCCATTATTTGGGGTGTCGATTTAAAACAATTTACAGTATTTATCTCCTCTGTCTTGGCAGTGTTGGGTGTGGGTTTTTTTGCACAATGGTCTATTTTATCTAATCTTACGGCTAGCGTTATCTTGTTTTTTAGCCATCCGGTTCGTATTGGGCACAGAATACGTATTTTAGAGAAAGATTTTAACTTAACAGGAAGGGTAAAGGATATTACAGGATTCTATTTTTTCATGATTACGGATAATGGCCAAGATATTACCTTACCCAATTCTTATGTGCTCCAAAAAGGAATTCAAATTTTGAAGGAAGACGAAGCTCCAGGAGACTTAGGTTTCATAAATCCAGATACAAATAACAAGGAAATATCGGCTTAGAGTGGATAATCTATTTATTCGATCAGCACTCGTTATTGTGTAATTTTCTTTTAACAAATCTCTCAAATTAATTTTATAGGAATTTCCCGATCTTATGATTTTTGTCATTTTTTGTTTATTTTGTTTTGAGGACATTGGAGCAAATCTTCAACAGCGCATTATGTTTGAGCTCGTATATTCTTCACAAGTACCCAAATGCCCAAAAAGAGAAAGGATGACTTCACTAAATAATCATTCAATAAAGTATAATGAAAAACATGGAATTTCCGGATCTCTCGTATTTTACAAAAGAAAATTTGTTGGAATTTTGGAAGGAGAGGAAAATAATGTTAAACGCTTATATCAAAAAATCAAGAAGGATTCTATGCACACAAAAGTGTCTGTGTTAGCAAAAGGTTTTGTTTGGGAAAGACAATTCACACAATGGAATATGATGTATTATCTGCCAAAAAGCAATACGTCATCACATCTAGAAGAAAACTTTTTCTCTAGTAACATTTTGAACCTGGTCCTGCTTGTCGATAAAAAAACATATGCTTCACAAATTTTCTGGGGCTCGGTAAGAGATATGTTCTCTTGAATTTCTGTGGCAATTCGTATTGTACAAAAATCTGTTAAACAATTGTTTAAATATGATGTATTAAGTTTTCTGCCTTTAGATTCTATAAATTTTATTTTAAATTTGTTTGACAAAAAAGAAAATAAGTTAAACAAAATTGATATGGAAAGAGATGCAAGAGAAATATGTACTGTTAGTTTAGGCATAGACCGTCTCGAAGATAATTATACTTTTTACAACAACAGTACAATACGGCATACGTATGATGAAAGTATTTTCAATTATGGCCTCATGGAATGGATAAAGCCAGGTGAAATAAGTAACACTATTAAACGTCGAATACTTAAAAATTGCCCAAATAAATATAAAAGACAAGTAAGGCAAATATTAGCTTTTAATCTGAGAATGAATTGATATTCGAAATTCATAATATAAAAGATGAGAAAATCTGATTACAAAATCTATATTGTCGGAGCAGGTATAAGTGGATTAATTGCTGCAAATGTTTTAGAACAATCGGGTTATCACCCCATAATCATTGAATCTTCTAATAGTCCTGGCGGAAGGGTAAAAACCGATTTTATAGAAAACTATCAAATGGATCATGGATTTCAGGTGTTGCTTACTGCTTATCCGGCTGCTCAGAAGTATTTGAATTTGGAAAAGCTATTCCTGCAGAGGTTTTTGCCTGGAGCTGTTATTTTTTGTGATGGCGAACAAAAAATAATCGGAGATCCATTAAGAAATCTGTCCTTACTTTTTCCAACACTTGTGGCAAACGTAGGTAGTATATCAGATAAATTGAAGATTTTAAAACTAAATAAGATTTTAAAAAAGACAACAATAAAAGCAATTTTCGACGAAGAGGAAGAATCTACACATTCATTCCTTCAAGAGTTTGGTTTTTCCAACGAAATCATAGAACAATTCTTTAGACCTTTTTTCAGTGGAATTTTCTTGGAACCTGATCTTCAGACTTCCTCTCGAATGTTTAAATTCGTCTACAAAATGTTCGGGGAGGGGAGTGCGGCTATTCCCAAATCGGGTATCGCCGAAATCACAAATCAACTAGTAGCAAAGTTAGATAACACTACTTTTTTATTTAACACTTCGGTAAAAAAAGTTGAGGAAGGCAAAATTATCTTAGGAAACGGCAAAGATTTAGTAAGTCATTTTACCATAGTTGCTACCGAGCCCAGTACTGTTGTTCCTAATCTAAAAAATCAGCAAGTGGATTGGAAAAGTTGCGATACCCTATATTTTGAAGTAAAATCTAGAGTTATCAAAAAACCTTTAATTGGTTTAGTTGCAGATCAAGATTCTATAATTAATAATATTTGTTATCATACTGTTCTTCAAACCAGTCTAAAACCAAAAAATGAGTTGTTATCGGTTACTATTGTGAAAGAACATGATTTAGATGAGATTGCTCTGATTAAAAAAGTTAAAATCGAACTAAAAAAATATTGCAATATTGAGGTTGATCGTTTTATGAAACGTTACAAAATTAATAGAGCCCTTCCCGACCTATCCAACATACAATATGAAGTATTACCTTCTGAAACCAAATTAACTCCCTCGATATTTATTGCAGGAGACCAACAATTGAATGGATCACTAAATGCGGCTATGATTTCTGGTGAAAGAGCAGCATTGGGTGTTATTGACACTTTAGAAAACGGTTTGGTGGTAGAAGAGTTTACTTCTGAATTTAAGTAAGGATTAATTTAAAAGTAGTAACCTTTGTTAGTATCAATTCTTCAGTCCAAAAACTCTCTTTTCCTGCATTTTAATATATCGACTATAAATAATTACTTGAAGAATTAGATAAATACCAAAACCAATAGAAAAAACGTAGTCGAAGATATTTGTAATTTCCAATACATAGATTAGTATAATAGCGATCAACCATGCTACAGAATATGCGAATGCAATTTCTGGAAGCTTTTTATGTATTGTCTTAACCATAGTTTAATATAGTTAAAAAAAAGTTCAAAAAAGATAATATAACCAATTCTTTTATTAGATATTAGTAAAATCCCCAGAGAATGACTATAATCAATAAATAAATGAGTTAATTATGGGAAGTCAGCTTATGGTTTCCGGAGCTTCTAGCTGTGCCTTTGGGGATTTTAATTAAAAACTAATGAGTCAAAAAGTTACTGTTTTTTGGTTTCGAAGAGATTTAAGGTTAGACGATAATATAGGTTTTTTAGAAGCTTTAAAATCTGATCACCCGGTATTACCAATTTTTATATTTGACAAGGATATTCTTGACGAATTGCCAGAAGATGATGCCCGCGTAACCTTTATTTTTGATACACTTCAACGAATGCGAAAAGAACTTCAGGATAAACGAAACAGTTCAATTGCAATCTATTATGATAGTCCTAAGACCGTTTTCAAAGAATTAATTGAAGATTTCAATGTACAATCAGTATACACCAATCGTGATTATGAACCATATGCGGTGCAACGAGATAAAGAAATAAAAAGGCTCTTAGATGAAAGGAATATCGATTTTTATGATTTTAAAGATCAGGTAATTTTTGAAAAAGATGAAGTAGTAAAGGCCGATGGTAATCCTTATGTGGTTTATACACCCTATAAAAACAAATGGGAAGAAGTTTTTGAATCATCAGAACTTAAAATTCATTACACAAGTCAATATTTAGATAATCTTATCAAAAATACTCGCCTACCCAACCTTTCTTTAAGTGATATAGGTTTTAAAAAATCAGCGATACAAGTTCCTGAATATGATGTAACTCCTTCATTAATTCAGAATTATGAAAATACTCGAAATTTTCCATTTAAAGAAGGAACCTCTAGACTAGGCCCTCATTTACGATTTGGTACTGCAAGTGTAAGGAAAATGATTAAAAAAGCAATCGCAGAAAAGAATGATACTTTTTTATCGGAGTTAATTTGGAGAGAGTTTTTTATGCAAATTTTATGGCACTTTCCTGAAACTAAAGACAAGGCATTTAGATCAAAATATGATCGTATTGAATGGCGAAATAATGAAGAAGAGTTTGAGAAATGGAAAAGAGGAAAAACGGGATTTCCCCTAGTCGATGCCGGAATGCGGCAACTGAATAAAACAGGATATATGCACAACCGGGTTAGAATGCTGGTGGCTAGTTTTTTATGTAAACATTTATTGATTGATTGGCGCTGGGGAGAAGCCTATTTTGCTGAAAAATTACTGGATTATGAAATGGCCAGTAATGTTGGTAATTGGCAATGGGCAGCAGGTTCTGGGGTTGATGCGGCACCATATTTTAGAATTTTTAATCCAACAACTCAAATAAAAAAATTCGATAAAAACAAAGAGTATATCAAACAATGGATTGAAGAATATGATACTGATCATTACCCTGAGAAAATGGTAGATCATAAAGAAGCACGAGAACGCTGTTTAAAAGTTTATAAAGAAGCCGTAAGCTGAATTTTAATCCTTCAATTTTCGGGCGAGTAAAGCATAACCAAAAGTGATAACTCCTAATCGGCCTACAAACATAATTACAATAAAAACTAGTTTACCAAAAGTAGTAAGTTCTCCAGTCAAGCCTACACTTAATCCTACTGTCCCAAGGGCAGAGGCAACTTCAAATAAGATATTTTTAAAGTCTGCAGTTTCAGTAAAAGAAAGTAAAAAACACGTAAAAAAGATGATCATCGTGTAGAATATAAACGTAGAGGTAGCTACATATAACCTTTCAAAGGGAATTTTTCGTTTTAGAAAGGTTATTTCTTTTTCACCATACAACCTACTTTTTATAATGGCGAGCATGGCTGTAAGGGTAGTAATTTTCATTCCACCTGCAGTTCCAGCAGGAGATGCACCAATATACATCAAGAAAATTACCATCAACAATATAGGTAATGATAAGCCACCCGTGTCAATAGTATTAAATCCAACAGTAGTCATTGATGTCATTGCCTGAAAAAAAGAAGCCCATAATTTTTCTTGGCCTTGTAATTCTTGTACCAGTGGTTCAAAAAAGTAAGTAGTGATCATACCAAATGCTAAGAGAATTAAAAATCCCACGGATACCATCTTTGTTGTAAACGAAATTTCCTTTGTTCTTTTTGATAAACGGTACCAAATATCTGTAACAACAATGAATCCAAGAGATCCACAGATAGCTAGCACCGAAATAATAATGTTGATAAATGAGTTTCCTGTGAAATCCATAAAACTATTATTATTCAGGCCAAAACCAGCGGTACAGAATGCAGAGACACTGTGAAAGATGCTACTCCAAAGTGCTTCGAAAGTTTGAATGCCTTCTCTTTTAAATGCTATAAAGAAACATATAGCTCCTAAAACCTCCATTACTATAGTGTAGATAATAACTGAACGAAGAAAGTCTTTTATTTTCAGTTCTTTTGGAACATCAAACTCAGTTTGGATAATTTTTTTGTGCCAATGTGTTATTCGTTTTGTTGTTGATAATAGATAGAATGTTGTAAATGTCATGTATCCTATACCACCTATCTGGAACAATATCATAATAATGAACTGCCCAAAGAAGTTATAACTATCATAAATACTTACGGTAACTAAGCCTGTTGTAGAAATAGCAGATGTTGCGATAAAAAGATTATCAACAACAGGTATATAAGTTTTTTGAAGAAAAGGAAGTAATAATATACTCCAGCCAACAAGTACATAAACCAAAAAACCATAAACCAGATTGGTTTGAGGTGAATTCTTTAGTTTGAAACGATTATATCTGGAAGAAATAGTAGAAAACAAACTCATTATTCAGTTTCCGATATTATAACTCCATCTGTTGTGAATGCAAATCCTTGTTGACCTGACACACCAACCATGACTCCCTGAAAAACTGGCACTAGAGGTTTGTTAGCACCCCAAGTTATCAAAAAGTTGGCTCCACTACCACCAGCTGTATCTTCCTCTTCAATTACATATTCAATAGATTCCAAGGGTTTTAAATATATAGGTTGTTTAATATATCCTCGTACAAAGTTTCCATCAGTGTTATAATAATCTACATTTTTAATAAAAAGAGAATCTTTTGGGCTAGTATTTCGAATACTTAGGGTAGCAGTAAGCTGAAATCTAAAGTCTTTCGTTTTATTGTAAATATCTGAATAAATAGGAACATAAATTTCTTTCTTAGTTGGATAATTAAAACCATCATCACTTGATGGAATTTTATTTTCCTTCAAAATTCCTTGCTTTAATTCTTTATTTGGGTTTTGTCTGGTGCAGGAAATTAGGCCAAAAAGCAAAAGGAATGCGAAAATTTTATTTAGATAATTCATAACATCGTGTTGGTTACGTGAATTGAATTTACATTTATTTTTTTTGAACACAAGAACTATATGAAAACTTTAGGAAAATAGGTGGAGCCTTTTTTAAATTAAGAATTTTATGACTAACTTGAAATAACTGTTTTTCCATTAGGGAAGTTCAATGTAATTAATCTTAATAAAAGGACTTAAATATTTTTCTAGAATTGTCTGCAGCATATGAAAAAAACGAATAATAACTCAAAAGAACGAAAACAGAATCTTACTCAATTTGCCAGCCTGGTGAATTTAGCATTTATCGATGATGAATTCAACAAAGAAGAATATGAATTACTGGAGAAACTGGGAGATAAACTTGGTATCACTAAAGATGAGCGTTTAATGGTACTTGATAATCCTGATGCATTTACCATAGAACAGATAGAATCCTACAATAAAAGACTAGAATTTATTTTTGATTTTTTTAAAATGATTTATGCAGATAATAAGTTGGATCGAGCAGAATATGAATTAGTGCTCAAATATATTCAAGCCATTGGCTTCAATATCATAAATACTAAAACTATATTGAATAGAAGTATAGAACTTTTTGAGAAAAATGATAGAGTCTTTTTAAAAGGGGACATGTCCCTTACAGAATACAAAAACCTAATTTTTAAAGAAGATAAGGCTTAAAAACTGATTTATACGTTTACAGAATAATTGAACTATACTACCTTCAGTTTTAGTATCCCACATTAAAAAGATCTCAATTAGTAAAGGAGTTACAAAAACTTTTTTATGAGTTAATCTATTCAAAAAATCTATTGTTACTTGAACGAAACGAACTTCTAAGATTCATTTTAATGATTCTATAACCTTAAAATAGTTCTAAAATTACAGTACTATGAAAAAATTAATCACACTTGCTATATCTGCGATATTTTTGATCGCTATAACCGTTTTTACTCTGCAAAATTCTCAGGTAGTAGAGATTCAACTGTTCGTTTGGGAGGCACAAGCTTCTCTGTCGATGATACTATTCACAACATTTTCTATTGCTATATTAATAACAGTAGTTGCAATAGTACCCACTATTTATCACCTTAAGAAATTAAGAGATCAATCTCAGAGAAAGGTGAAAACACTAGTAAAGGAGAATGAAAAATTAACCGAACCAGAGTCTAAAAGTATATTATCTGAAGGACAGATAGAGAAATAAAATAAAACATAGAAGAATTATGGATAACACATTAAAAAAACAAAAAGCTTATAAAAAATTAGGATTCTCTTATTTGGAGACAGCAGAAATTGTTGTTGTGCTAAATAAGTTATTGGCCAATTACATTGTTCACTACCATAAATTAAGAACTTTCCATTGGAATGTAGAGGGCGGTGATTTTTTTGAATTACATGAGCAATTTGAACTTGAATATAACGAAGTAAAGGAACAAACAGACATCATTGCTGAGCGAATTAGAGTTTTTGGGCTAAAACCAAAGTCTACTTTGCAAAAGCATCTTAACATGGCAGATATAAAAGAGCAGGAAAAAGAAGTTTCTCCATTAGAAATGGTTCACGAGGTGCTAAATGATTTCAGGATCTTACACGACTCACTGCTTGACGTGCTAAACGCTGCTCTGGAGTCAGGGGATACTGTTACGGAAGAAATTATTACTCAATTTATGAGAAGATTAGAAAAAAGACATTGGATGTTTACGGCATGGTCTAAGTCATAAAACAAAACATAATTGAAGCAAGCTTTTGAAAAATTATTAAAATCAATAACTCGAAAAAAATACAAGTTCGGACTTGTTTTGAGTGGAGGAGGTGCAAGGGGATTTGCTCACTTAGGAGTGGTACAGGCTTTGCAGGAAAAAGACATTTATCCTGATATTATCTCAGGAGTCAGTGCAGGAGCCATTGCTGGGGCATTTTTAGCTTCAGGAATGACTCCAGTCGATATTATGCGATTAATGCTGGATTATAAATTTTTCGATTACACATCGATTCACATTCCTAAAACGGGATTATTAAGCTTGGATAAATTAGAGAATAACCTATTATCTCATTTACCTTTTAGTGAATTCGAAGAACTTAAAACGCCATTATTTGTTGGGGTTTCTAATCTTAACACAGGTGAGCCCGGATATATAAATTCAGGATCACTGTCACAAGCAATAAAGGCCTCTGCTTCTATACCTGTAATGTTTTCTCCTGTTGAGATCAATGGAAATCAATATGTTGATGGAGGCTTACTAGATAATATGCCAATTACTCCAATTAAGAATTTATGTAAGCAGATTATAGGAATAAATATAAGCCCTGTTGAAGAAATAAAGAAACTAAATAATTTGATAGAAATTGCGGGGCGTACCTTCCAACTTAGTGTGAACGCAAATATGAACTTGAGTATTAAAAAATTAGATGTTTATATAGAACCTCCTGAGCTGTGCGACTTTGATATATTAGATGTAACAAGTGCCCAAAAATTATTTGATATCGGTTATAATTATACCAGAAGTTTGGACATCAACGTATAACTAAAACTATAAGATTAATAATAAGAAAAATATAATACCAACCATCTTATGAAGGAATGCGAGAGTACTAAATTTCAGTAAAATCAAGTGTTAATTTTATTAACTTATCATATTAAACTTTAACATTTCTTATGTTAAAAACCTTCAAAAACGGTTAAACCCCGTTAAAGAGCTTGACAATTTTTACTTAGCATTTATATTACAGATGTATGTTTTTTAAGATCAATATTTCTCAAAAAGCGTTTAATCTTTTCTAATGCAATCCAGCATTTAGTTTTAGTTATTGATCCACATATTAACTCTTATATAAAGTCTTTACTCTATTTACAGATAGGATCTTGAATTTTCGAAGTCTGAGGACAGTAATGGTGTTGTGATTTTATTGTGAGATATTTAAAAATCAATTATTAATTAAAAGAAATGTTTTGAAAAATAATAAAGGTAAGTCCTTGATCGTGTTAACCCTTACTTCTGTATTTGTTTTTATGATCGCGTTGATTACAGCTTTACTATAGAATTCAAAATCACTATTTAAAATTTTTATTTATGGAAACTTATTACAGATATTACAAGATTCTTTTTAATCCTCTTTTCAAGTTTTTGAAAGAGTTACCAGCTGCGAGTAGATACGCCATCTTTAGGTAGAGAAATATCTAAACAAAACAATAATCAGATGAAACCAAAAATTAAATTTAAGAAGAAGTTAATAAAATCTTTATTGCTTATGATAGCAGGATCTATAATTGTTTATGGACTAGCTATGTTCGTGATAATGGCTTATTAATTTATAAAAAAATACAGAAAATGAAATTAAAACATAATATACAAAGACCCGGACTGCGAAAAAAATTCTTTGGAAGTAAGGCATACTTAAGAAGTATTCGAAAAAAGGTAAAGAATAATATGAAACCAAAAAGATCTTTCGCTGTTTAAACATGCGAATAGACCTTTGAATTAAAAATAAACTCAATTTATGAAAGAAAGTAAATACTTAAAAAAAGCCCTATCCTGGGTCGAAAAACGACCAACCATTTCAATAAAATCTATTGCAGAAGGACATGAAGATCCGAAAGCATTTGTTAGCAAATCGACTGATGAAAAAATCAAAGCTGACGTTTCGTTTACAACATATGGTGGTGCCAAACATTTTTCGGATATAGCTCTAAAAGAAGATAATGCAAGAAGATTAGTTGTGAAATGGAAAGTCTTGAGCTTCATGGCTGGGATGAAAAGAGGAAAACTTCATCTTTTAGCACCTAGAGGTCATCGAGCGTTTACTGAAAGATTAGTAAAACGGCACAATATTAACGCGGTAATACATGCTATATAAAAGAGTCATTTTTATCGATTTTGAAAACAAAATTTAATTCAGAAAATTTAATTCAGAAAATATTATATATGTCATATAAAAATGGAATAAGTTCAGATTCCAAAAAGTCAAAAGAATTAAGAAAAGAAATAAATTATTGGAAACTTAAGACTAATCAACGAAAATGTAAAGAGTTCTCCCAAATGTCCTACTGGGAAATGATTACTACAAATACCGCATTATAAAAACCAATCGATGTACTTTATCCAAGTTAAAAGAAAGACCAAAATAGAGAATAGATACAGCCCAAAAATGGGAAGACTAATCTCAAAAGTAACTTATATTAAAAAATATATGTTTAGACTACCAATCGAAACGCTACATAAATATAGAAATACATATTATGGAGAAGTAAAGGATTGCGCAAACTGTATCCTTGAAGCCTAAAATACTATTAAAACTTCACAAAGTTTATTCTTGTTAAAAATAGTTTTAAATCTTGTTAAACCCAGTTAAATCAATTGACAATTGAGATTTAAAATATTATTTTAAGTTAAAACTGAAAAGACAGCATTTCATAACCAAAATAAACAAACAAAAAGCTTTTTTTGAATTGATCATCAATTCATTATGAATGTTTAATTTAAAATCTTGGGATATGAAAAAGTTATTTTACGGAATTTTAATAGTTGACATGCAGAAGCTCTTAAAATTAATTAGGAATCTTCCTTCTGCAAGTTGGTATGCAATGAGTAGATAGACAATAATATTACTATTACTTAAAACTCAAAAAAAAGCCCTGTTTAAGGGCTTTTTTTATACCTAATCAATAATAAAAATATTTCTAATTCGAGAAGAAATAATTTTTCGCAAAGTTTCCTTCTTAATTCTACTACTTTTCTAGTATTTGTATGATTTTATAATGATTTGAGTTAATATATCTTTTATAAAAGCACCTTTTCTGTCTAAACTTCATGTAAATTTAAAATAAAAAAAGATGAAGAAGGAGCAAGCCGATAAAATTATACTACTTGGTATTTCATTAATTCTAGCATTTATATACTCATCCTATACAGTACAATCTTCTGATTCGGATTTTGTTGGTTGTTGGATTGAATCATTCGAAAAGCAAACTGTACAAAAGACTTCAGCTATCATTTACAAGTCTTGTAAAGATAATTCTTTAATACCAACAAGAAGATTTCGCTTTAAAATGGAATTAAAGAAAAATCGATCTTGCGATTATCTTTCGTTAGCTGCTAACGATGCTCATAACATGCGACCAGGAACTTGGTCATATGATTCTAAAAACTGCATTCTTACGATCAAAAATTCAGATAATGAGATTGTAAAGTCTTTTAAAGTTATAGAAGTAAAAAATAATACACTCAGTTTGGCACTTAGAAAGTAGTTAAAATAAAAAAGCTTACCTATGAAAAAGATGATTATTAAAGAAAAAGATACAAAATTCGACATTTTACCAATATTAAAAGAGCGTTATTCACCAAGAATTTTTGCAGATACACCAATGTCTGAGCTAGAGTTAAGAACTCTTTTTGAAGCCGGAAGATGGGCCCCCAGCTCCTATAATAGACAACCTTGGAGGATTGTATGGGGAATAAAAGGAAGTGAGACATACAATAGAATCTTAGAATGTTTGAGTGATTTCAATAAATCTTGGGCCACGAACGCACCGGCACTACTATTAAATGCTTTCAAAAAAACTACTGATGAAGGAGAAGAAAATTTTCATGCTCTTCATGATCTAGGATTATTTATGGGAAATGTCACAGCTCAGGCTCAACATTTAGGAATAGCACTACATCAAATGGCCGGAGTAAATTACGAAAAGGCTAAAGTAGAGTTTAAATTCCCTGAAGAATTTCACATTGCAACGGCCGTAGCTGTAGGGTATTATGGTGGCAATAAAAAAGATCTTCCCGAGGATTTAAGAGATCAAGAAGATCCTCTTAATAGGACTAGAATGATGCAAAGAGAGTTTACGTTCAATGGGGATTACATGAATGAACCCGCATTGGAATCTTCCAAGAATGGATTAGACACTTCAAAAGAACAAATCATGAAGAAAATTAATAGGTAAGATTAAATTATTAAAACTCTGCCTACCTCTTGATATTTAGCTTGAACATTAAAACCAAATAATCTGAAAAAATAAATTTATGAAACGATACATCATATTACTAATGATTTTTTGCTTCGCTGCAGTAATGGCTCAAAACCCATTTACTCAAAACTCACATGACATTAAAATTAAAAAAGAGGCTGAAAAGCTTTCTAGAAAATATGACAAGCGGTTAGGAATGATCGAGGATCAATTACTCAAATTTGAAATCAAAGTTGAAGAATTTATGATCAATGAAAAAAAGATAAGAGAGAGCGATCTTTCTACAAAAGAAAAAATTAACGCTTTACGTGGTAATTATGCAAAGGAAACTGCTGATATGAATGATATATTAACACGTCCACAGTATAAACTTTATAGAAAATTAAAGCCAAAGTTTCAGCCCATAGATCCTGTGGTTGTAGGTCAAGTTGAAACACAATAAAAATGGAAGAAAAACATAAATTCTTTATGCAAAGGGCAATAGCCTTAGCTCAAAAAGGAAAAAATACGCAGGGAGGTGGTAGCTTCGGCGCCGTTATCGTTAGAAATAATCAAATTATTGCCGAAGCGCATAATACAGTGTCATCTCAAAAAGATTGTACCCAACATGCCGAACTCTCTGCAATTCAAAAAGCTTGTAAAGTAATGGAATGCAAAGATTTAAATGATAGTGTTTTGTATACCAGTTGCGAGCCATGTATGATGTGTCTTGGAGCTTGTTATTGGGCAGGTTTCAAAGCAATTTATTTTGGAGCCTCGGCCAACGATGCGAAGGAACATGGGTTTATATATACCGATATGTTTTATAAATCTGATGATGAAAAAAGATATAAAGAATTTAACATGAAACAGCTATTGAGAGATCAAGCAATAGCTGTATGGGACTAAAAAAATATAAAATGAGTACAAAGAATTATTATAAAGAAAATGCCAAGGTCAAATTAAAAGAAATAATAGAAAACATAGGATTTGCTATGATGGCTACTCGCCTAGGGAACAAGCCACTACACATAATACCTATGTATACTAAAAAAGTCGACCCTGATGGTAACATTTGGTTTTTAAGCAAGAAGGATAGTGATCATTTTCAAAATATAAAAATAGACAACGATGTACAATTAATATATAGCGAACCTAAAAGTGCTAAATACCTTAGTTTGTCTGGAAGAGCTAGTACAACTGAAGATTCAGAAATTATAAACGATTTATATTCTAATTTAGACAATAACTGGTTTGAAGGACCAGAAGATCCATTGATCACAGCTATTTGTATAGAACCAGTCAAAGCTTATTATTGGGATACTAAAACGAATAAGTTTATAGACTTTATGAAAATGGAAATAAATACCTATTTAGGAACCAATATGGATGTTGGAGAAAAAGGGAAACTAGAGATTTAAAAAAATTAAATAGAGACGCCATTTGGAAACCGATGATACTAACAAAACCGAAACACCAGAGAATTCACCTATGTCGCATTCAGAAATATTGCGAGAACAAATTTCTGAAGCACTGGACATTTATGATAAAACCAATGCCAGTATTTTTCTTAGTTCCCTAACCGCAGGGCTAGAAATAGGATTTAGCTTTCTTTTGATTTGTGTAGTCACAGCTTTTTTTAACAATGAAAACGATGCTCACTTAATTTGGAAACTAAATGCTTTTGTTTATCCCGTTGGCTTTATTCTTGTTGTGTTGGGTAAATCAATATTGTTTACAGAACAAACCTCGTTACTAACTTTACCTGTGCTTAATAGGAAATCTAAAGTATCTGATCTTTTTAAACTTTGGTTTTTTGTGCTAGCAGGTAACATTACAGGAGGAATGTTGATTAGTTTGGTTTCTATATGGATAGGCCCCCAACTTGGAATCTTTGACACTAGTACAGTACAAAAAGTTGCTACGCATATTTTACATGGTGATCTTACAGTGATATTCGTTAGTGCAATACTAGCGGGTTGGTTGATGGGATTACTATCTTGGTTACTTACATCTTCTGACAGCACTATTAGTAGAATCTTGGTCATCTACATAATCACCGCAGTAATAGGTGTAATGGGGTTTCATCACAGTATCGTAGGAAATATAGAAGTATTTTCGGGATTGTTAGTATCAGACAATATTAAGTTCACAGAATACGTGTCCTTTTTAGCAACTGCAATTATAGGAAATGCGATCGGAGGTGTCGTATTTGTGGCACTGCTGAAATATAAAGCTTTTGCCTACAACGGTAATGATTGATAAATAATTAAAAATTAAACTGAAATAAAAATGAAAATAATCTTTGAATACACAAATGTTAGTGCCAGTGATCGATTAGAGGCTTTAGCACGAGAAAAATTAGAATCTCTTGAAAGAAAATACTCTTTTGTACATAGAGGAGATGTCTTTTTTAAGAAAGAGAATACTACATCTAATGAAAAAGGTCATCATTGTGGAATTCGTTTAAGTGCTCCAGGTCCTAGAATCTATGCAGAATCTGATGAAGCTAGTTTTGTAGAAGCTATAGCGGAAAGCATACGAGATTTGGAAGATCAATTAAGAAAACGTAAAGAAAAAATGAAAACTTATTAAGTTTTGTATGTATAGAAATAATCATGGCTAGTATACTCAAGTTAAAATTTTAAATAATTCGTTAGTAAAATATTCCAAAGCATATCATGACTTTTATAAAAAACTGCTAGAGATGCTATTAGATCAATATCCACAACTTTCCTTTGATAATCATTGTTATCTTAGGATCGGGCTAGACAATCTTGTTAAAGCAAAGTGGGATACGCTAATTTCACGCTCTCCTTATAAACATTCGTCTGAAGGTCAAAGAGATGAATTAATCAAACTTTTAATGTCTTAACAGAAAGATAAATCATTGTTATTACTTCACAATCAAAGATCATTATCCTATCAAAAAAAATGAATTATATCTATATCCTTACTTTTTTCTCTGGCATCTCATTTTTATTTTATGGTAGTTCTTGCCTGATCAGGGAACGAATGAAAAAAGAGTTCATTCGTTTTGGATTAGAAAAGTGGAGGAAAACAACAGGAGTCCTCCAGCTTATAGGAGGTTTCGCATTAGTAATAGGATTATATCAGTCTGTTTTTCTTGCTGCTATTTCTTCACTGGGTCTGAGCATTATGATGTTTATGGGATTTGGTGTACGTATCAAGATAAAAGACAGTTTTTTGGTCTCTATACCTGCTTTTATTTTTGGTTTAATTAATATATTTTTAAGTATCTATTATTTTAAGTTAGTAAAGTTATAATGTAAATTTTAAGTACGTACCTGAAGCGATTACCAAACACATGACCATAAATAAAAATGCAGGAAATGATTTGTAAAGTGGATCTTTAATTTTGTAGTGCATAATGATAGATCCGAGAAGTAAAAAAGCCAGTCCTAAAGATGCCGGTCCAGTTAATTGATTGTACCATATCCCAATTAATAATGTGATTGCTAAACTAATTTTTAAAACACCAACTAGATAGCAGGACCAAACAGGTAGTCCGTATGTCTTAAATTCCTCAATGATCGTAGTAGCATTGCCACCTCTCCACTTAGTAGCTTTTTTAGGTTGTACTAACCAAACGTTCAGAATACTAATACCTACGATTACTTGTAACGCGATTATAATATATTCCATAATTTTATAATTTAATTGTTACGAAGTGCCTTAATAAGCTCTTCTTTATTCATTTTTGATCTTCCTTCGACACCTATCTTTTTTGCCTGTTCATAAAGCTCTTTTTTTGTTCTGTCTTCATAGTTTGACGCCTTACCGCCTTTTTCTCCACTATCTGGTGTATTTGCTATCCGAGCGGCTTTTTCCTTGCTGTAACCTTTATCTCGTAAAGCCTCATATTGTTCTTCGTTTTTTATCCTTGGTCTACTCTCCATCGTTTTTTTCGTTTGATGACATATCAACTTTGGTTTTATCCTTAGAAATGTCATTGTTTTTAGTATCTTCTTTACTCATATTGAAAACCTTTATCTCTCTTTGTGGGAATGGTATCGAGATTCCATTATCCTCCAATCGCTTTTTAGCTTCTTCGATCGTATAAAAATGAATAGGCCAAAAATCTTCGTTCGAAGCCCAATATCGTAATGAAAGTGTTACTGCACTATCACCTAAAGTAGTTACCACAATCTCTGGGGTTGGCTCCTGAATTACTCCTTCTTGCTCATTAATTAACGCTAACAATAAGTCTTTAGCTTTTTTGATGTTACTCGAATAAGAAATTCCGATATCGATTTTGTCTCTTCTTATACCTTCTGCGGTATAGTTAATGATATTGTCATTAGATAATTTTCCATTGGGAATAATAGCTAGTTGATTTCCAAAGGTATTCAGTTTTGTAGTAAATATGGAGATTTCTTTCACCGTACCCGAAACACCCTGAGCTTCAATGAAGTCTCCTATTTTAAAAGGCTTAAAGAATAAAATGAGTACCCCTCCGGCAAAGTTTGCCAGTGATCCTTGCAAAGCCAGACCTACAGCCAGCCCCGCAGCACCCAAAATAGCAACCAATGATGAGGTTTGAACACCTAATTGGGTAATAACTAAAACAACCAATAAAAGTTTAAGGCCTATATTAAATAGATCATACAGGAAACGTTCTAAAGTTTCATCATAATCCTTTTTTTGGAAAAATTTACGAAGTCCCTTACTAAAAATTCTAATTATCCATAAGCCTACCAAAAAGATAATTATGGCAGATAATACTCCGGGAGCAAAATCCCAAGCCCATTCTAAAAATTGTTCCCAGTTTTCTTTAGTTAGTCCTAATTTTTCCATTTGATTTGATATTTTCTTGATTACAAATTATTTAGTTTTTAAAGAAACCACTAATCTTTTTGGCCAAAAATACAGGCCTATCTTCTGACACCCAATGACTGCATTTTTCAACAACTTCATAGGATGTATTAGTAGCATAACGGTCTATGGTTTTAAACGCAGCTTTATTTTCGCCTCCTAATTCTCCTCCAAACCCCAACTCAGCTCCTAAAAAATGAATAGGCATTGTAAGAGATTTTTTCGGCAAAATTCCTCCTCCTTCTGCATGATGTTGCTGTTTATGATAATAAGACGCCCCACACTCAATTACTCCCGGAATTCTGGCGGTACGTACGTATTCTTCCAAATCTTCCTTATGGATTGCTCCAACATTATATACCCATTTACTAAAAAACTGTTCAATAAAATTTTCTTCTTTCCCTATTGCCAATGTTGCTGCCAATCGAGAAGCATTGACCGGGAAGTGCCAAATATCATTGATGTTTTCTGCCAATACTTGTCCCATTTCAGGTCCGAAAATTGAAGTTTCTGTTAAAAACATTTTCTTAACCAAATCCGGGTAATATGCGGCCATTGTGATAAGTCCAGGGCCACTAACATCATGACCAACAACGAATATCTCTTTTAAACCAAGGTTTTTTGTAACTAATTTTTTTATAAGATCTGCGATCGTTTTATTATCAAATGCTGGTGGAGGAGAGCTATCTCCTAGGCCTGGCATATCAAAGGCTATACAAGTAAATTCCTCTTTAAGAAGAGGTAGCACTTTTCGCCACTCAAACCATGAAGCTGGCCAACCATGACCAAATAGGATGATAGGACCAGTCCCTCCTATAACATAATGAAAATCTACGTTATCTACTTTTGTTCTCCGATGTTCAAAGTGTTTGGCAAATTCAACTTTATCAAACTTTTCGGCTGTTAATACTCTGTCTTTATAATAAATATCATTGGGATCCGTGCTTATCTTTAAGGTATTCATAATAATGTATTTTTAATTTGTATTAATCGAAGTATGCTTCAATTTCTTGTTTAATGTTTTCCCATTGTTCTTTTTCTCCATTAAAGCCCCTAATGACCTCTTTAATTTTTGATAAACCAAAACCTTTGGCTTCTTCAAATCCAATCTTCGGAGGTAATGACAATTCTGCATTAGTTACCACAGCATCTATCACAAAAGGTTGTGTCGCTTTTTTAGCCATTTCTATTGCAGGAATGATATCTTTGGCGTGTTCGACTTTAATACCATCTCCACCGCATAGTTTTGCGTATTCAGCAAAATTAAAATTATTCACTTTCAGGGCATCTAGGTTAGGGGCTAGTCCAGCTTCTTCCATTTCAATCTTTACGAATCCTAATTGAGAATTGTTGAAAACAATAATTTTTATGGGAAGATTATTTTTTACTGCGGTAGAAAAATCCTGTAGCGACATATTAAATGCACCATCCCCAATCAATCCCCAAACTTCGCGATCCGGATATTGTAGTTGGGCGCCAATGGCAGCGGGTAATCCTACAGCCATAGAACCATGATTAAAAGAACCGATAGTCCTTCGGTCTGAATGAAAATTCATGAAGTTTGAAGCCCATATAGCAGCAGTACCTGTATCAATTGTAAAAATTGCATTATCTGATGCTATATCGCTAGCAGTTTTTGCAAAAATATGGGGGTGTAATGGTTCCATATCGCGAGAAGGATCTGCTTTTTGGTCATTAGACTTTTTCCAATCATCAAATTCTTGAATTAGTTCTTTTAAAAATGAATCATCTTTTTTTTCATCACAAATTGATCCCAACGAAGTGATTGTCGATTTAATATCTCCGTGTAATCCCAGAGTTACTGGGCAACGATTCCCAATATTTTCTGGCCGTATATCTACTTGAATCGTTTTTGTTTTTTCCGGAAGGAAATTGGTATATGGAAAATCTGTACCTAACATTACTAATAAATCACAATTCATCACAGCTTTATACCCTGAAGGATTACCTATTAGACCAGTTAGTCCGACTACATTTTTGGTACTATGATCAAATATGTCTGCAGCTCTCAATGTGTGTGTTATTGGAGCTTTTAATTTCATGGATAAATATTGTACCTGTGCCTTCGCGTCTCTACATCCTGCTCCTGCCAAGATCCCAATTTTTGAAGCATTATTGATTAACCCCATCGCTTCGTCTAACTCTTCTTTTTGAGGAAGTATTACACTATTAGACCTAAATATCTTATGTACAAAGTCTTGGTTTTTTGCTCTCATTTTAGCGATATCTGCCGGAAGCTCTATCCTGCAAACACATTGATGATTGAGCGCTATTTTTATCGCTCTTAAAATTACTCTGGGCGCTTCCTCCGGAGATCTTATTATACCTTGATATTCACAGACATCATCAAATATTTTTTTCAAATCGGCTTCTTGATGATAATTAGTACCTAAGTGTTCTACGGGTATTTGTCCTGTGACAGCGATTACAGGAGATCTTTCTTTTTTTGCATTATATAGTCCATTTATTAAATGCAATGCTCCGGGTCCAACGGTGCTTGCACAAACACCAAAATTATCACCAAGTTCTCCTTGAGCGAAAGCTGCATAAGAACCATTTCCTTCATGATTTACTCCAATCCACTCAATAACATCCTGTTTTGCAATAGCATCAACCAATGGATTGAGAGCATCTCCTGCAACACCAAATATGTGCTTGACTCCTTCATTTTTTAATATTTCTAACAATTGTTCTGAAACGTTCATTTTCTTAGTTTTTTATTAATCTGTAAATACCAATTGAGACTCAAAAGGTTCTGACCATTTCGAAACTCTATCCACAGCAGGGATAAGCGTAGCAAAGACTTCAAATTTTCTTGAATATACCGAAGTATTATCTTGTAACTTACCCAGTTTTATAGTCATTGGTGTTTTTATAGTTACGTTCTTTTTTTGAACTTCATTGGATCGAAGAATAACATTTGCTTTGCATAAAAAATCATCTTTCCTTTCGTTCCTAACTACTCTTAATACTTTTGTATCATCCCAATTAGAAATCAATACGGGAACATCATTAACACCATGTATATCGTAAACAAAAAGATGTAACATATACTCCATGTTGCTATTCAAGTCTAAAGGATGAAATTCAATAACTGTATTGACTATAATATTATTTGTTTTTTGATCATCGACCTCTATATATTCTGGAATTCTATCTAGGGTGACTTGTTTAATCTTTGCCATAATATTTATTATTAAATTATTAGATATTCTTAATTACTGATAACAACCTTAAAAAAATTCCAAGAGTATCCCTGATACAATCACACCAATAATCAAAAGAATGAGAACTAATATGATGAATTTCGCTCCTATTTTTGTCTTTTTATTTTTTTGAAATATATAATCTTGTCTTTCTTCTTCTTTTTCTTTTACAAATTTCATTTTGTATACTTTTTGATTAAACTTTTACTTGATGTAGACTGTTTTTTTATTTACGAATTCTAATATCCCTTCTCGAGACAATTCCCTTCCATAGCCAGAAGCTTTGGTTCCTCCAAAAGGAAGCCTGGGATCTGATTTTACTAATTCGTTGATAAAAAAGGCACCATCTTGAATATTTCCTATTTGTTTTCTCGTAGCCTCAATATTTTCTGTAAATACCATAGTTCCGAGTCCGAAATTTGAGTTTTCGGCTAATTCGAAAGCGTGCTCTTGATTTTTGGCTTTTGTTACAGCTGCGACGGGTCCGAATACCTCTTCATCAAAAGCAGGCATTCCCGGCTTTACATCAATTAATATTGTAGGCTCATAAAAAGCCTTTTCTCTTTTATTGCCTAGATATACCTTAGCTCCTTGATTAATAGATTCGTCTACCTGACGTTGGACTTCCTCGGCAAGATCTTCTCTGGCCATGGTACTTAGTTCTGTTTTTGGGTCAAGAGGAGCTCCAAATTTTATTTTTTTTAATTCTTCCTTAAATTCTTTTAAAAATTCTTCATAAATTTCTTCAACGACAATAAAACGTTTTGCTGCAATACAGCTCTGTCCTGCATTTTGCATCCTGGCTTTGACTATAGTTTCTATGTGAGTATTTAAATCTGCATCTTTTAATATGATACAGGCATTATTACCACCTAGTTCTAATACTGTTTTCTTGAGATATTGCCCTGCGATCCTAGCCACGGTACGTCCTGCTTTTTCACTACCAGTGAGACTTACTGCCTTTACGATATCATTTTTAATTATTTTTTCTACCTGTTTATGAGTTGCAATTATGGTTTGAAAACAGCTTGCTGGATATCCCGCAGTTCTAAAAAGATCTTGTATTGCTAATGCACAACCTGTTACATTATTTGCATGTTTCAATATTGCCGTATTACCAGCAGTAAGAGTTGGAATCGCAAAGCGAAATACTTGCCAAAAAGGGTAATTCCAAGGCATTATCCCCAAAATACAACCCAAAGGATCATAACTTATAAAGCTTTCTTGAGCTTCAGTTTCGATAAGCTCGTCTGCCAGAAATTCTTCAGCATTTTTAGAATAAAAATCTATAAGCCACACGCATTTTTCAATTTCGGCGATACTTTCTTTGTATGGCTTACCCATTTCTTGAGTAATTAAGTTTGCATATTCTTCTTTTCGCTCGATAAGTATTAAGCTGAGCTTATCCAAAAGTTTAGTACGAGACAGGATGGATCCTTTCTTCCATTTTTCAAAAGTTCCCTGAGATTTAAGTAAACATTGCGATATTTCCTCATTAGATTGATATTTGTATTCTGCAAGAACCTCTCCGGTAAAAGGATATTTAGTGATTATATGATTTGACATTTTAGTTGCATTTATTCATTTCAAAGGTATTTATCAGATATAAATATCATTAACGCTTTCCATATAAATATTAATTCTTTTACAAAAATCATTTCCGTTAACATAGATATGATTTGAGTTAAACATCCCAATTGTTTTTAAAGAAATTTGTATTGAATCAATGTAAAACTTCAAAAAATTAAACAAATGAGTAATAATAGTAATACATTTCTAGGAATTCTAGCGGGAACAGCAATTGGTGCTACTTTAGGCATCTTATTTGCACCGGATAAAGGATCCAATACAAGAAGAAGAATTGCCGAAGAAGCAACTGCTACAAAAGATAGAATTACAAGCGAAGCAGTACATTTAAAGGATCAAGTTACCACAAAACTGGCTGCGAAGAAAGAAACTTTGGACGAACAACTTGATTCTATCGTTTCCGATGCTAGTCATAAAGCAGAAGATTTAATCTCTTCTTTGGAGGATAAGCTTGAAAAACTTAAAGCGAGAACCAAAAAATTACAAAAGTCATAATGGGTGTTATTGAGTCCATAAACAAAACTTCTAATAAAGCACTGGATTGTGGAGAGACTTATGCAAAAGTTTCTCAAAAATATTATAAACTTAAAGTGTTTCAGTTATTAACACGAGCATTTTCGTTCTTAAGTAAGCTTGCAATTTTAGGTGGTTTGCTTTTCTTGGGGTTGATATTTCTAACAGTTTCTGGTGCAATATGGTTAGGGCAGGTTATAGGTAGCATTGCCTTAGCCTGTTTACTAATGGCAGGACTGTTCTTTTTATGTACTTTGTTGGGATATTTCTTGCGAAGACATATAGACAAAAATATAATCAAAAAAATGTCTAAGGAGTTTTTGGATTAAAAGTCTATCTCCATAAATTAAGACGGGCAAGTTTAATTAAGGAAGAAATTAAAGCAAAAAAATTAAATATATTTTAAACTTAATACATAAATATGAGGGATTTATTAAGAGTTTTTAAGGTTTGTTTTTTATTGATAGCTGTTTTTTTTATGTCATGTAAAAATGATCCACAGCCAGAGCAGGCAGTTAAAATAGAACAAGAAAAAATAGTTGGACTCGTTGAAGATGTCCTAACAAAAGAAGAACAAGATGCCCTAACCCCAGATATGGTTATTCAATCATTGAAAGAGGGTAATGATAGATTTATTCGTAATGATCTAACCGCCAGAAGCCATTCTGAACAAGTAAGAAAAAGTACGAATGCCCAATATCCTAAAGCAATCGTACTTTCCTGCGTTGATAGTCGTGTACCTGTCGAAGATGTTTTTGATAGGGGTATTGGTGATATATTCGTAGCAAGAGTTGCCGGTAATTTTGTTAATGAAGATATCCTCGGAAGTATGGAATTTGCTTGTAAAGTATCAGGCTCAAAACTGATCTTAGTTTTGGGGCATGAGCATTGTGGAGCTATCAAGGCGGCGGTAGACGATGTTAAGCTGGGTAATATAACGCCTATGCTTTCTAAAATTAAACCTGCTGTAGAATCTGTGGAATACTCTGGAGAAAGGACTTCAGAAAATACTGAATTCGTGCATATGGTTTGTGAAAGTAATGTACAAAACACAATAACTCAAATTAGAGAAGGGAGTTCAATTTTGAAAGAAATGGAAGATAATGGAGAAATAAAAATCATTGGTGCCGTATATGATATGGATAGTGGAAAAACTACCTTTTTAAAATAGAAAAACACCAGGTTCAATGACTAAAAGGTTAAGCTTGTAGCTATCCATATGGTCATGGCCGAAGTCATTCGTATAATAATTAATCTTTAATCTTCATTGAATTTATTACTTATTTAAATCACACTAACAATGGAAAAAACATATACTTCTTTTAAAGAAATAGAACAAGATCTTCGTAAGCTTAATCTTCAGAGAAAAATTGCATTAGAAGAAATGAAATTACTAAAATTTGAACTTAAAGAAGATCTTCAGCCATATCAATGGGTTTCAACCTTACTAAGTGCGATAAAAAAATATGGTATATTTTATATGATTAGAAGAATATTCAGGTAAATTATCATGCTACTTCAGACACTTCTTCAACTGGTAAAGTAGCCCTGTTTTTGAATTCGTTAGGGCTTATATCATATTTTTCTTTAAATATCTTAGAGAAATAACTTCTACTACTGAAGCCTATTGAGTATACAATTTCGGAAATATTCATATCGGTAGTGGCAATAAGATCTCTTGCGACCTCTAGTCTTACATGTCGAATATATTCTGTAACTGTTTTAGCATATAATAGTTTGAACCCTTCCTGAAGTTTAGCTTGTGCCAGACCGGTTTCTAATTCTAATTGCTCAAGTGAATAATCTTTGGAAACATCTTTAATAATTTTTTTTGCTAAGTTTCTAATAATTTTCAGTTCACGTTTCAACAATGTAGTAGGTAATACTTTTTCTTTCATAGCTCGATCATGCTGCTGAATATGCATAGAAAGTATCTGATAAATCATTCCTTCTATTTGTAATATCCTTATCATTCCTTCTTGTTTTACTTTACGAAGAGCGGCAATTTGATCTGCTAATTTTAGATTAAACGTACCAAAATAGGCAAACGTATTTTCGTGATCTGTATCCATAAAGACTTCATACAATTTTTCATTAAGTTGTGATACGTTGTTGAGTCGTTTATTCAGATATTTTTTTCTTGCTATTTGTATTACGTTTATCTCAAGCTTTTCATCTTTTGGGAAATATCCATAATTGTACCCTCCGTCACGACTAGTTATGATCACAGATTGAAACTGTTCTAGTGATCGAATGTCAGTTTGATACCCAAAACGATGTCCACAATGTCCAACCAAGCAATACGCAAAATGTATAGGATTATACTCAGATGTATCCATCACTAAAACATAATCTTTGTGAAAGATTATGTCATATTCTAATAAATTTACACCCCAATCAAAAGTTATAAATCTTATAGAACCATGTGCATTAAGATTATTTACCGTTAAGATGTATTCCCCCCATCGTTCTTGTATGGTGCCTCCTATTACTTCTTGAATCTGCCGTACTGTACCTTCTGTACTTTTAGCTGTAATATTTATAGATATGGCGGTTGGTGTTTCTGCATACATAGTGACTAGTGTGTGTGAATTATGTTTTGTTTATAAAAAATTCAAAAATAATAAACAAAAGTTAAAAAATAAAGTATGTGGCTGGTAATAATATGTTAAGATACACTAAATTGACTAGATATTATATATGATCATTAGTTATTTATCATAAGAAAACTCCCTAGAAGGGAGTTTTTAAAAAAGGCAAAATATGTTTTTTAATTTTTACATGGTGTCAAATTCGTCTACAACGAAAAAATCTTCATCTTTTTCATTTACATAATAAATCCCATCGCCAAATACATATTCCATATTCTTATCGGCAACAATTACTTTAAATCCTCTATCAGTTGGTTTTAATTCAAAACTATTGTCGTTGATCTCTTCATATCGTACTACTATGTATCGATCATAATCTGGGAATTGATCATTATCTACTAGTATTAGCTTACTGACCTGTTTTGGAGTATTGGCCATATCCTGATTTAATTTTCCTTCATCGGCCTCTTTTAATTTGATAGGTGATCGCGTAGTTTTATAAATCGTTATTTTATAAGGTACCTTAGTACCATCTTTCATATAATTAAATTTCTTTGTTATTGTGGTTCTTTTGACTTGTTTAGATTCTTGTGCGACAACAGTCGTTAGAGAAAATATTAAGAACAATGATGTTATAAATTTTAAGGTTTTCATATTGAATTTTTAAATTAATAAATGGTATTACTATTTTGTTTACTTAGAACTTTTAAGCATGCTAGTGTCAAAAGAGTCTGAGGTATTCTTTCTCCACGCATTCAGCATCCAGGTTAGCTTTTCTAATTCTCTTATATAAGCTCCGATCATATCTATGGTTCCTTCATCTTCAGCTTCGCCTGCGTGTTTAAGAACTAACCGCATTTGTGTTAATATAGTTTTATGATCTTTCATCAGCTCTTCTACCATTGCAGAATCTGTTAATAATGGAGATTTCTCCTTAATCGTAGCCATATTAATATACTCCTGAAATTGACTCACTGGATGATGCTGTAACGTTAAAATACGCTCTGCGATCTCATCAATTTTTACTTTCGCATCATTATAGAGTTCTTCGAATTTCTCGTGGAGATCAAAAAAATTCTTTCCAAGAATATTCCAGTGGAAACCTCTTAATTTTTGATAATATAGATTATAGTCTGCTAATAGAATGTTTAGTTCTAAAACGACTGGTAAAAGCTTTTTCTCATTCATATTCAAATAATTCATAGCAATTTTTTAAAGATTAATTTTTATTTAATTGAACAAAATAAGTTTATTACTTTTTGTTCAATACAAAGATAGTATGAGTAAAAAGGGATCTTTTGCTCATTTACCATTTATCTTAACTCTATTGTGATGAAACCTGAGGAAGGTAAAAAAGTCTACTTTAGAAGAGGTTTTAGATTGATGTAGCTATAATTAATTTCGCCGATGTGTTTGTACTCGGTCTCTCTATCGTGTAGGTCACCCCAGCCAAAATTACGTTCTATTGTATCGTCTTTAAATTTTGAGAGTAAGTCCTCGGAAAGGAGAATATATTCTTCAATAGGCACCTTATTTTTAAGTAATCGATGTGCAATAATTACATCTTCACCCATAAGCTTAATATTTTTGCCAATAGGAACGGCACTTACTTGTTTGCCAAAATGGACCACAATTTTTAATCCTAATATATCTGGAATGTTTGCTCCGCCTGGTTGATCCTTATATTTTTTACGAAGTTTTTTTAATTGATCATAAAATTCAGTGTAAAATAACCTGCATTGATATACTATTTCAGTAAAGGTGGGTAGAGGACCTGTTTTATAAAACAAAACTGCATCACCTTCTATTTCAGAAACCTTAAGGTTTAATTTATTAGCATATATGACTCGATTTAGTAGAGATGGAATTACTTTGGCAGCCAGTTCTATATCTGTAGAACTCATAAACTGGGTAAATCCGCTAATATCAGGTATACAAATCAGGGTAGGTTCTGCCTCCATACATTATTATTTTATTCTATCAGCTCTAAGATACGTTTTAGATCTTGATTATTTTTGATATTCATCTTTAAATCTGATTCTAATGCTTTAATTTCATTCGACACAACTGTAATATACTCTGTACAAATTTGTTTTGTATTCCAGATATGTAATAGGGCAGACATTAATTCGTATGCTACCGCGCTATCGGTTTTTGCATACTCTCGTATAGGCTGAATAACTATCCTAATGAGTTCGTTTGCTGAAATTGTATTATGAATAAGTTGAATATTACAATTGGGTATCTTTTCAAAAGTCTTTGGTTGAATCTGAAATGCTTCTGCAAGAAGTTGACCTAGTTTTGAAATAGCGTTTATTGCTGTCCCTGGATCATTTACTCCAGGTGAAAGTGCTTTTACAGCTACTTCGGTTAATTTAATCATTCCGCCAACACTACTATTATCATCGTGTCGATTAGATAAAATATATAGACAAAGTTGAAGAGATTTTATATCACTTTCGGATATTGGCTCTTTGATTCTGAATATGGACTCGCCTTTCCAAACATGTTGATCTGAATACGGGATAATCTCTATAGTGTACTTTTCTTCCTTTAATTTGTTTTCGAGTAAAGAGATATCAAAAGATCGGTAGTATCCGGTTTTATTACAGGAGATTGTTTTCCAATTTGTATTACTAGTTTTTGTATCAATATTCCATGTATTACTTTGCTTCTTTTTCTCTTTTTCTAACAATTTTCTGCTCGTAGAGAAAATATTGTTAATTATATTGTGGATTTGAATGGCTTGAGAAATACTATGAATAAAATAAACAAATAATCCTATACAAATAGCTCCTAACACCGCAGAAATCATCACCGAAAATCCGATTGCATTTTCAGAAGACCCATAGGCTCCTAAAGACATTAAAATAATTATGGTATATAGCAAAGTACCAATATAAAACCCTAGAATAATTTGATGTTTTTTATTGGAAATAAGTCCGGGTAACAATCTTGGAGAAAAGTTTGTAGACGCTTGATTAAGTACTACCATTACCATAGTAAAACTAAATACAGTTAACGATAGGATACCGCCAAATAATGTAGACAAAATGGTTCTGGCAGTTTCATGATCCTGAACGATCAAGAAAGGAACTTTCTCTTTAAAAGTGTTTATTATTTCTAGATGTTCAATAAATAATAGCGTTGTTGCCAAAATGAAAAAAGCTACGCTAATCAACACGGGATAAAAAGCAATACTATTAAAAACAGTACTTTTTAATTTCTTCAAAAACTTTAGCGCAGCTTTCATACTATAAACTTATCTATACTCTGGATTTTCGAAGTTCCATCGCGTACCATCATCCCAATCTTCTCTTGAATTACCATAAGAATTATATCCATTATTGGCCTTTAACATTGAGGCTAGATGAAGTAAATTATAAGTCATAAAAGTGGTATTCCTATTTGTGAATTGATTGTTTTTGGCGCCGGACTCTTCATCGAGATAACTTGGTCCGGGGCCTGCCTCTCCAATCCACCCACAGTCTGCTTGTGGCGGGATACTATAGCCTAAATGTTGTAGGGCATATAAGATTCCCATCGCGCAATGTTTGATTCCATCTTCATTTCCAGTAATTACACACCCACCAACTTTGCCGTAATATACATACTGTCCCATCTTGTTGGTCTCACCACTCATACCATACAAACGTTCTATTAATTTTGTAGCAATAGATGATTTTTCTCCTAACCAAATAGGAGTACCAATAATAAGGATATCGGCATTCATTACCTTGTCATAAATGTCTGGCCAATCATCTTTTTCTTTACCTTCTTTTTTCATATCTGGCATTAAGCCGTAAGCAATATCATAGTCGACCAAACGTAAATATTCTAATTCTACGTTTTCCTTATTCATTATATTCATTGATACTTGCATGAGTCCTTCAGTATGACTTTGCTTTGAAGAATCTTTAAGTGTACAGTTAATATACAATGCTTTTATGTTTGAGTAATCGGGTTTATTTATATTTTTCATGTTGAGATATTTTAACAATTCTCTAAAATTGGTCATTTTATGATTAGCACCTGTGCTGAATTGCTATGATTTTTAACGCTATCCAAATGACTGATCTTACTTTAATCTAAGGGATAATGGTTTTAGTAAAACAGTTAACTAAAAGTGTATATGCGCACAAAAAATAGAAATAAGGAAATTACTTTTGAAGTGAAAATATAAATTAAGGGCTACTGCTAGTCTAAATAAGAAATATATCATTAGGGCAAATGTGATATGTAAACCATTAAGTAGCCCTTATCATTCTAACTTTAAAAAAACCTTAATCATGAAAAAATTTATAGGATCGTTAATGATCATATTATTATTAAGCAGTTGTGATGTACAACAAAAAAAAGAGGCTAAATTACCCGATGTGGACGTTGAAGTAGATACCGAACCTGGTCAATTACCCACATTCGATGTGGATTGGGCAGAGGTTAATGTAGGAACCAAAACTCGTACAGTAAAAATTCCAAAGGTGGTGGTAGTGATGGAAGAAGAAGAAATTGAAGTGCCTTATATCGATGTTGATATGCCAAATTCTGGCGAAAAAGAAGAGTTGACATTACGGGTAGAGGCGGAAGTTGAGGGTAAAGAACATACTATAGATATTAAGGAAATTGTAGCTACCGGTAAAAATTTATATGTTATTTCAAAACTGGAGGAAAAAGAGCAAAGTCTTGGTGACAAAAAGTTACGAATCTCTGATCAAATCATTCTGAATGCACCTGATCTTAATGTTAAGCATATAATTATGGGAGAAAAACCTAACCGCGTTTTTAATGACGAATACAAATATGTAACAGATATAGAAAGTTTTAAGGCTAATCTGAAAAACTCAAAAGTAATATTTAGTAAATAGTATATCTAAATTCCAGATTAGATATGGTTAGTTGCGAAGATAGCCTCTTAAATTACTTTGAGAGGCTATTTTTAATCTATTTAAAATCAATAATTATGAATATTTTTGAAAGCTTAAGAAAAGATCACGATATACAGCGAGAGCTATTAAAGAAATTGATAGAGACTTCGGGAGACACAGAGCGTAGAGACCAAATTTTTAAAAATTTAAAAAAAGAATTAGAAATTCACGCCGATGCAGAAGAAAGGTATTTCTACGTATCTCTTATCGATAGCGATAAAACGCAAGAACAGGCAAGGCACGGTATTGCAGAACATCACGAAATTGACGAACTTATAGAAGAGCTGGAGAACACAGAATATTCGTCATCGGCATGGCTCAAAATAGCAAAACAACTTAAAGAGAAGGTAGAACATCATCTCAAAGACGAAGAACATGAAATATTTCAAATGGCCGGAAAAGTATTATCAGAAAATCAAAAAAGTAACTTAGCCAAAGACTATTCGGAACATATTAAAAGTCACAGATAAAAAGTGTTCAAGATATGAATACAGATTTTACAAATCCAAAATGGCTGGAACAGATCATTACTACACCCGAGACAGTAATTGATCAATTAAACTTGGTTTATGTAAATGATAAAAAATTAAAGATAATACGACAAAAAAAGAAAAAAGGCTTTTTATATCTTTTGAACGGAAGGCCTGTGTCTACAAAAACTGATATTGACAGAATTAATCGTTTGGTGATACCTCCGGCTTGGGATGAAGTACGAATAACCACTTTAGAAAATGGCCATTTACAGGCTGTTGGCAGAGATCTTAAAAACCGAAAACAATATAGATATCATCCGTTATGGAATAAAATAAGGAATCAAACCAAATTTTATAAAATGACCGTTTTTGGGAAACAATTGCCGAAAATTAGAGCAAAAGTAGATAAAGATCTAGAACAACAAGGTTGGCCTAAAATTAAGGCAATAGCATTGATTATTAGGTTGATGGAAGAAACTCACATTCGTATCGGAAATGAACAATATGCAAAACGTAATAAAACCTACGGGCTTTCTACAATGCGAACCAGGCATGTCACTCTCGAAAAAGAAAAAATAAAGTTTGAATTTGTTGGAAAAAGAGGTAAAAAACATTCTGTAACTTTACGTAACAAGAAATTGACTAGACTGGTTCAACAATGTGAAGAAATACCGGGATGGGAATTATTTCAATATTATGATGAAGAAGGTAAAAAACAAGGTATTGAAAGTGGTATGATCAACGATTATCTTCATAATATTTGTGGAGATTTATTTACCGCTAAAGATTTTAGAACCTGGTCGGCAACTATTATATTTTTTGAAACTTTGATGGAATTAGGAACCAAAACCAATGAAAAACAAATTCAGAGAAATACACTTATCGCTTACGATACTGTTGCAAAACATTTAGGTAATACCAGAAACGTTTGTAGAAAATATTATGTTCATCCTTTTGTGGTATCTGCATATCAAGACAGTACTATCAAAAAAGCTTTTGATAATGTTGAGAGCTCCAATAAAACTAAAGTATATCTTTCTGATACCGAACATGAGGTATTGCGACTGTTAGAAAATTATAAACCAGCATTTTTTGAAAGTGTTGTTTGAACCCATAAAAACATAAGAATATGAAAGACAAACTAATCAATGCCTGGAATAAGATGATCGAAAAACTAGAATCCTGGATAGATAGTATAGTAGTAAACTTGCCAAATCTAATTATTGCAATTCTCGTTTTTATTATAGCCTTGATTGCCTCAAAATATATAAGTAAGCTCATCTTAAAGCTCTTAAACAGAAGTCGACTACAACCTTCTATGAAAAAATTAATTTCAAAATTGGTATCTATAGTAGTCATAATCATAGGACTTTTTCTAATACTGGGAATCTTGAATCTAAGCAAAGCTTTAAACACCATATTGGCTGGAGCGGGGGTAGCGGGATTGGCCGTGGGACTTGCGCTTCAGGGAGCTCTGGCAAATACCTATTCGGGTATAATACTTTCGTATATCAAAAATTTGAAGTTTGGAGATTGGATTAAAACCAATGACTATGAAGGAGAAGTAATTGACATTAGTCTTAGAGCTCTAACCCTAAAGCAAGTGGATAATAACCTTGTCTACATTCCTAATAAGCTGGTTGTAGAAAATCCTATTAAAAATTATTCAACAACGGCACAATCAAGAGTTATTTTGGAATGTGGAGTAGGGTATGAGTCAGACCTGCGAGCAGTGAAAAAGCTTACCGTAGAGACTATTGTTAACAATTTTAAAGCAGTTGAAAAAAAGGACGATGTTTTATTTTTATGGAAGGAGTTTGGAAGCAGCTCGATCAACTATGAAGTGAGGTTCTGGATAAATTCAACTTCTGCACTCGAAGTTGCCAAGGCGCAAAGTGAAACTATCATGCTTATCAAAGAAGCATATGACAAGAATAATATTAATATACCATTCCCAATTAGGACATTAGATCTTCCTAGTGAATTTATTTCATCAATAACAAGTAAGTCTAGTGACTCTAGTGATTCAAAGAGTTAGGTGATGATATGTAAACTGAAAAAATTGTTCAAAACAAATAAATAAGAAGTAAATATTTAAAACACTTATATTTTCTTAGTGACAACTATCTGTTTAATTTATTTCTAAATAGTTTTGAGGTAAATTTCGATTAGTTTAAATCATTTAGCCACAGTACAATAAACAAAAATGCCGATAATCATAAAATTATAGGCATTTTAATAATAACGTAGAATTTTACATAATATAGTTTTTGAGTGTTATAATTTTTGTTTTTTTGTGGTTTACTTGGCGGTCGGAGTTCAACTCTTCTATAATGTCCGTTCCTTCTATCCATTGAAAAATTAAAAATGTCATTTGTCGCGTTAGAACTTCGGCAATATCAACGGGTAACGATCGATCTTTGAGAAGCAACGCTGAAGTATCGATAATGTCTTGATCAAAATCCAAACACTTTGTCATAATAGGAATATATTTCGTGTTTTCTAAAGACCGCTTAATATCCAAGCCCAATAGTTTTGATTTTGCTTTATCGATGTAAGACATAACAGGTTTAATGTCATTAAAAGTAAGGGCTTCAGCTATTTCGTTCGCAAACTTATTTCTCTTTGAGCTTTGGTAGTTCAAGAACCTGGTCAACGGGACAATTTGAACTTCCTGGGCGGCATGATAGTACCTTTTTTCAGCTTCAAAAGTCATTTTCAAGAGCTTCTGAATCTTTTCAAACTTTTTCATAATACAATTATTGATTAACTACAAACGCATGTATGACACCTGGAAGCCACCCAATAAGTGTTAAAAGTATACTGATTAAAAATGTAGTTCCCAATCCATGTTTCAGGAATACAGCTAATGGGGGTAATAGAATATTTAAAATAATAGTGAGTAAAGACATGTTATCTGTGTTTAGTTAAAAAAATAAATTCAAATTTTCTTTATTCTGGTCATCATAAATCTATGGTTCCGGAATAACTTCGGTGTCATTTTTTAATATGTGTTTCCCGTTTTGCATTCGAATATAAAGTGCCATTCCGGCATTGCTATAGGATGCCGATGGATTGTTTTTTATTTTCTTTGAAATTTTATATAAATAGGTTTCTTCTACTGTCCCAACAAGAATGGTGTTATTTTCGATCCATTTTACTTTATTACCCTTCTTAATCATCGTTTAGTATATTAAAGATTAATTACGCTACACGTTGCACTTCACTTTCGCTCTTCAACACATAATCTCCATCATCTTGTTTGATATAAAGTGCCTTGTTCCCTTCTTCTCCTTCTCTGGTAACCTCTGTTCCTTTAATAGTCTTAGTGACTTTTTGGGTATATGTCTCCTGTACCTTCCCAGTTGCATATCCTTCTCCCCAATTCCATTTAACTTCTGAACCTTTTCGTATCATAATTTTTTATTAGCAATATCTTAAGGATTTTTATTCATCATTAACTTAATCCGTTTAATTCTTAACCCGAATCGCTTCTTAACCCTTGATATACTTAAGAAAACGTTAAATTCTAATTGAGTCAATAATTACGCTTTTAGAGCAACATGTACCCTTGTGTGTATGTTATTTTTGTGATATATCTTAAAATCTATAAATGTATGGGACTTCAACTTTTACTCATATTTATAAGCGGTGTAGCATCGGGAATTATCATTACGATCGCCAGCAGAAATTCAAAAAAGAAAAACAACATTAATTAAATAGAATCAAATTGTTGAGACTCTTATTAAACCTTCAGATGTTAATCGATACGCATCTCAAAAGAAATTATCGTTAATTAAAAAAAAGTAAATATGAAAACATATTCTGAAAAGGTAGGAAACAAATTAAATGATCTCCTCGAAAAAACGTATGATGCAGAAAAAGGTTTTAAAAAAGCGGCTGAAAACGTACAACATACCGGACTCAAAACTTATTTTAAGCAGAAGGCGCAGGAACGATATGATTTTGGTCATGAACTAAAAGAAGAAATTAAATCCTTTGGACAAGAAGTAGATAAAGGAGGAAGCATCACTGGTACCATGCACAGGGCTTGGATGGATGTAAAATCTGTATTATCCAAAGATAGCGAAGAATCTATGTTAGAGGAGGCAATCCGAGGAGAAGAGGCTAGTGTAGAAGAGTATGATGAGGTACTATCCGAAATCACCTTGCCTGCTAGTACACAAACTATTCTTTCACAGCAAAAAAATAAAATAATGGATGGATTGTCATCTATTAGAAGACTAGAGGATTTAAATTAATAGAACTCTATAATAATTCGTGTGATTTATTTTCCTGGCAGGGTCATTCGATTAGCGCTAAACAACGCAAAAAGTCTTGAAGGGGCATATATAATAGGACTTTATATCGAATGGCCTTGTTTATTCTGTTTCGGGTCCTGTTTGAGCATCTTCAAAATCTATAGAGTTATCCGTCATATTTTCAAAAGCATCAAACCAGGCATTTTTAAAAATATTTATAATTGTATCCCAAATATCACTTTCCACATTGTTTAAGTCTCCTTCTAATGGAACTTTGGTTGCTAAGGTATCTTTTTTATGATTTTTGAGTACAAATTTGAAAAAACCAACAAATCCTTCCCATAAAGTATTCAAAAAATTATCTTGTTTTCCTATCAATGTAGTATTTTTTAGTATTGGTTTGATGTATCCTTTTAAGTATCCATCGGCTATGGCAACTTCGCTGTATATACTGAATTTTCCACTTTGAAAATCAATTCCAGAATAATGTTTTGTGAAATCATTTAACGCTTTAACGTTTGCCTTTTCAAGAGAAAATGAAATATCGAGATCAGGAATAGTTCTTACCAGATCCATCTTGCCGTTTAGTGTAACACTACCTTGCCCAATAGATACGGCTGAAGCTTCTAACGAAGATGGAAGTTTTTGATCACTGCGTACAACATTTTTAAGATTTTTGGCCTCAAGATTAATTTGATCAAAATAAAGATCGATGTTGGGATTAGCAGATAATTGAATAAAAGTGGCCTTACCATTTTGGATTTGAAGTCGGTTGATATCAATAGGAACGAGATCTGTTAATGCTTTTGTCCAATCCTCAAGCTCAGGATCATCGGCTTGCTCTTTTTCCTGATCTTCGAAAACATAATTTACATGGGGATTTTTCATTACAATTTCGCTCACAATTTTTCCTTTAAAAAGTGAACACCACTCAATAGAAATGTCGGTTTTTTCAAAGTTGAGAAAAGGAATCTGCGAACCTGCATCCACTTTATTTAAATACAAATTGTCTATAGCATAAGCTCCGCGAATCAAACAAACGTCAATATCTTCTACCTGGCCATAGTAACCAGGAATGTTGGCAAGCACTTCATTCACATATTTTTTTAGATAATAGGGCAGTAGGAGTCTCCCGACAATGAGAAATAAGATAACGGTTATAGACAAAAAGAATCTTTTCTTTTTGTAGAATGACTTCTTATTATTTATAGACATGAACAGGGTATTTAATTTCTTTAATCAAAAAGAGATTGTCCTAACAACAATCTCTTTTCTGTTATATTATTAAAATGGTTCTATTGGCCTTGGTCGGCTAGTAGGCAATCTTGGTAAGAAGCTACTTTTCTATCTAGTAAAGCCAGGCCTTCATCACGTGTGGCCATCGGGTCTATTTTTATATTTGTACCATCGGGAAGATGAACAACATAAAAACCATCTTCAAATGAGGAAAGTTTAATTACTTCACCATTAGATTTGATTGCGCTCCAAGATTTTTGAGATGGGCTATAGACCAGATCTAATTTTTCTCCTTTGCGTTTTCCTTCAATAACATTAATTTGTAATCTGTTTTTGGTAGCGATCATCTTAAAAGTACTACCCTCACGCTCAACGATTCGAGTTTCGCTTTCGCCATCGTTCATAGCCAGCGGATTAGATCCACTCCAGAATTCTATAACATTAAAGATTAAAGCATCTCCTATAAAGAATAGACCATATACCGGTACAATATTTAACCCCCAAAACACTAAGTTATTTACAAATCTACTATCGGAAAGATCCTGGTTCCAATCTTTAAGTCCGTTGAATGCGCTAAATGACCCTAAGCAGCTTGAAAAAAGAAGTGATGCCGATAACGAAATACATATTGCTATTTTTTTCATAATTAAAATATTAAAGGTTTGTATCAAAGTTACTGTATGCTCTATTTTAGATTAACTCATTAAAGATTTTGAGTAACTCAATAGCTAGATAAGATAATGTTTGATTTACATTTTGAATAACAAAGAAAGATCTTGTTATCGTTTAATATTTGAAGAAAAAAAATATAGAATATACTAACTGCTAATAGATGAAGCACTTTTTATTTTATATTCTTTCGGGCTATATCGGTATTTCTTTTTAAAAATTTTACAAAAATAGCTTCTGCTCGTCAAACCTACCGTGTAAACAATTTCGGATATGGTTAAATCGGTTGTTCGAATTAATTTTTCTGCCTTATCGAGTCTTGTATTTCTCACAAAATCAGAAACAGTTCTGTTATACATAAATTTAAACCCTTCTTGAAGCTTGGCTGGTGATAAACCGGACTCTAAACATAACGTTTTAATGCTATGTTGTATTTCGGGATATTGTTTAATAAAGTCGCTCATTTGGGTTATCATCTTTAGTTCATTCTTTAATAGCCCACTTGTATTGGTATTATTATCTACTTCTAGACAAAACTGTTCGATATGTTTGGCCAATATCAAATAATATCTTCCTTTTTGAGATAACATCTCTGAAATTTCGTTATCATATTCTAGGCCGATCAGCAATTTTAACTGTTCTGCTATTTTTAAACTATGACTTCCTAAATGAAAATGCTTTTGTTTATTCCCGATTTGATAAAGAAGCTCCTGAATTCTTTTGCCAAATTTATTCGACTCATTACTAAATTTATCGAAATATTCTTTTTTGTTAACTGCAATTATATTGAGCACCAATCGTTTTCCAGCTTTGACAAATATTCGGCTCTCCAGGCCTTTGTTACTGTGGATAACCGCCGTTTGAAATTGATCTATTAAATGAATTTTATCAAGATCCTCAAATTGATGCGAGCAATCTCCCTCCAGACAATATAAAAACTGTAATGAAGTAAATGATACACGGCTAATAGGTATTTCAAGATTTTCGTGTAGTGTAATATCAAAATCATAGGCCTGCAAACCAGGTTGTAAATGGATATATCTGACGGCACCTTTTCCTAATGCTGAATTAGTGCTAATTGTGTAAACATCTTGGTTTTTAACGATTTTACCATCCAATATTTTCTGGAGTTCATAAAACTCGGATGGAACAGCATTGTGAGGTGATTTTACTATAGTAGTCATGAGGCCCCGAATTTTATGTATTTGATTAATAGTGAGTTGGATCGTAATTATTTACAAAATTAGGAGGTCGGTTTGCAAATGTTTAACTTTTTCGGGTTTTTCTATAACTCTATTGGTTACAGGATCAAACAAAGATGGTTTTTTAACGTTATTATCTATTGAATGCGTTACTATTTAAATGAAACAAGGTAATTTTTATATTATTTTTTTGGTTACTTGCACTCATAATTGGATTATATGTTTAAAAAAGTTTCTAATATCGCCAAAAAGGAATTGATAGAGCGAGAAATTGGGGCTACTTTCAGATTTCCCAAGCTTTATGTGCCCAACCCTGTGATTGATGGAACAGAGGAATCAACACTATCTATAGTGACAATGGATAACCCCAAACGTATTTCATATGCTATTTGGGGAATATTACCCAACAATTATGTAGATGAATGGGAAGATTTTCAGAAAGTATTCAGCACACTTAGTGTTTCTAAAGAAAACTTAAATTCTGATGGTTTTTTTCAAGAGCCTTTTCGTAAGAGAAGATGTCTCATCATTGTGACAGGATTCTTTATTTATCATTTATATAATGGATCATTGCATCCATATTATGTGTATCAATCCAATAAAAAACCTTTTTGTCTGGGAGGTATATATAATATATTAGATGATGGTTTTATAACATGTTCTATGCTATTAACAAAGGCTTCGGGGATCATAAATAAAATTCAGAATTTGAATACTAATATGCCCATTCTAATACCAAAAAAATCGTATCAAACCTGGTTAGATCCTGAGTCTAAAACTGATAAAATAAATAATATTATTAATGATTCTGAAATACCCAAATTTTATGCCCATCCCATAGCCAAAGAGTTTTTCAAAAATAATATCTCTTATGATTCTATGCTTGCCCCTGTTTATTATAAGAATATTCCTTTACCCTAATTACTATGTATAAAATTGAACTCAAGCTCCTCTTTAATCTGAGCAATGTCAATTTTTAAGCTCATCGGTATTATACCATACCTAGGACCCACTCCTTCAATCATAAATCGACCAATAAATGCTCTGGCAAAAATAATATTCTCAAAAATATACGTGCCTCCTATGGTTTTAGTCTCTTCATTGTAATGGTAGATAAAAGAGAGCAGCCCTCTCACTTTTTTAAATTCTTCTTTACGTTTTTCTGCAATTTTATAAAGTTCTGATTCGTGTAATGTTGACTGAAATTTAAGATGGATAATTGTTTTTTCATCCCGCATTTAATAAGTAGGTTTTTTAAGGTTGGGTACTAAGTTTAAATATTGTAAAAACCTGACCACGAATTTATATTAATCAGGTTTTCGTTTAGGGGTAATTTAAAAAGTGTTACTATTTTATTCGCTGAAAGTAAAATGATAATATCTTTACTTAATTTTGACCTTTCACTTTGTTTTTCTTACGGTATTCTGTGGGTAAAATCCCATATCTTTCAAAAAAGATTTTAGAGAAATAACTTCGGCTTTTAAACCCTATATTGTAAACAATCTCGGATATTGAATCATTGCTGTTTTTTATATAATCTCGGGATATTTCGAGTTTTAACTGCCTCACATATTCATTTACCGATTTTGAATACAGTACTCTAAATCCAAGTTGTAATTTTTTTGTACTTAAACCTGCTCTTGTGGCCAGAGTATTAACAGAGAGGGGTTCTGAAATATTATCAACTATATATTCTGAAAGCCTATGAATCTTCTTTATATCGGATTTTGACAATGATTCTGGTAAGGTCATTCCACTTTCGTAATTATTTTGTTCTAACATTTGCATTGCAAGAATCAGGTTAAGCTGCCCCTCTATCGACAAAGTGCGTACAATACCACTTTCATAACTCTCCTGCAGCTGTCTGATTTGATCAGCAATTTTTAAATTAAAATTACCATAATGGTTATAGCTCGTTTCTGAGTCCCCATCTTGAAAAACATCTAATAAACTTTTACTTAAAAAGGAAAGGTTGTTATTTTTTCTTTTGGAAAATTCTTTTCTCAGAATGTAGATGAAGTTTACTTTGATTGCTACAGTTTTAGGAAAAATATAGGTCTCTTTTGAATTCTTCTTCGTAGATATTATGATGTTTTGATATCGCTCAAATGTAGAAATCTTATTATCTGTATTGTTTAGGTACTCTATATGACCTTCGGAAACAAAAATAAATTGGATCGGATTGGCTTTAGTAATGTTAAAGGTAATCTTTATGTCTTCAGTAAAATTAACATCATAATCTACCAAAGATACGCCCCAATCAAAGGCGATGCTGCGTATCATACCTTTGCCCAATTCGCTATCAAATTCTAATACATACTCTCCCCATTGTTCTTTCAGACTTCCGCTTAAATGATTTTTTAACTGCTTTAGGATTTCTGCACCTTCTATGCTATTAATTTCAATTTCTCGCATGCTACAAAAAAAATTCCAGACTTAATTTTTGGTTTTGTACAAAGAAATTGGATTTGCATTAAACACATTAACAATTTTGAAACTTATAATAACACTATTGACCTATTGTTCGGTAAAATTTATTGTCAAATTTTTTTTGAAGGAATGGAGGAGAAGGAGAATTAGAACTAATAGTTATGCAGACTGAGAATTATCTGTTTGATTTCTAACTTGATCTAAATATTGTTTGGGACTTATACCGTATTTTTTTTTGAATAATTTCGAAAAATAACTTCGTGAATTAATTCCTACTTTATATGTGATTTCGGTGATGTTTAAATTAGATGATTCGAGTAATTCTTTGGCTTTTTCAATTCTGTAATTTCGGATAAATTCGTTTACCGAAGTTTTGTATAATTGCTGGAAACCATTTTGTAGGGTATTTTGATTTAAACCTACACGTTTTGCCAGATTTACGATATTTTCCATACTTTCAATTTCATCTTCTATAATAGACACTGCTTTTTCTATCGCTTCAATCGTAGCTTGTCGTATGATAAGCCTTTTGTCAGGCTCGTTCAGATCATCTAAATATTGTTTTAATTGATAAGTTAATATTTCGTAAGCCTTTCCTTCAAGATATACCTGTCGCATAAAACCTGTGAGATCACATTCTGTAAATTCGGATATGAATTTTGAAATTTCCAAACTGTAATTGTTCTTATAATAAAACTGTTTAACACCATTAACATCGCGAAACAGATCTATTAAGTCTTTATTCATATCAGGCAAAAACGATTCTATTTTTTCTTCGAATAACTTTCTATTGATTTCCAAACTAAAGATGCAAATGGGAACATTAGCAGGTATTTTAAATATATGATTATTGGTTGGAGTACTGGCGACTATTGTGTTTTCAAGTCTACGAATTTCGCGCATTTGCTTACCTTCTTCAAAACCGTGAAAAAAACTGGATTCTCGATTGAAAATTATTTTCAATGGATGTATAACGCCTTTTTCAAGTTTGAAAACAAGTTCCTTTTTTAGCAAGTAATCTGTTTCTACGACACCAACCCCAAAATCAAATTGAAAAGAACGAACATAACCTGATCCTATTTCTTCGGGCAAATGTACACAGTATTCATGATGAGATTGCTCATAATCTACCTCTAAACTATTTGCTAAATCAATAACAACATTATGTATGTTTTGATCTTGTACCTCTATTTTTTTCTTCATGGGTTGGTTGTTTAGCGCAGTATATGTCTAAAGATACCTTTATTTTTTAACAAAACTGAATGAAAATACCCTTAAATGTGATGGAGTTAAGAATCCTAGTGATGCAGTTAAGTTTCCAGTTTATATATGATGATCTTTACAATGTTAAACATGAGAATCAAAAACTCATTTAAAAACAGAGTATTAATTTAAAAACCTATCAATATGTTACGTTGGACAGTCATTTTTATCATTTTAGCAGTAGTTGCAGGAATATTTGGATTTGGTGGTATCGCCGCTGGTGCCGCAAGCATCGCGAAAATTCTATTTTTCATTTTTATTGTACTATTTATAGTATCACTAATCTTTGGGAAAAGATTTAAAGCATAACCAACCTTAAAATGTATTAATATCATGAAAAAAATACTAATATCAATATGTTCTTTAGTATTCGTTGCTACAATATTAACAAGTTGTAGAGAGAAAAAAAGTACTGGAGAAAAAGTCGAAGACGCTGTAGAAGAGGTAGGAGAAAGTGTAGAAGAAGGGGCAGAAGAGATAAAGGATGAGATTGACGATGCTACAGATGAGAATTAAAAGAAAATAGGAAAAGTTATTTGGAATTGATAAACGGGCATTGTCTGAGCGTAGATTTTTACCCGTTTATTTACTATAAAATATGATCTAACTTTATATTCAATGAGAAAAATGTCCATTAAGATATGCGGAATCTAGACCCTGTAAAAACAGTTAAGTTTGTTATCAAGATGTTCTTCATATTGTTTGTATTTATGTGCGCTTATTTTTTAATGGTTTTTGATTCGGTAGGGTACTAATTCTGTAAGCTAAGGATAAAATTAACGATCGATACAACATATTTCGAAATAATTAAAAATTAAGAGATGTCCTCCGTAAAAGATTCTTCAGCTTTTGCTATTAGCGATTTCAGTAAAAAAATCATCAAAGCAACCAGCATTGTTATCATAATGGTACTGTGCACAATTTTAGTATTGAAGGGTTTTAAGGTAATTCTACTCATTCTAGCCGGTATTTTGTTTGCAACATTTTTTAGAGGAATTGCATCTGCAATCAAATCAAAATTACCCGTTGGAGATGGTTTTTCACTCTTTATCGCTACGACTTCGGTATTGTTGATGTTTTCAATTATTTTATATGTTTTATTACCCCGAGTGTCTTCACAATTACAAACTTTAGAAAAAGAATTACCTGTTGCTGCCAAGGAAACTCGTACAAAACTAGAATCCACACAGGTTGGATATTGGGTGATTCAGCAAGCCAGTATTTATAAAAAAAAATATGAGAGAGATAGTGAACGGTTAACCTTATTTTTTAGTTCGTTTTTTGGCGGATTAGCAGATGTGTATATCATCTTTTTCCTCGGTATCTTTTTTATGATTCAACCAAGAATTTACAAGAATGGCATTGTTTTATTATTTCCAAAAGCCAAACGAGAACGTGCTGATCAGGTTTTACTAACTATCGGATATACATTAAAACAATGGTTATTGGGTAAATTATTCTCTATGTTAGTTGTTGGAATTTTGACAGGTATTGGATTAACAATTCTGGGAATTCCTCTAGCATTAACATTAGGCATTTTTGCTGCATTAATAACTTTTATTCCTAATTTTGGTCCTATTATTTCTCTAGTCCCAGCATTCTTACTTGCCTTTACTAAGGGAACCGACTATGCAGTTTATGTCTGTATTCTTTATGCTGCTATACAAGCGTTAGAAAGTAATGTTATTACTCCACTAATTCAGCATAAAATGATATCATTTCCGCTGGCAATGATATTGATAGCACAAGTTATTTTAGGAATTTTCACCGGAGTCCTTGGACTTATTTTAGCTGTTCCAGTGGTTGCGATTATAATAGTCTTAGTAAAAATGGTGTATATTGAGGATATTCTGGGAGATTATGCAATTGAAGTAAAGGGAGAAGATAAATTTGTCGATAAAGAAGTTGAATATCAAAAATTAGAACAATGAGTAAAAAGAAACTAAAAAAAGATGAAAAAGAGAAGTTATCGAGTCAACTAGAAATGCCTGAGAAAAAAGCTCCGTTCGAAGAAATTAAAGAAGCAATGGATAAGGAGAAGAAAAAAGATGAATAATTTGAATAGAAAAGGATTGAAAAAAAATGAACGTAAAGAACCCACAAAAAGCCACTTAGTGATTTAGGAAAATCCACAAAAAAACCTTAATAAGCCGAGCTTAGAGACAGAAACAATTATAGAAAAAAGAAGAAGTGATATCACTTCTCTTTTTCATTCGCAGGATCCCTCGATACTCCGGCACTATCAGGTTCGATAAATTTCAAAAAGTCTGTTGGGTCATTGAGCATATAAAAATTCTCTCCTTTAATTAAAACAGAGAATTTTACAAGTTGAGGATGTTGCGCTATTAGGGTAAGCCAATCTTGATCTTTAAGATCTACCTTATCGCTATATAGTTTTTTAAAGTCCGGGTGATCCGGATTGATTATGTTTTTGACTTCTATATCTAATTTGTTAGCTATCTCTGCCCATTGAGTAGGTGTTACCGAAGTATTTACAGTATCGATGGTCCTGATTTCCTTTTTTGAGTCACTCACATATGCATACGTTTGTTTTCCGATAGAAGTATTAGAATTATAAATTAATGTAATTTGTTTTTTATTTGTTGAAAATATTCCCATGACGATTTTGTATTTTTAATACAAAATACAGCTACTAATAAAGAATTAAGAATGCGATTCCGATAAATATTAATGCATTCGATAAAAAAACTTAGACCAAATGATCGTTCTGATAATTGTCTACGGAATTTTGACATTGCTGTCCATTTTCCATATCATTTTATATGGATCCAGGCCTGTGAAATCATTAAGTTGGCTACTAATTGTTCTGATATTTCCGTTTATCGGAATCCTCTTGTATATCGTCTTCGGTATCAACCGCAGAAGAATAAAAATTTACACATTAAAGCAAACTATAAGAAGACGCCTTTATGACTATAACTTTAGAGATCATAAAATTAAAGAACCTAAGCTTGAGTTTGAAGATAAGCAACGTAAAAAGCTATCCAGACTACTAAGAACAAGTTCTAATTTTGCCACACAACAGGATAATGAAGTAGCGGTCCTTTATAATGGAAAAAAAACATTTGACATTATTTTTGAAGAATTACAAAAAGCCGAAAGATTTATACACGTACAGTACTACATTTTTGAAGAAGGAGAGCTGTTGGATAAATTATACGACTTATTTAAAAGCAAAATAGAACAGGGTATAGAAGTACGAATATTGTATGATGCTATAGGAAGTTATTCTTTCCGGGAAAAATCGGCCAAAAAGTTTAAAAAAATTGGAGCAAAAGTATATCCGATTCTGCCATTAAATTTCGGAAGCTTTTTATACACCCTTAATTACAGAAATCACAGGAAAATTATTGTTATTGATGGGAAAGTTGGTTTTACGGGTGGAGTTAATATTTCTGATAAATATATTAAACCAGAATCTGAGTTAGGTATCTGGGATGATACGCATGTATTGCTCAGGGGGCCAGTAGTAGATAATTTACATAGAGTTTTTATTAAAGATTATTATTTTGCTAGTAACAAAGAACTACTGTTAAAAGATGAATACTTGCCTGATATTGAAAAACAAGGCGATATTCCGGTTCAAATAGTGGCAGGTGGCCCCGATGCAGATCACCCATCTATCATGCAACAATATATTGCCATGATCAACCTGGCAGAAGACTATATTTATATTTCTAATCCCTATTTTATTCCGAATAGTGCAATGTTAGAAGCATTAAGGATATCAGCCCTAAGTGGCGTAAATATAAAGTTATTGGTGCCCAAAAAATCTGATTCCTGGCTCGCTAAACACAGTATGCTTTCTTTTTTTGAAGAATTACTTTTTCTGGGTATAGAGATATATCAACAAAAAGATGATTTCTTACATAGCAAGGTTATTGTAATGGATGGTAAAATGGCTTCTGTAGGATCGGGTAATTTTGATCATCGCAGTTTTGAGCACAATTTTGAAACCAACGCACTTATCTATAATAACAAAATTGCTGAAGGTATTTGTAAAAACTTTATTGAAGACTGTGAAAAAGGAACTGCTTTGGATTATGAAACGTATAAAAAACGTTCCTTACGAAGAAAGTTATCAGAAGGTGTTGCTCGATTTTTTAGTCCGCTTTTATAAACCAATATTGAATTCTTAATTCCGGTAGCGAATCAAATTCTTAATTTTTGTTAAACATTTTTTTGAGTTAAAGACTCGACTTTTTGAGTTCATCCAGAGCAAATATTGGCGGTAGTTTTGAACTGTAATATTTAATAACCAAAAACTCAAAAAAATTAAAAAGATTACAGTAGCATTAGTCTTTACTTTCTGCGTAACGTTAGCGCAAGCTCAACAGGATACCGATAACAAAGTTCAATTTGGTGCCCGTGCCGGGGTTAATTTTTCAACGATTACCGGAGATGATTTTGAAGACCCAAATTCCAGAACAAGCTTTTATGCAGGACTGGTAGCCGAAAGCTTTATCTCAGAAAAATTTGCATTACAAGGCGAAATTTTTTATTCTGGTCAAGGATTTGATATTGAAGAAACAACCTTTGCCGGTGTTACTGTTTCTCCTGCTGTCGAATTTCAGGTTGACTATATTCAAGTACCTTTGTTGGCTAAAATTTATCTTATTGAAGGACTAAATATTCATGCAGGACCTCAGTTTGGCTTCAAGATTAATGAAGAAGTAGATACAGATCCTACAGGTGATGGTGGGGATTTTGACACGGATAGAATTAAGGATTTTGATTTTCAGTTGGCTGCCGGAGCCGAATTTAAATTGACATCTGGCTTTTTTATACAAGCCAGATATAACTACGGATTTTCAGAAGTTGTCGAAGATAGTGACGCACATAATGCTACCTTCTCTGCGGGTATAGGATTTATGTTCTAATATAATTTTTCAGAATAAGTAATAATAAACAAAAAGCTTGTCCTATTCTTGGGATAAGCTTTTTGAGTTAATAACTGATGGATTTGAGCTAATAAAAGCCTAGAGTTAAAAGTATTTTCCAAGATGAATAGTCAACTCTTGGAATCATGAAAATCACAATCATTATTTTATTTATAATCAACACTGTAAACTTATTTTCTCAAGATTATGATTACCCATTGTCTTCAAGCCGGTTTGGAATTAAAGCTGGAGTAAATTTCGCAGGTGTACTATCAGAAAATTTTGAAAATACAGATTTTAGAACTGGTTTTAATATTGGATTAACTGTAGAAGGAATGATTACTGAGAAATTTGGATTTCAAATCGAGGGCTTTTATTCGCAACAAGGCTTTGAATTAGACCAATCAGTAGGGAATAGATTATCAGTAAAAATTGACTATATTCAATTACCAATATTGGCCAAAGCTTATTTTTTCAAAGGCTTTAATATGCAAGCAGGAATACAAATGGGTTTTAAAGTTCACGAAAATATTGATGCTAATTTTGCAGATTTTGCTACCGAAGAAATGTACAACTTCGATTTTCAACTGATCTTTGGATTAGAATATATATTTAAAAATGGTTTTTTTATTCAAGTACGATATAGTTATGGTTTATCAGAAATTATAGATGGATCAGAAATTAGTAGCTCAGTGCTATCTACAGGAGTTGGTTTTATGCTCTATTAGATACCGTTAAATTTTTAATTTTATCCCAGCCCTAAGATAAAAGCTATTTTGATCATTAATAGTTAATACATCTTCTCGATCTTTATTGCGTAAACGTATATCATTTATTATTGTAAATCCGGTATATGTATAAAACAGTAGATGTTTGGTAAAATAATGTTCATATCCAATCCCAGCTAAGGCGGTAGTCATCGAGATATTAGCAGCACTTCTAATATCTTGTTCTTGTTGATTAAAAAACACCTGATTATTTTGAATATTTGCAAAAAAACCATCTAGAGTTACTAAACCTTGAATTATATTTCTTTCATTAAAATAATATTTGATATTGGTCTTGGGAACTCCTAATACAAAAGACCAGGATGGGTCAAATCGTCTGTAATAATTTATAAAAGGAAGGGGGAAGGGTCTACCTGCGGTCGTCGAATATCGTAACCCTAGCACCAAACGCCATGGTTTAAATATATTTTCTCTCATCTTGTTTTTTACAAAATAAAAGGATCCTGTAAACAAAAGATCGTCTGAGATGAGTTTGTTTTGTTCAAAATTTGAAGCGGCAATTAATCCACTACGCACAGCAAATCGCCAGTTATTTTTTAATTTAAAGGTGATACCAACATTTACTTCGAAAGAACTAAATCTTTCCAGGTTATCTGTATTAAAAGATGTCTCATCTCTGTAGAGGAAATTTACGTTGCGATACTCAATTCCGGTAACAAAATAGCTTCCTTTATTGTTTAATTTTACAGGAAAATTAGCAAGAGCTCTAAATCTCCTAAATGAATTGTCACTATCTCTTTGTGGGAAATACGTGTATTCTGTTCTGGCTAAATCAGAAACCTGAGATTTTATCGACCAAAAGGACAACAGAATTATTATCAAAACGAATATATCTCGCATTTAGCTTAAAATTTAAAAGTAAATGCAAAAGAGAATCGAGCTCCGTCTTCTCCCGTAAACAAATTGAATGTACCATTAATTGCATCTGCACTATTCACCCAAAAACCGCCACCTACATCGCTATGCCATTGGTTGGTATCGCCAGTTCCTTGGAGCCACACCCTACCAGTATCTGCTCCGGCAAAAAGACCAATCTGAAGTGGAAGTATTCTGGTTTTAAATTGATTAAAGCTGTATCGAATATCTGCACTTCCTGCCAAAGCCGACTGTCCTGAGAAACGTTGATTACGATAACCTCGTAGTAAATTTTCTCCTCCGATTTGGGCGGATTGATAAAATTCGAATAATCGTCCAATATTAAATTGGCCTTGTACTGCGGTTTTTAAAACCCATTTCCGATTACGCGACAACCCATTATAGAAGCTCAAATGCGGTTTAATGTATCCAAATGTTCTTTCAGTATTATCAATATTCATTCTTCCTCCGACATTAAATTCAAATTTCATTCCTCTAGTGGGATTCATAGTTACATCATAACTTTCGTATCGGTACGTACCATCCAGTCCTGCAAACCATTTTCTATCAAAAATTTCTGGGTCATCAAAATTGATTTCCGTCGTAATAAAACGACCTGCAGTGTCATCAACTCGTATACCTTCAAAAGAGGCATTATATTCGAAATAACTTCCCAATCTTCCATTTTTTACAGCACCTATTAAGGCGCGATACGTACTTAATTTTACACGGTTATAATCAAAATCTAATTCATCCTGATTGTTATCGGTATCGTTTCCGAATCCAAAAAAGTTAACAGCAAAATTCGGACTTGTATATCTCGCACCCAACAAAAGATTATAATCTCCAAACACTCCCGAAAATTCGCCTCTGTACTCAAGATCGAATCCTTGCGTAGCGAAATAATATGCTCCAGAAATTTTATGGCTAGCTGTAAATGGATTTTGTTGAAATCCTTTTATAGAAATTAGAGCTGTAGGGCCTATTCGAAAACCGTCATCAGGATTAAACCCAATGGCCGGAATTACAGAAGTAGTTTTTAAAACATCCTCGTCTTTGTTAAAATGATTTATTCTATAATTATCGGTAAACATGACTTTAGCGCTTCCTTTTCTTTCAATAGTATTGGGTTTGCTTTTATGATCATATATTTTGGTGCGACGTCCTTTTTTAATGTTGTAAACATCATTATTCTGTCCTCCGATAATTCTTAGTCTTATAGGATTATCTGGTTTTCCGTAGACTTCAAAAACATCATCATCATCTAACCCATAAACCCATATCTCTTTAGTATCTTTTCGATCATAAACCCGGTTACTTACAATATCAGCTTTTTCTCCACCTTTAATCCTATAGATTGTGATTTTGGTTTTTCCATTTTTTTGACGCTCTATATCAATAAAATCATCCTTGTCGGTACCTGTTACTATAACGAGATCTGATAGATAATCATAGTATCGATTTGCAATATCGGCAATACTATTTCTCCTTTGTTTTAAATTGTTTTTGATGTTTTCTAGATCTTTACCTTCAGCTTCTGGAGGGATATTTTTGAAAGCATTTTCGATGACTTTATCCGAAAGATTTTCTTTAATGTATTCGGCTTGCATTATCCATTCGTCTCGTCCACTATTTTTAATCAGAGTGCGATCAAGACGAGTAGCAGATACGTTTAACCATTTTACATCTTTTAATTCTGCATCATACATCTGAAACTGATTAGCAAAACCGAGTAATCCGCGCAATGCTCCCATAAATCCACCGTCAAAATTTGAAAATGCCTGATCACGATCACGTGGTATTGGTTTAAATAGATGGTCACCATTGTCTAGTTCATATTCTGCCCATCGCCATTGGTCTTGATGACGGTCCCAATCACCAATGAGCATATCAAATAACCTTGCTCTGATATAGGAAGGTTCATCAATTTTATATTTTTCATCCCTTCTTAATCTTTCATATACATCTACAGTACTTTCGATGTCATTTGGTTTTCCAAAAGAAGCTAGATTCTTATGATTTTCTTCTGGTCTTTCTACGATCATGTATAATTCATCTCCATGATCTATATTATATTTCCCTAGGGCTTTTTGTTTTGGAACGTAATAGATTTTTGGATTGGTATGAAATACCCCTATGGCATCTGATAATTCGGGAATAACTGTAAATATATAAGGATGAGATGCTGTATAAAAATCCTTTAAGATATCTTCTGATACTGTATTTTCGAGTGATTCTTCGATGTAATTATCTTTAAACACTGTAGACTGAAGGAATTTTACACCACTCTTTTTTAAGGCTCTCATATTATATTCTCGTCCATCTTTGGTTTTTAGGCGCAGGGATCTTGTTTGATGCCCACCACCTCTAAGCACTACTTCAAGACCTCCGTATAAAGTATCCAGAAGGGCTACTTTAGCATTGATTTTAGTACCATATAGCTCTCGGTAGTGGTCTCCCCATATACTTTCGTAAAATCCGGTACGTTCTGTAGATTCTGGTTTGTAGACCGATGCCTTAACCGTAGTACGATTTACTGATGGAATATTCTCCAGATCATATTCTGCAAATGGCTTGTATATTTCTTTCTTATAAAGAAGTTGAGGTTCGTTATTTTTACTCTCAAAATACGATACCCAGGAAGAGCCGTCTTTATAAATATCCAATCGTGCAAACCCCTGTCCTCCATAAGCAAAAAGCCCATCATTGCTTAGGGTAGCATATGAATTTTTAGCCCCAGCACCTGAGACAATTTGTTTAATCCCTTCATGTTCTATGTACTGCAACGAATGCTCATGACCAGAAGCAAAAATGATTCTTTCGGCACCTTTTGCCAAGGTCTCTAATCTTCGAACCAGTGATTTATATTGCTTGTTTTGATTATCTTGAGTAGAAATAGCGCCCGCTGTGCGTATTTGCATGGCAAGAGAACCTAAAACAGGTAATGGTATCTTTTTTTGTGAAGGATATAAGTGTTTTACAGGAGCATATTGACCCCCGTGAACACCATTAGTATACAGTGGATGATGTAATGCAAAAAGAATCGTTTTGTTCTGATTTTTTTTAAATTCACTTTCAACTTCCAACAACATGGCTTCCCTGGTTTTTATTTCAGGACAATTATCATTAATGGTCGGATGTTTATCCCAATCTTCTAGGTACCATTGTGAATCTAAAATGATTAGCTGAATGTTTTTGCTGATCTCTATACTTTCCAACGCACACCCGGTTTTGGGTTTTAAAAGCTTTTTGTCATCCAATTTATCTTCAAAATACTTCTCTTCGCGTTCTAAGCCCTTTAATCCTTCATTATACCAATCATGATTACCGGGAATAAAATACACCTGACCCTCAAAATCTTGCACCGCTTCGATTTGTGCATCCAAACGATGTTCTGCAATGGCTCTATCTTTCTTATCTTTTTTAGGCATCCCGTCTGGGTAAATATTATCACCTAGAAAAATAGTATAATTTCCTTTCTGTTTATTATCATTAAGATATTTGCGTAAAGCTAGTAGGGCAGGAGTACTCTGTCCTGCGTTTGCATAACCTGCATCCCCGATAAGGTAGAATGTCTTCTCAATTTCACCTTCTTTGGTAACGGTTTTACCAAAATTTTCTCTATACTTTGGTTCATAAAGTGCACAACTCGAAATAAATAAGGTGAACCATAATAGTATGAAGTATTTGTAATTCATAAGACATTTTTTAGTTTGAAATTGTTTCTGAGACGAAGGTTTCCCATTCTGAAAACTTCTCTTCAGACATTACTCGTTCCATTTTTACCTGCCCACCTTTTTTCTTTTGTCCTCCACTCCATTCTGCAAAAATTTCTACGGGAACTTTGGTGACTTTCACCCCTTTAAGAGCTTTATTTCGGGCAACCTTGTAATTTTTATTTGCATTTTTTAAGCTCTGGTCTAAAGCCTCTGCCAGGGTTTGATTATCAGCAGTGGTTTCTGTCCCTAAATACCAATGATGGTTAAACTCACCATCAATTCGAGTAGCAGCCAAAGTAAACTCAGGGATTTCTGTGTTAAACTTTTCTTCAACTTCTCGTAATGCAGCATTCATTTTGTTTACCGAAAGTTGTGATCCTACTACGTTTAGAAAAAATTTAGTTCGCCCCGTAATTCTAATTTCGGCACGCTCTACATCAGTAAATTCGATAGTATCTCCAATAATATATCTCCAGGTACCAGAGACTGTGCTGATAATTAACACATAATCCTGGTTTGTTTCTACTCTTTCAAGCGTAATAGAAGGAGCGTCTTGTTTAAGAGAGCCATCTTGATTTATATATTCTGGCTGGAAGGGAACAAACTCGAAATAAATACCATTATCGGTAATCAATTTCATTGCATCAGTTTCTGGGCGCTCTTGATATGCAATAAACCCTTCTGAGGCTAAATAGGTGTCTATTACGGTGATTGGATGTGCTAAGAGTTTATTGAAACTTTTTTCATACGGAGCAAAAGCCACTCCGCCGGATGTATATACCTGAAGATTTGGCCATATTTGGTGAATATTCTCTACATTATGATAATCAATAACCTTTTGTAACATGAGTTCCATCCAAGACGGTATCCCACTAAGTGCGCCAATATCCCAATCTTTTGCTCGCTCTGCAATACGTTGTACTCTAGTATCCCAATCATCTATTTGTGCAATTTTTTTTCCGGGTTTATAATACCCTTCAAACCAAAAAGGAATATTACTAGCACTGATACCACTAATTTCTCCTTCTAGATGACCGTCTCTCTCTACTAAGTCGGTAGAACTGCCCAACATCATAATTTCTTTCTCAAAAAAAGAAGCGGGAAGATCAAAATTAGACAATGCTTCAACCTGTTTGATCCCAGCTTTTCTTATAGCCTCGATCATATCATTAGTCACAGGGATTCGTTTACTTTTTTTACCCGTTGTTCCCGAGCTGAGTGCAAAATAATCCGGGCTTCCCGGCCAAGTAATATTTTCTTCTCCCGCTATTACCCTATGCCACCATTCGTCATACAGTTGATGGTAATCAAAATGAGGCACTTCTTTGGCGAAATCTTCCCGAATCTCATCTGATTGGAGAATGAGTTCAAAACCATATTTTTTTCCAAATTCTGTATTAGATGCTTTTTTCAATAAATGAGAAAGTACTTTTTCCTGTGCTTCTATATGATTGGCTTCTGAGGATAAAGCTCCTTTCAATTCAATAGCTCCCTTGATAATACTTCCTATAATTTCCATATATTTTTATTTTGAAATGATTGGTTCTGCTACCTGTTCTGCAAGCTCTACATTGGCAAAGGCGAAAATAAACGCGATTACTGAAAGTATTATTCCAATGGTAAATACGACATAGGTGATTTTTAAAAGTTTGTATTTTTTCTTCAGCACCAAACCTAATAGATAAAGGTCTTTAGTGAGCATTTTATACACATACTCTTTATCATTAATTACCTCATCTATTGCTTCCTGGTATCTCTCGTAAGGCATTTTGAAAAAGTTTCCGAAAAACAGCAAATTGACTTTCCGGTTTTTTACCTGTTCTCTTGTGAATTCTCCTCCGGTAACTTTAGGTTGTGTAGACATAATCGAAAGAATAATTGCAGCAACACTAAACAATACTAATATCAAACTTGGTATCATTAAATGTCGGTTCGAAGGTGCATCTAACTTGGGGATCAGGTTAGCCAAGGCCAAGGAGATTATGATGGCATTCACTGATAAAAGAATGTTAGCTTTTGTGTCTGCTATATCACTTAACTTAATATGATTACGTAATGTTACTCGAAAAAGTGTTTGTATCCCTCTTTCTGGACTTTCATGCTTGTATTTGGCTTTCAATTTTGCTTTTAAATCTTCTTTTTGTCTTTTTTTTCTTCTTTTTTTCTTCTTCTGCAGAATGCTTAATAAGTTTTTATTTTTTTCTGGCTCCCACTGCTCAACAGCGTACCTTGTATAATATTGATGTTCTTGAGTAAAGAGTTTTATATTTTCTTCTCGCCACTCATTTGATGTATACTCTGTATTTCCTTCTAGTGCCAATTCTTGACGCAATAGTTCGCTAACTTCTGTAAAGTATTCTTTAGCAAGATGAGAGGTATCTGCATCTTTAATGATTTCTTCTAAAAAAGAAGTAGGTTTTTGATCAAGCTTAGTTGCAAGAATGCAATTCTTAATGGCAGATATTTTTTCTTCAACCATATTATTTTCTTTTAAAAAGTTCTCTGCAATTTCCGCGCTTCTTTTTTCATGATCTTCTGAGCCTTTAATATGTCCTGCGTCATGAAACCAAGCTGCTAGTAAAACTATTTCTTCATCATTTTTATCTATTTCAGAATTATCAACAATTTCTTTTGTGGTCTCAACTACTCTTTGGGTATGTAGGTAGTTATGATATAAATAGATTTTTGGGAGCTCATTTTTATAAAGCTCAAATATGTATTTTTCAGATTTTTCCAGTAGTGATTCCATTTAAATTCATTTTAATTAGTTACGAAATATGAGTAGAATGAATCTAAGTTATTTACTTTCAAGTTCTTTTACTAGTAATAAAATTTCATCAGGAGATAAATACAAACGTTTAATACGGTCTTTATAAATTTGGGGTAAGCTTCCATTGTTAAGAATAAACCGTTTTGTAACCAAGATATATTTTTCCATTCCATGAGTAATCGCATACGTATCAGCCAATCTTTCTGCTTCCCTTATATAGTTTTGCGAGAAAAAATACCGTATCCCAAACCCTATAAGATTGAAATTACTTCGGTTTTTATAATCCATTATATGGCCCAATTCATGGCCTAACCATCCAATCAATATATCTTTAGGGATATCGCTTAGCGGTAATCGTATTCCATCAATATCAAAAGTTTGACTTATGAGTATGATATATTCTCTTTTTCCTTTCGATTTAAAAAATGATGAGAGTTTAGGTTGCGCCTTCATAAAAGACTTGTTTAGTGAAGGTTTCATTTTAAATTCGATGTTAGTGTTAGCCAATTCGGGATAATAAGAAAGAGCTGTGCCCACTTCATTGATAATTATCTCTGGTATGATTTTGTTTTTAAGATGTATAGTATTCGAAACTGTCATATTATGTTTAGAGGCCAAAATGCAAAGGCCTATTATTATAAGTTTTGGAAATAAAATAATCTGGTGCATTTTATACAAGGCAAGATATAATGAACATAGCAGTATCTTTAATGCATATGATAGAAAGGATGACTCTTTTAGTGGAGTAGGCCGGGTCTAGATTTAAAACAGAAATACGAGAATATCTTTATAAGTCGTTAAAATAGGTGTCCAGGTATTGGAGTCGGTCTGAAAGCCAATCTTTCATATAATTCAAATGATCCAATAAACTTATATCGGTTGACCATATAAGCTGCTCTCTTTCATAAATCTTATGGTCTAAAAAATAGTTGTATTGATCTTGTATATTTTTGAACAAAGCATCATTACTAAGTTGACGTTTGCGAAGTATGGTCCACCTTTCTTTTAAACGTTTCCGGTAATTATTTGGATTAACTTTTAATAAACGGTCAAATAATCCATTACTCAAAATATCATCTGTTGTTGGAATACGTTTTCCATCTTGAATAGTACCTAATGTACCATCTAGATCCCAAGGAATTTTAAAATAAGGTGTTTTTTTAGTATATCGGGAAATATAGAAGTTTTTTCCCAAGTTATCAGTTGCACGTAAGAGATTTACAAATAGAAAATAGTCGATAGCGTTATCTAGATAGAACTTTTTGGAAATTTTCTTCTTGAAAACCGAATCCTTAGCTTTAATCACAAATTTTGTGAATTTGTAGATGTTTTTCCATTGCGCTTTGTAGTTTTCATAAGGATATTCGACTTCGTATCCAGCCCAATGCGGAAAAATATTTTTGTATTTCGGTGCATTTTTAAAAGAGGGAGCTCCGTCATAACTCGATGCCTTAAATAATTCTCCTCTTACGTTGAGCTTTTTATATTTTTTGAGTTGAAGTAGTTTCCGATCTACCTGTTCCATAAGAGCATGAATACCCACGTATTGATCATTCAAAAACACTTCAGCAAAAAGTAAATTGATACCACTTTTGGCATCTTTTTCTTGATCCTGATAATAAGGTTGATGAATTGATAACCAAAGTTTATTGGCAATGTAAGATCGAAGACGCAAAGGTTCATTATATAATCCATCTAATATCCAATCATCATCATCTCTTAAATCTGCAAACTGCATATCGATAGAAGTCTTTTCTTTAATATCTTCCCAAAATTCTAAATCAAAGGATTTTTTAGGAAACTTCAAGGATATATTGCCTCTGAATTCAATTCCAGCATTGGCTTTTCTAATAGTATCTTTATGAAAATATGAAAAATTAGATACTTTTTTGGGATCATCAAGGATTGTGTCTGCGGCTATTTTGATCAAAGGTAACTCTGTTAAATAGAGTAAAAATATTGTATCTCTATTTTGTATTTGATACTTCTTAGAATATGATAGACTATCAATCGGGATGGATAAGGAAAGTTTGTTTTCAAATGATACCTTATAAGCTAATGCTGACGGTTGATTCGAAGTTTTTTTTATATCAAGATTCCAAACAATGATTTTGTTTTTGTAATCCACACCATAACTTTCTTTGGCAGGCAGTATGAGCTGATTTTTTTGTGCTGTTACAGGTAAGATAGTTAATAGAATAAAACATATCCCTGATAAAATAAAATGTTTAATTCCATTCTTTGAGTTATCCATATTACAAATATGTAAAGAGTTGGTGCAAAATCATAACACTATTCCGATAAGTTTTAACTTGATCAGAAAAAGATAATAACCATTCTAATGTTTTTCACTACATTCATAGTATGCGTATATTTCATAATTTAGTATTTGGTATAATGATATTTTGCTTTAGTTCTAAAGCTCAAGAATCAAAACCTGTAATTAATACTGCTTCAAATCCAAAATTGATCGTTGGTATTGTAGTAGATCAAATGCGGTATGATTACTTAACAAGATTTTATAAAAAGTACGGAGACGGTGGATTTAAAAGAATTGTTGAAAATGGTTTCAATTGCAAAAACCACCATATTAATTATATCCCCACCACAACTGCACCAGGTCATGCTTCTATTTATACGGGGGCCACTCCGCAATATCACGGAATTGTAGGTAATAGCTGGTATGACAGAACCAAAGGTCAAAAAATATATTGTGTTCTGGATGACAAGGTCTCACCAGTAGGTACCAGTAGTGCGGAAGGTAAGAAATCACCATCAAAACTATTGATTACAACAATTGCAGATCAAAATCGTCTGCATAGCCAAATGCGTGGTAAAACTATAAGTATTTCAATAAAAGATAGAGCAGCTGTATTATCAGGTGGACATACCGCTAATGCCGCCTACTGGTTTAGAGGAAAAAACCATGGGAGCTGGATATCTTCTTCTTACTATATGGATAAACTACCTAGTTGGGTAATTGATTTTAATGCTTCAAATCGAATTGATTCTTATCTAAAAACCTGGGACACTTTATCAGATATTAAGAGATATACTGAAAGTGGGGATGATGATACTAAATTTGAAAGGGGTTTTAAAGGAAAAGAAAAACCTATTTTTCCTTATGATTTACAGAAACTAAAATCATCAAATGGAGGATATGATATTTTAAGACAAACACCCTTTGGAAATAGCTTAACCGTTGATTTTGCGATTGCATCAATTAATGGTGAACAATTAGGGAAAGATGAACATATTGATTTCTTGAATATTAGTTTTTCAACTACTGATTATATAGGTCACAATTTTGGGGTAAACTCAAAAGAAATTGAGGACACTTACATACGACTAGATCAAGATATAGCACGCTTAATGAATGTTTTAGATACTACAGTAGGTCAAAATTCTTATGTACTGTTCTTAACTTCTGATCACGGTGCTACACAAGTACCTACTTATTTAAAATCAGTCAATGTTCCTTCAGGATATTTTAAAGAAGCTTCGGTGCGTTTAGAATTACAGGAATATTTGTATTCTATTTATAAGAAGAAAGAAATAATTACTCAAGTTTCAAATAATCAAGTGTTTTTGAACAACAAACTCATTAATGAAGATAGCCTGGATCAAATACAAATTCAACGTGAGGTCTCAAAATACTTATTAAGATTTGAAAGTATCAATCTTGTATACACAAGAGAACAGTTAATGAAATCGGATTATAATAAAGGTATACCGGCTTTGATCAAGAATGGTTTTCATCAAAAAAGAAGTGGAGATGTTTTTTACACATTAACACCATCTACTATTGCATATTCCAAAACAGGTTCATCACATGGTAGTGGATTTAATTATGATACACATATTCCTTTATTATTTTATGGAATGAATATTAAAACTGGCCAAACTTACAGAAGAACTGAAGTAACTGATATTTCAGTTACCCTTAGTTTTTTAATTGATGTTGCATTACCTAACAGTGCAAGTGGTAAGGTAATAACCGAAGTGTTAAAATAATGTATTAAAGATGAAGTTGACAAAAGTTTCTATGCGATCATTTTTTAAGTTATTAAAAATCACTTTTAAAAATTGGAATGCCAATGAGCCCTTCCAAATGAGCGCTGCGGTAAGTTATTATGCGTTATTTTCCTTTCCTGCATTATTAATAATTATTATTCAAACAGCAGGAATGGTTTACGAAAAATCTGAAATTAAAGGTAAAATTATTAATGAAATATCAATTGTTCTAGGAAAGGATGTTGGTAAAACCGTTGAAGTAATGCTTACCAATGCCATTGATCAAGATCAATCGGCCTTGATAATAACAATAGGTGTTATTACCCTTCTTTACGGTGCAACAGGAATGTTTATTTCACTTCAAAAATCACTAAATGTTATCTGGAAGGTCAAGCCTAAACCAAAAAACGAAATACTTAAGATGCTTAAGGATCGAGTATTTTCTCTTGGACTTATACTTATGATAGGACTTTTATTATTAATATCTCTTATACTTACTGCTTTAATAACTGCTATGACAGATTGGATAGGAAATCGTTTTCCTGAAATATTTGTTTATTTAATTCAATTGATCAATCTTGTTATATCCTTATTATTGACAACCATATTATTTGCCATGATTTATAAAGTACTTCCGGATGTTAAAATGAGATGGAAAGATATTTGGCTAGGGGCATTAATGACCACCGTATTATTTATGATTGGCAAAACAGCACTTGGAATTTATTTTGGGATGTTCGATCCAGGATCTGCATTTGGTGCAGCGGGATCTATAATTTTAATCTTACTTTGGGTTTCTTATTCTAGTCTTATCTTATTTTTTGGAGCAGAATTTACAAGAGTAATATCCCAAAAATACGGAGGAGGTGTAGAACCTGCATCTTATGCTGAAATCCTATAAGTTTATAAATGTACTTTAGTAAATTTGCCAAGCGATTTGTTAGAGTTCCACTTGATTACAAGTATTTCCTGTTGACTTTCCATTTAGAAATAACAAATCTCTAAAATTATATTTCTCAATTCACTCGGCACATTCCCTTTATTATATTTTGGGGAAGAATTTTACTAAAAAGTATCTTAAACCCAATTCACTCATTTTTGCTCACGCTGCGTTACCCCATTCTCAGGGACTCTGGTATGGAACTTATCCATTACTACAAAAAAGAGATTATGTTCACTTAAGTAGAATTCCATTATTTATTTTGGATAGCCTTCGGTTTTGTTTGGAAACTTCTCATTACTCATTTTAAACCTACTTCACAGCCGCTACTGTTACCTCTTTTTGACAGCAAAACTACAACATTCGAGGGTAGTAAGGCGGCATAAACCATTGCGCTATGCTTCTCTATTTATACGCCTTACTACCCTCGAATATTGCTAAATCGTCAAGCATCAAAAAAAGGTAACAGTGACGGCTCTACGGGAAGTAAATCTAAAATCCGAACAATGAAATCGTATCAAAAAACATATCGCAGGTTATCCAAAAAATCAAAAAAGGAAAACGCTCTAGATACAATAAGTAAATCGATTTTTAATCTTTTAAATTTTAAGTTATGAGTTCTATTCAAAATCATGTACAGTTAATTGGGAACATTGGAGATGATCCCACCGTAACCAACTTAGAAAGCGGCAAAAAAGTAGCCCGATTATTATTGGCAACCAATGAAAATTACAAGGACAAAGACGGTGAAAAGCAAACTGAAACTAACTGGCACACTGTGGTGGGTTGGGGTAAGACAGCAGAAATCATTGAGAAGTACGTTTCCAAAGGCAAAAAGATTGCCATTGTGGGTAAATTGAAAACTAGAAGCTACACTGATAAAGAAGGTGACCAAAAATACACTACCGAGGTTGTAGCAAGCGAAATTCTTTTGTTAAACAGTAATTAAAAAAGGAAGAGGGTGCTCCCGTGAGAAGTGGCACCCTCTTTTTCATTATTAACGTAATAGAGTATAACAATGAGAAATAAAGTTAACGAAATAAAAATAAGTTACTGTGAAAAAATACCGAGGAAATTAAGGTATAAAGTAAACTGTTCACAGGATATTGCAAAGTTTTTATATGATCATTGGGACAAAAAAACCATTGGACTAAAAGAAACGTTTAAAGTCGTCTTATTAAATAACAGTAATCGTGTAAAAGGAATATGTGAAATCTCGTCCGGTGGAATAACAGGAACTATTGTTGATTTGAGAATATTATTTGCAGTGGTGCTCAAAAGTCTAACTGTAGGTATTATACTGGCACATAATCATCCTAGTGGTAATCTAAAACCGAGTAATTCGGATAAGTTGTTGACTGATAAAATTATACAAGGAGCAAAGGTTCTTGATGTAAATGTCTTGGATCATATCATCCTGGGACCCGATGGAGATTATTTTAGTTTTGCAGATAAAGGATTTCTTTAAATTTTCATCTGATTTAAAATATAAAGCCGTAAATTTATGTTGATTTATGGCTTTCTTTTTGCGGTTATTCTTTTTTTTGACTTTCACTTGATAACCGTTAACAATCATTTGTTAAAAAAGACTTAAGTAACTGGCAATCATGCTATGTTGTTCGATTTTTTTGTGAGCTGTGGCTCACAAAAAGATTTCCATGTTAAAACCAAGGAAAAAATGATAAAAAGATCAAGCGACTTTTTTCACATAGGGTTCCTGTCTTTTGATGACGGCGCAAACTCTATGAACGAGCTTGTTCCTGACATTGTTGACGATGAGCATCTTGTTTTTTCCTTCCTCGACCTTTCTCAGGAAGTATTCCCTGATGTCGGGATCGTGGTTTATGGCTGCCAGCGCGCTCATATGGAGGTGTTTCTTGAGGGTCCGGTTTGCCATGGGATGTATCCTGGACTTGCGGTTTATGAAGGAGCCGGAAGTATATTCAAAGGGTACGACACCGCAGTAGCAGGCAAGCTGTCTGGGGTTCTCGTAGCGCGTGAAGAAGTTGGTGAAGACTGTCAGGTGGAGTGCCGTGATCTTCCCGATACCGGTCACGGAGGTGGCGAGTCCCACGGTCTTGTTGAGCCTGTCATCGGAGAGCACGAGTTTTTGTATCTCGGCCTCGACGCGCTTGATCTCGCTGTCGAGGGTCCTGTTGATGCGCTTGAGGTTGGTCTTGGCGAGCTTTCCAAGGGCCGGGCAGAAGAGTTCGAGTTCGTTGGGATACTTATTGACATCGGCACGGGCGCTGACCAGCTTCCTTCTGATCTTGAGCATGATCTTGACCTTTTCGAGTATTTCGGGCATGGGGGTGTAGAGTTCCATTTCCCGATGGTTCTTGGAGGCGTATACGGCGATACGTTTGGCATCGACCCTATCGTTCTTTCCCCGTTGTACGCCGATGCTCCTGAATATCTGTATGGGCATCTCGACACAGAGGTTGGCCTGTTTCTCGATCAGTTTTGCGATGATGAGCCTGCCATAGACACCTGTATGCTCGAGACACATAAGCGTGTCGTCCAGGCCGATCTTTTGGTTTCTGAGCAATCTGATAAAAGCATTGGTCCCTTTTTTGGAGTTTTCGAACACATAAGAGGAAGTCCTGTCATCCTTGATGATGGCCACGTCGAAGAAGCTTTTCGATATGTCGATACCGATAAAGCAAGAGAAGTTTTTTCTTTTCATGATATAGGATTTTAGAGATGACGACCAGTATCCAGATTACCATCGAACCCCTGATAATAGGCCTAAAAGCCTGAATTTCCATCTGATGCCGGTCCGGAGATAACTGACAAGGGCCTTTATCAAATAAAGTCTAAGCCCGAAGCTTTGAAAAGCGTATAATTCGCCCTTATCAGTTTGGTCATAGTTAACAATTATGGAGGTATTCTCCCGATAAGAAGTTAGCCATTAAATAGAAAACTAGATATCATAAATACCACTATGAAAACTATTAATATAAAACTAAGGGGAGAAGCAAGAGGGTAACACGCTTCGCGGTGTTTCATTTTTGAGAGATTCGCTTGAAACTGTCATAGAATAGGGCATACCGTCTATTCTTTTCTATTCCTCTTTAAAAAATACAATTGATTTTTCACGAAAAAAATAGTGTAACCTAACAAATACGGTTAAAAATTCACGAAAAAATGGATAAAGGATATGAAAAAGAACGGTTTGAAAGCATCAGTATCAAATCTTCAGTAGCACAAAAATTTAAAAAGTATTGTAAGGCAATTTCTAAGTCACAGTCAATGACCTTGCTGGCAATGTTGGAGTTTTTTGAGGCCAGCGGCTTGTCGCCAGAAGAACGTCTAGGCCCCAACATCAAAACCTTGGAAAGTTTATTTAAAAAACGAATTAATGCAGTCATTGCTATCGTCCGTGACATAGAAAAGAACCAAACTAAACCCACTGTAGCGATGATGCAATCCTTGTTTGAAGGATTTGAAACGGATAAGAAACCACTCTTTTTGGAAAAGAAGCAGATTGAAAATGATGAGGATAATAAAGCAAGTCAAATTCAATCAAACCTTATGAATAAAGGGATTTAGTGATTCTTAGCTTGTCTGTTGAGAGATTGTTATCTCTTATGAGAACAACTATTTCTTGACTGTAAAAGTAGCATAGCAATTAGTTAAAGTGTCTTAAGAAGAAAGAATACGTTTTACAGATAATATCAATACAATTAAATAGTAAAAGAGATTTTTGTGGTAACTAAGTTTATTTCTGTTTATAATGTTTGTATATGTTTATATAAGATACCAATGCTTGTTCACTACTTGTCTACAAGTTGTACTACTACTTGTACTTAATTTGAGATAAATCAAATGCATCCAAAACAATACATTTTAAATTATTCTTGAGATTTTTCTGATTACCATATTGCATGTGTTTTTTGAAGGTACTTAATTCCACCAATCATAATAAAGATGATTAAAGGTCATGAGGCAATGAAAATAAAGGTTAAAATTTATTGCTTTTTCCAATATCCCATCTACATGGATAAAATTCGTCTCTAGCTTATGACTTTTTTATAAGGGAATGCCGATGTAATTTCTGCAACATTTGAATGGAAATAGTATGCTTGAAATGCTACAAAGCTATATAGAGCAATTTGCATGCTCATTTTTTGATTTTCCTTGAGCTTAAACTGCAATAAATACTGTTAAAATCTATGGTAATATGTTAAATTTTGGAAAAGTGTGCGTAAAGTGTGCGTTTTTATAAATCTCAAAAGAGTGAAGAAGTACCCCAAAACAAAACAACCCCTTGAAAATCAAGAGGTTGGTTTTGTGATCGCGACAGGATTCGAACCTGTGACCGTCTGCTTAGAAGGCAGATGCTCTATCCAGCTGAGCTACGCGACCGGACCGAACGATAGTAAAATACCCAGGGGGTATTTTACAGTGACAGGCCAACTGGTGTGTTGACAAACCATTGCCTTTCCTCGTTCATTTCATTATGTCGGGGTGGCAGGATTCGAACCTGCGACCTCCTGCTCCCAAAGCAGGCGCGATGACCGGGCTACGCTACACCCCGTAACAAAAAAATGCGGAGAGACCGGGATTCGAACCCGGGCAGCACTTGCGCGCTGACAGATTAGCAATCTGCTCCATTACCACTCTGGCACCTCTCCATAATTTTTTCAAGAACTTCGCATTAGTATTTCAAATGCGGATGCAAATGTAGCTTTTATGTATCTACAATGCAACATTTTTTTTGCATTATTTTTTATTTGATTTAAGCTTATTTTTAAAATATTGAAAATCAGTTTTTTCTTTTTAAAATAATTGGCCCAAACTTTGTTTTATTACCTCAAAAAAACCTTTTTATATATTTGTATTCGATTGACCTATGATACTGTACTATTGCACTTATAAAAACTATACAGAAATGAAAACCAAATCTATTTTTTTCCTTATTTTATTTATTGGCTGTTTTGCTTTTGCGCAAAAACCAGTACTTCTTAAAGATTTTAAATTTAAAACAGGAGAGAAGTACAAGCGTATTAAAAGCCTGAATACGTATCATGTCGCGTCTGGAAACCGATTGGTCTCTATAAAAAAGGGCCGCAATTCGATGACCATTCAAAGATATTCACTCGATAAGATGGTTGAGGATATAAAAATGCGACAAGTGATAGAAGATAAAGGTACTTTTGAGACGGTAATGGATCTGGGCGGGCATGCTGTAGTATTTTATTCTGTAAAAGATAAAGCCTATGGGCAAAGAATTTCGCCTACAGGAATTGTAGCCAAAAAACCAATTCTCCTTATTAACGATAAAGAAAACATTGATCGTGATTTTGGTTTTAAAAGTACCTATGGTTTTGACGCTGGAGGGAGGATAAACAAATTTGCTTTCAAAAAGTCTCCAGATGGTAAAAAACTTTTGACATTATTTAGAATTAAAACTGCAGACAATAAAGCAGACAAAATAGGAATTACGGTTTTTAGTGATGGGTTAAATATGTTGTGGAGAAGAAAGGTAACAATGCCGCATCCCTCTAATCTAATGCAAGGTGAAGACTTTGCAATTGATAATGAAGGCAATTTTTATATGACAGCTACTTTTTTTGATGAAGTTAGCAACGAAAAGAATAAATTAGAAACCTCATATCGTACCGAGGTATACAAAATAAATGAAAACAGCGGTCCAATTGAAGCAAATAGATTAGATATTTCTGGTCAATCGATTACTGATGCTGTGATCGAATTTGATAAAAACAACATCGCCAAAGTTTCAGGGTTTTATGCAGATAATATGAACAAAGGTGAAATCTCTGGTATCTTTTCTGCAACCTTGGGGAGTAAGGGTGCTGTAAGTGCTTTAGCAAAAAGTGATATTCCATCTGAAACGATCGAAAATTTAATTTCTCAAAGAGAAGCTCGAATCAATGAAGGAACCCAAAAAGAAGATGACCTTAAAGATCTTGAAAAACTTAGGGTTAATGACGTTGTTTTTAATGCCGATGGTAGTACCACTATGTTTGGAGAACAACGTTTCGTAGACGCTTTTACAACCTCTAGTTCCTCGGGTTCTAGAACTACCTATAAATATTATTACCGTGATATTTTTGCATTCAAATTATCTGCTGAAGGAAAAATGATATGGATGCACAAACTTCCCAAATGGCAAATGGGTACCATTGGAAAAAGAAGTATGTCCTATTTAAATTTTATGGATGCAGGAAAACATTATATATTTTACATTGATGATTTTACCAATCTTAAACGATCTTTTGAAGAAACACCAACACGTTATTTTGATGGTAAGAAAGAATTTATTTACCTAACCTCTTATGTCATCGATGATGCTACAGGAGAGGTTTCAAAAGAGGCCATACTAACGGGAAGTGATATAAGAAATGCTCGTCTAGATGTTCTAGAACTTACCAAAGCAGCAAGGTTGCCTAATAAGGATATTATTCTTGAGGCGTATGACGGTAAAAAGAATAACTTATTGCTTAAGATTTCTTTGGCTAAATAAATAGACAAATAATGCAACTTATTTTTTGGTTTATCGTTCTTTAAAACAAATCTTCTTACTAAATGAAAATTTTATCAATTTTATTTGCTGTTTTCTTTATCAATACCACTTCTGAAAATATTACAGTCGAAAATATTCGTGATGCATACAAAGTCTGTAATCAATCTAGAGAGCATGCCGATAAGTTTTTTGAACTTACTGAAAAGGCTACCGAAAATAAAGGCGCTATCTACCTAGGATATTATGGTGCTGCTTTGGCGTTAAAAGCATCCTACTCATGGAACCCCATTAGTAAGATGTCTTATTTCAATAAAGCTAGAAAAACTATCGATGCAGCTATACAGGCTGAGCCAGATAATATTGAGCTTAGAATGATTAGGTCTAGTATCCAAACCAATGTTCCAAAAATATTGGGGTATCATAAAAATATTGAAGAAGACAGGGATTTTATTCTTAATAACCTTGAAAACGTCGATACTACGGCCTTGAAAGAGTATATAGAAGGATATATCGAGTATTCTGATGTATTCTCGAAACCATAAACTAGATTTTCTTACACTGGATCATTATTTTTTTTTCATTAAGATCCGTGGTAAAAAACAGATAAATCTCACCTCCATCTTTGATTTTGTGTTTTTTTCTTAAAGCAGCTACACTTCCCGGGAAATTACGTATTGTAATATTAGCTTTTGTAATACCTGTATTGGCAATCGTTTTTTTCTGATACGGAAAAATTGCGGTCACCTCGAACTTTCTTCCAGGAAAATCTATCCTTTCTTCAGAAGTATATAAATGAGAATGCAAATGCAGTTTTTCTAAAGAAAAAGCATGACCAATACTTAAAAATCCACCACTTTTTAAAACTGCAGCATTAGGTTCGTATAAGAATTTCTTTGGCGTGCCCAAAGTCAAAGATTGCTCTGCTTCATCTTTTAAAATAAACGAGAACTCCTGTTTTTGATTTCTAGCTAGATTAACAGTCTTAATAATACAATCTGCTTCAAAACTTTTGTCTAATACCCAAAGAAGTTCTTTGACCTCATTTCTTACCGCAACCACATGAATCTCTTTTACATGTTGCAAAGAATTCAATCCCACTTTAATGTCAAGTAGAGG